>DATHHQ010000195.1:0-16756 GCA_035490095.1 Bradyrhizobium sp.
GATCGATGAGACCGGTTATGTCCAGCCGACGATGACGCAACTGCGAAAGCAGCGCGGATCGAATTCGGTCTATCACAACAATTCGATCCAGACCTGGCAGGTCAAGCCTGACGGGAGCGTGTTCGATGTTCAGCTCGCGTAAGCTTGCCCTGCTGCTCTGCGCCGGCATGATCGCCGCTGACGGCAGCTTGGCGCGCGCGGCGGAGCCTGGCTTCTATGGTTATGGCGACCAACCCACGCCAGCCCAGATTACCGGCTGGAATATCGACGTGCGCGGCGACGATGGGGTGGGCCTGCCCCCCGGCAAAGGCACGGTCCAGAGGGGCTCAGAGGTCTACGCGGAGCAATGCGCCGCCTGCCATGGTATCTTCGGCGAAGGTGAAGGCCGCTTTCCCAAACTCGTGGGCGGCGCAGGAACGCTCACGCACGACCGGCCGGAGCTGACGGTGGGCAGCTACTGGCCATTTGCGCCGACGCTGTGGGACTACATTAACCGCGCCATGCCAATGGCGGCGCCGCACACATTGTCAGCCGATGACGTTTATGCTTTGACCGCCTATATTCTGCACCTGAACGATGTCGTCCCCAATGAATTCGTCGCCGACCGGGACAGCTTGCCGAAAGTCAAAATGCCCAATCGCGACAATTTCATCTGGGTCGACCCAAGACCTGATACCATGGCCAAGCCGTGCATGAACGCGTGTGCCGACCCCGGGGACATCAAGATCGTGTCCACGGCGGAAGGCCGAAATGTCACGCCGCGCACGACCGGACCACTCGACACGATGCAACCGAAATAGAATTGCGGGAAACGCCTTTGACCTACCATCCTTCGACGCCTCCCGTGCTGTTACAGGCGCTCGTGTTGGCATTGCTGATCGGCACCACCGCGTCCGTGACTCGCGCTTGCGCGCAGTCCTCGGCCGCCGAGGGTCAAAAGCTGGCCTTCGATCGCGGCAAGGGCAATTGCCTGACCTGCCACGAGATCAAGGGCGGCGATCTTCCGGGCACCATCGGGCCGGCGCTGAAGGATATCAAAAGCAAATATCCCGACCGCAACGATCTCGTTGCCATCCTGTATGATGAAACCAAGCGTAACCCGCAAACCGTGATGCCTCCGTTCGGACGAAATCGCATTTTGACCGACCAGGAGATCAACGCGATCGTGGACTTCCTGCAGACATTGTGATGGCGAATACTCGCCTTAGGAGACGATAGATGACCATCATTGACAACGGATTTTCACCGGCGCGGCGCGTGATCCTGAAAGGCGCCGGGGCGGTCGCGCTGGTCGGCCTCGGCAACATTCCGTTCAGCCTGGCTCCGGCGTTCGCCGCGGCCAACGACAAATATCCGGAAGATGCGTTCAAGGCGAAGAGCGAAGCGGACGCGATCAAATCGCTCTATGGCAAGACCGCCGAGCCATCCGACAAGGTCAGGCTCGACGCGCCGGAAATCGCCGAGAACGGCGCGGTGGTTCCGATCTCGGTCAGCACCACCCTTGCCGATGTAACTTCGATCGCGTTTCTGGTCAGCGAAAATCCGAACGCGCTGGCGGCGTCCTACAAGATTCCGGCAGGGACCATGCCAAGCGTGGCCAATCGCCTCAAGATGGCGAAGACCAGCAACGTGATCGCGATTGTGGAAGCCGGCGGCAAGCTCTACAGCGCAACCAAGGAAGTCAAAGTGACCGTCGGCGGCTGCGGCGGCTGAATCGCAAAATGATGAATAAGGGAGTATTCTGATGGCATCGACCATTCGCGTGCGCGCCACTTCGAGCGGAGAGACCACCGAAGTCCAGGCGTTGATCCAGCATCCGATGGATTCCGGCTTCGTCAAGGACGCCAAGGGCGAGGTCATTCCGCCACATTTCATCCAGGAACTGACCTTCGAATATAACGGCAAGAGTGTCTTCGTCGCGGATTGGGGAGCGGCGGTCTCCAAGGACCCCTACGTCAAGTTCAGCTTCAAGGGCGGCAAGAAGGGCGATGACCTGAAAATCAGCTGGGTCGACAACAAGGGTGCGACCGATACGGCCACGGCGAAGATTCAATAACGGTTTTTGTTTTGACGCGTTTTCTTCACGCGAGCCGGTGTCCACCCTCGCATCAAGTGCGGGGCAAGCTTTCGCTGAAAACGCCAGGGAGAAGTGAACGTGCGACCTGTGATCCATTTTGCCTCGGCCGCCCTCGCGCTGGCAGCGCTGGCGTTTACAGCCGTGCCGTCCGCTGTCGCCGCTGACAAGCCCGATCCGGTGGCCGACGCGAAAGCGTTCAGGAATTTCTTCGCCCAGAAATTTCCCAAGGTGAAGCTGGAGGATTTCGTCAACGGCCCCTATTCGATGAACGAGGACATGCACCGGCAATGGGAGGAGAAAGAGCAATTCCCGCCTTATGAGTTTTCGCTCGATATGGGCAAGGAGATGTTCTCCAAGCCGTTCAAGAACGGCAAGAGTTATGCGGATTGCTTTCCGAACAAGGGCATCGGCATTCGACAGAACTATCCGTATTTCGACGCTGGGGAAGGCAAGGTCGTTACGCTCGAACTGGCGCTGAACCGCTGCCGCGAGGCCAACGGCGAACCACCGTTCTCCTATGTGAAAGACGAGATGGCCGCGCTGACCGCCTATATGGCGTTCACATCGCGCGGCAAGCCGTTTGACATCAAGATCCCGGACGATCCGCGCGCGCTGGAGGCCTACCAGAACGGCAAGCGTTATTTCTACACCCGGCGTGGCCAGCTCAATTTCTCCTGCGCGACCTGCCACGTGCAGACCCCGGGCGAGCGGATACGCGCCGAAGTGCTGGCGCCCGCACTCGGAATATTGAATGCGATGCCAATCTACCGCTCCGAATGGAGCGGGATGGGCACGATCAGCCGGCGCTTCACCACCTGCAACAGCCAGATCCGCGGCGTGCCGCTCAATCCGCAGGACGACGAATACCGCGATCTCGAATATTACTTGTCCTATGTCAGCAACGGACTGCCGATTTCCGGCCCGGGTGCGCGGCCATGAGGGATAAGATGCGGACATCCACCTTCGTGGTGACTTCAGTGCTGCTGATCGCAGGCGCAACGTCGGCGTTGGCCGCCGGCTCCGAAGCCGATTTCAAGGCCGCCTATGCCGCGGCCGAAGCCGCCAACAAGGAAGCTGGAAGCTTGCGCAATCAATGGACCGTGACGGCCTCGGCCTTGGCGGCTGCGAAAAAAGCGGCTGATGCCGGCGACTTCGACAAGGCGATCGCGTCATCGAAGGAAGCCGAAGCGCTGGCCAAGGCATCTATTTTCCAGGCGACAAGCGAGAAAGAAGCCTGGAAAGCACTCGAGATACGCTGAGCCTGGAGTATGATCCGGAAAAAGGCGCGGAGACATCGCATGACCATCCGGCGCCGGGATTTTCTTCAACTCGCCGGCGCTGCCGCGCTCGCGGGGGGATTGCCGCGCAGCGCGCGCTGCGCCGACGGCGCGGGCGTTTACGATCTCGAACGTTTCGGCAATGCGCGCATCCTGCACATGACCGACACCCACGCGCAATTGCTGCCGGTCTATTTTCGCGAGCCGAGCGTCAATCTCGGGATCGGCGCGATGCAGGGAAACCCGCCGCATCTGGTGGGCCGCGCCTTTCTCGACCGCTTCGCCATAAGGCCTGACAGCGCCGACGCCTACGCCTTCACCTCGCTCGATTTCGAGAAATCCGCCGTTCGGTTCGGCAAGCTTGGTGGCTTCGCGCATCTGAAGACGCTGATCGAGCGTCTGCGCAGCGATGCCGGCTCCGAGCGCTCGCTGCTGCTCGATGGCGGCGATTTGTGGCAGGGCACCGGGCTCGCCAATACCATGCGGGGCGCCGACATGGTCGAGGCGGCGAACCTGCTCGGCATCGAGGCGATGACCGGCCATTGGGAATTCACCTATGGTGAAACGGCGCTGCGCAGTAACCTGGAGCGCTTCAAGGGCGAATTCCTGGCGCAGAACGTTTTCCTCACCGAGGAAGCCGCGTTCAACGACGCCAAGGCGTTCGATCCCGCCTCGGGACGCGTGTTCAAGCCGGCCACGATCAAGGAGATCGGCGGCCACCGCGTCGCCGTGATCGGACAGGCCTTTCCCTATGTGCCGATCGCGCATCCGAAGCGCTTTACGCCAGACTGGACGTTCGGGATCCGCGACGACGAATTGCAGAAGCTGGTCAGCGGCTTGCGCACCACCGACAAGGTCGATGCCGTGGTGCTGTTGTCGCATAACGGCATGGACGTCGATCTCAAGCTCGCCAGCCGCGTCAGCGGGATCGACGTCATCCTCGGCGGCCATACCCACGATGCCATTCCGCGGCCGATACCCGTGACCAATGCCGGCGGCACCACGCTGGTGACCAATGCCGGCTCGAACGGAAAATTCCTCGGCGTACTCGATCTCGACATTGCAAAAGGCCGGGTTAGCGATGCGCGCTACCGGCTGCTTCCCGTGTTCTCGGAATTGCTGAAACCGGATCCGTCGATGCAGGCGCTGATCGAGAAAATGCGCGGGCCCCATGCGGCAGACTACGCCGGAAAGATCGCGACCGCTGATCGACTGCTCTATCGTCGCGGCAATTTCAGCGGCACCGTGGATCAATTGATCTGCGACGCGTTGCGCGGCGAACTCGACACCGAAATCGCGCTGTCGCCAGGCTTCCGCTGGGGTCCAAGCCTACTGCCGGGGCAGCCCGTGACAATGGAAGACGTGCTGTCCGAGACCGCCATCACGTACCCCGAAACCTATGTCCTGAGCATGACCGGCGGCCAGATCAAGGATGTCCTCGAAGACGTCTGCGACAATCTCTTCAATGCCGATCCTTATTATCAACAGGGCGGTGATATGGTTCGCGTCGGCGGCATAGCCTACACCTGCACGCCCGCGGAATCTGCCGGACGGCGGATTTCCGAACTGAAGCTCGATAACGGCCGCTCGCTCGAGGCTGGCAAGAGCTACAGGGTAGCCGGATGGGCCTCGGTCAACGAACAGAGCGGCGCACCGGTATGGGATGTATTGGCAAAACATCTGCGCTCCCTGAAGACGCCGGATCGACATGGCGCCGGCGTCACGTTAAGGGGCGTCGACGATAACCCGGGCCTGGCGGGACAGGGATGAAGCATCTTTTGGCATATCGACGCTCGATCGTTCGCGCCTTCGGCTGCGCCGTGATCGCAGCGCTGGCGGCGGCGATGCCATGGTCTGCAGCCCGGGCCGAGCAGGCGCCGCTGCCGGACAAACCGTTCGCCGAGCATCGCATCGTGTTGCAGCTCTCGGACAACGATCCGAAGAAGCAAGGCCTCGTGATCAGCGTCGCGTATAACCTGCTGAAATTCTACGATCCCGACAAGGTCGCGATCGAGGTGGTGACGTTCGGCCCGGGCATCGATTTGCTGCGTCCTGAAAATACCAACCGCAAACTGGTCGAGAGCCTGGTCGCGCAAGGCGTGCGCTTCGATGTCTGCCTGAATACCGCCGATACCATCGAGCGCGAAACCGGCAAGCGGCCGGAGTTCATTTCCGTGGCGACGCCGGTCCAGGTCGGCGTCGGGCAAATTCTGTCGCTGACCGAAAACGGATATACATTGGTGCGGCCTTAAGGAGTCTTGTCATGCGCCCAATCATTTCGCAGGCGTGCCGACCATGATCTTTCGCCAGCTCTTCGACAGCGTTTCGGGAACCTATAGCTACCTGCTGGCCAGCCGCGCCGGCGGCGAGGCGCTGATCCTCGATCCCGTGCTGGAGAAGGTCGATCGCTACTGCCAGCTGTTGCGCGAACTCGATCTCAAACTGGTCAAGGCCGTCGACACCCATCTGCACGCCGACCACGTCACCGGGCTCGGCGAGTTGCGCGATCGGACCCACTGCGTCACCATCATGGGCGAACAGAGCAAGGCCGACGTGGTGGCGATGCGGGTCTCCGAGGGCGACAAGGTGATGATCGAGGGCCTCAGTCTCGACGTGATGTACACACCCGGCCATACCGACGATTCCTACAGCTACCTGATGGGTGATCGCGTATTCACAGGCGATACGCTGTTGATCCGTGGCACCGGCCGCACCGATTTCCAGAATGGCAGCGCCCGGGCGCAATACGATTCCATCTTTGGTCGGCTGCTCAAGCTGCCCGATGAGACGATGGTTTTTCCCGCCCATGACTATAAGGGCGATACCGTCTCTACCATCGGCGAGGAAAAGCGCTTCAATCCGCGGCTGCAGGTCCGCTCGGTGGATGAATATGTCGAGCTGATGGGCAATCTGAATTTGCCTAACCCGAAGATGATGGATGTGGTGGTACCGGCCAATATGCATGTCGGCCTGCACCAGGACGATCTTGCCAGACAAGGTCTGGCGCTCAGCGCCCGCGAGGGAATCGAGAGCCTCGGCCGGCCCGATATTCTTCTGGTCGATCTTCGTGAAAACAGCGAACGCGCCAAGCACGGTACCCTGCCCGGCGCGCTGCACGCGCCCTATCCCACGATCGGCGAAAGCCTCTTGCCCGGCGGCATGTTGCGCGAAGTCGCCGCGGCGACCGGACGGCGCATCGTGTTCTTCTGCGCATTCGGTGAGCGCTCCGCCATGGCTGTGGCGGCCGCCAAGGATGCGGGCCTGACCAACACGGCGCATATCGCAGGCGGCATCGACGCCTGGAAAAAAGCCGGCGGCCCGGTGCTGACGGGGTGAGGAAGCGCCCCGTCGTATCCATAACGGAGGCGCGCTCCGTTGCAATCGAGAGCTTCAGCGCCCAACGTTCCCGCGACAAAAAAGGCGCCCCCCGCCCAGTCAGGATGACAACCACGGCACGATGGGATTGACTCTCATCTTGACAAACTCCTACCGTCATTCCGACGGTTCCCTTGTCCGGGGATCAAAAGGGAATGCGGTGAGGGAGGTTTCCCCAATGCCGCGGCTGCCCCCGCAACTGTAAGCGGTGAATCTTTCGTCACGTGCCACTGGGAATCTCGGTCCTGGGAAGGCGACGCAAGGTATCGACCCGCGAGCCAGGAGACCTGCCGTCAGCCGTGGTCACACGCGACGATGTCGGTCGGGGAGTACAGACATTAGCTTCACCAATGCTGCGCAAGCACATGGTGAGACTTGGTTCGCTGTGACGTGCCACTGACGTCATACCGAGGTCCGAGCTATGTCTTCCGCCATCGTTGCCGCACAGCGGCGTCGCAACTATCTGCTTGCATCCACCTTTCTGGGGCCAATCCTTTCATTGGGTATTTCCGCCGCCGAAGCCCAGCAGTCGGCATCTCCAAATCTGCTCCCGACCATCGAGGTCCAGGCGCCCGCAAATCAGAGCACGAACCGCTCAGAGCCGGCCGCCGAACGGCCTTCCGTATCTCGACGCGCCGTACCCACCGCGCAACAAGCGCCCACCGATGCGCAACAGGCGGGTGGGCCGACCAAGCAAGCGGCCATTGTGGTCAGCCCAACCGCGACGGAGACACCGATCGACCAGATCGCGAGTTCAGTCACGGTTATCACTGCAAAAGATATCGAGCGCGATCAGCGCCGCACCGTACCGGACGCCCTAGCCACGGTGCCCGGCCTCAATGTAGTTCAAAGCGGGGGCCCGGGCGGACTGACTTCGGTTTTCATGCGCGGCACCAATGCCAATCACACCAAGGTGCTGATCGATGGCATTGATGTCAGCGATCCCAGCAATCAGGCACGCGTGTTCGATCTAGGTCAGCTTTTGACCTCGGATGTCCAGCAAATTGAGGTGCTGCGCGGCCCACAAAGCGGGCTTTATGGCGCCGATGCGCTCGGCGGCGTCATTTCGATCATCACCAAGAAAGGCGAGGGCCCGCCGCGCGCAACCGGAATGATCGAGGGCGGTTCGTTCGGTACATTCAATCAGACCGCGGCTCTGAGCGGAGCGCAGGACAGAATCAACTATGCTTTCAACGTCGCCCATTTCCGCTCTACCGACACCCCGGTAACGCCGCTGGAACTGTTGCCCACCGGTCGGAAGGCGATCGGCAACAATTATGATAATATGACGTACTCGACCAAGCTCGGCGTGGATCTGAACGAGAATTTCACGGTCAATGCGGTCGCTCGCTACACTGACGCAACGCTGCGCTTCACCACCGATTCCGGATTTCCAAGCTTTCCAAACGCGGCGCAAAGCACCCAGACGGTGCACCAGTTATTTACGCGCGGCGAAGCCGTATGGTCGTTGCTCGATGGCCGCATCAAGAACTATTTCGGCGTCAATTACACCAATCACTGGAATTCAAGCATCTCGCCGGGGGATATCGCTCCAACGATCACCACCGGCGACCGCGTGAAATACGACTGGCACGCCGTCACACAGCTTGCACCGTTTCATACGGTCGTCATCGGCGCCGAGCATGAGACCGAAACTCTGCAGACTTCGACGGTTTCAGCCGAAAACGTCAACAAGGCCGGCTATGTCGAACTGCAATCGCAATTCGCCAACCGCCTGTTCCTGGTCGAGAATGTCAGGCAGGACGATAACGACCGGTTCGGCACGCATCCGACGTTTCGCCTGGCGCCGGCTGTCATCGTTCCGATTACGGAGACCAAGTTCAAGGCAAGCTATGGTACCGGATTTAAGGCGCCGACGCTGAGTCAGCTTTTCGTCAGCTTCCCTCAGTTCTCCTTTTTCGCCAACCCGAACCTGAAGCCGGAGGAAAGCATCGGCTACGATGCCGGTTTCGAACAGCCGCTGTTTAACAACCGGGTCCGCTTCGGATCGACTTACTTCCACAACGACATCAAAAACCTGATCGCACCCGACGAATTCTTCACCACGAATATCAACGTCGGCAAAGCGACGACGGAAGGTACCGAAAGTTTCGTCACCGCTGCAATCACCGACCGCGTTCGGGTCCGTGCGGACTATACCTTCACGCGCACCGTCGACGTGACCACCGGTCTGGAACTGCTGCGGCGCCCCAAGGAAAAATGGAGCGCCAATGTCATCTGGAATCCGATCGATCCGCTGACCGTATCAGCAACAGTTTTGCATACCGGCAGCTTCATCGACGGCAATCGCGATTTCAGCATTCCGCGACTGTTGGCGCCAGCCTACACCGTCGTCAATCTGGCAGCGGATTACGCCATCAACGATCAGGTCAAGATTTTTGGCCGCGTCGACAACGTGTTCAATGTGCATTATCAGAACCCCACCGGATTTCTGCAGCCGAGCCTCGGCGTCTTTGGCGGCATCCGTGTTGCCAGCTACGGGGTGAAGTAGGTGCAAAGACATCCGAGCCTTGAGCTTGGCTGCAGGGACTTCGCGGGCCGCAGGTCGATCAGCCTGACGCCCGGAACCGACGAAGCCGCCTTCACCACGATTGCCGATTTCGGCGCTAAAAGGGCGCTTTTCGGCCCTATCTGGCCCAAAGATGCCCCTTTGGCGGTTTAATGCATGATAAGATCGGACAAAGGCCGCCGTCCGATGGCGCGCGCCGCGAATTTTGAGGTATCCGATGGATGACGAACCGAAGAGTCCCGCCGAACTGAAAGAGATCAGGCTGAACCGAAAGCTCGCCCAGGATGCCGAAGGCATCAAGGCGATGGCTGATATCGCGGCAGCCGACATCGCCATACGAAAGCGGACCGAGAACCTGCGCGCGATCAGATTGGCGAAGGAAGCCGCCGATCGCGACAGGCCGCCGGAGCCCAAAGCCAAGGCCAAGCCCAAGAAAAAGAAGACGAGCTAGATGTCACAGGAAGATCGCAACCGCGCCGACGCGCGATTCAACAAGGCCGCGCGCGCAGCGACCGAGGCCAAAACCGGCAAGACCGACCGCGATGTCGCCGCCAAAGCCGTCCTGGATAACATGGCGAAGCTGAAGGCATTGCGGCTCGCCCGCGAGGCAGCCGCACCTCCGCCTGCCGCAACCGTTAAGAAGACGCGCGCCAAGCCGAAGAAGTCAGATGAAAAGGGTCCCGCATTGGCAGATTGGCTGGCGGGGCAGCAAAGCGGCGGGCGGCGGACTTAAGTCCGAATCACACCGGCGCGGGCCATTCGATCATCGATCGCGTCTTGGTCGCGGCGTCGTAAACCTGCACCTGAAGCATCTGGTACTGATTCTTCAAAGCCATGCCCGCCTCTTCGGCGGCTTCGACCGTGTCGTGGTGCGATTTGAAGTGGCCATCCACCACCAGCGAGTAGCCCTCGGTCGGTGCTTTATCGGCGCGAATGATTTTGCGCGCTTGCGGCTCTTCGTTCTCGATCTTCGGCTTTTTCATGTTTGGCTCCTTGTTGCGCCTCCCTTTACACTGAACGTCGGAAAAAGGCAGGAAAGATTGTTCAACAACCGCTATTATGCTCTTCAAAGGCGGTGACATTGAGATCGAACGCTGTTGTAGGTTAATTGCGGTCGATTCGTCCGATTAAGAGGAATTGACGATGGGTGGAACAGGCAAGAAGCATGAGCTCCCGAAAAAGGACTCCACAAAACCGACGAGCCCCCCGCCTCCACCGATCGAGGACGACGACTTCGAGGATGGCGACATCGCCACGCCAAAGCGCGATCGCCATGGCGACGACGATCAACCGCTATGAACCGCTCGTGGATTAGAGCGTGATCCCGAAAGGTGGGTTCCGGTTTTCCCTCGGGACAAACGCGAAGCGTTTGCCCGGAGATCATGCTCTAGCGGAAATTATCACTCTCGATGAGCCTGACGCTTTTGACATCGAGCAAATGCGCGCCCCAGCCTCCTCTCGCCAGCGTCACCTCCAACTTCGGGGCGATCAGCAGAGATATCACGATCATCGCAACCGGCACGGCGCTGATCCAGTCCAGCCGCACCGGCGTCAGCTCCTCGGTGCTGTCGGCGTAGGGCCCGCTGCCGGTGAGTAGACGCCAGCACTCGCGGATGACATCGCGCCGCGTGCCGCCCCGCGACGCGCATCCGAGCAGGGCTTGCATGGCGAGGTGTGTCCGGACGCCCTCGCGGCTTTCCGCCGCCGCTGCGGGCGTTTCGCCCTGTGAAACCTGAAGCAGCAATCCGACCAGATCGACCCCGGCAAGATACGCGCTCATCGGTTCGACCAGTCGCGGGTTGCAATCGATCAAGCGCGGCGTGGCCCCCTCATCGGGCAAGAGGTAATCGACGGACAATGCACCGTGCCATGCGAGTTCTTGTCCGATCGTCGCAAGATGAGCGCGCACCTGCGGCCTGCTCACGCTTTGCTTGATGGCCTCGCCGCCGCCGGCGCCGGCGGCAATCTGCCGATAGGCATGAAAGCCGATCAGTTGGCCGCGGCAGAACACCGCCTGCGCTTTCTCGGTGGTGCCTGCGATCAAATCCTGCACCAGCACCTCATCGGCGAAGGCGCCGTTTGCACTCAGGCCTTGCGAATTCAGGTCTTGCGTATTCAGATCTTTCAGCGCGCCTTCGAGGTCGTTGTCATCGCGCACAAACCATATGCCGCGGCTGGCGGTGCCGACCGAGGTCTTGACGAGACAAGGAAACCGGATGGCGTCGCGCAGCTCGCGTTCGGATTTCACGATGGCTGTTGCCGGCTGCGGCAAGCCTAATCGATCGAGCAGCCGGCTAAAGCCGGCCTTGCCGTGCACGGTGCGATAACTCGCAAAGCTCGGCAGCGCCAGTCCGACGCGCCCCTCCAACCGTTGCCGTGCGCGCGCAAACAGAAATCCCTGTTCGTGGGTCGGCAGCAACACATCGAAATGCCGTGCGGCCAGCAGCCTCTCGACAAAGGAGAGAAACCCGGCCGGATCGTCGCGCAGCCCCGGACAACGATGAAACCTATCGACGAATCGCGAGAACCTCACCAGGCAAAAGGGACTGGGATCGCAGACCTCGATGAGGTGACCTGAGCGCCCCAGGATCGTGATCGCCTCTCGCGCCGAGGTGCTGTTTCCTTCGGAAACAAGCACCCGGAGCGGCTTTGGAACATGCGTGGAATCGGCCATATCCAATATCATTCCCGGAGGGCGCGCCTTTGTCTTCCGTTTTTAATGACGCATTTACCGGTTCCGGCGCCGTTCGCAGGGGCTGCCATGCAGCGGTATTCATGGACAAATAACCGGCAGCCGGTAATTTCAGCCAGCCCTGCCGGGCGTTACATCTAGCCTTATATCTAGACAGGGTCTGAATCAGAGATGGTCGACGTTCTCGCCGCACCGCAACAAGCAAAGAGCGATGCATCGCTGCGCACGCTGGCCGCGATTTCGACGGCCCATTGGGTCAGCCATTTCCATCTGTTCGTACTGCCGATGCTGTTCCCCTTCCTGAAGGAACAACTCGGCGTCGGCTACATCGAGCTTGGCTTCGCGCTGACCGTCTTCGGCGTGGTATCCGGCCTGACCCAGGCGCCGATCGGCTATCTCGCCGATCATATCGGCGCCCGCAAAGTCCTGCTGATCGGCCTGATCCTCGGCGGCTCTGCGCTGATCATGCTGGGCCTGCATCTGAGCTATCCCTGGCTGATCGCCAGCGCCGTACTGCTGGGGCTCGCCAACAGCGTCTATCATCCGGCCGATTATGCGATCCTTTCGGCCCACATGGACGAGGCGCGGATGGGACGCGCCTTTTCGATCCATACCTTTGCCGGCTTTCTCGGCGGCGCGGTCGCGCCCGCGATCGTGGCAGCACTGGTTGCAATGACCGGAGGCCATGGCGCCCTGATCGTGGCCGGCGCAGTAGGCCCGCTGGTGGCGCTATTGCTTCTCGTGGTTGGCATTCCCGACGCCAGCGCGGCGGACCGTCATGTCAACGGCGTGAAAGCGCCACAGCAGAACATCGTGACGCCGACGATCATGATGCTGACGATCTTTTTCATGCTGCTTGGTCTGTCCAGTGCTGGAATTGGCACGTTCGGCGTCGTCGCGCTGATGAGTGGCTATGGCGTGTCATTCTCGGCCGCCAATATTGCGCTGACAGCGTTTCTCGGAGCCAGCGCGGTTGGCGTGCTGGCCGGCGGCTTTCTCGCCGACCGCACCCGGCGTCACGGGCAAGTTGCCGCCGCTTGTTTTGCACTCAACGCAGCCATCGTGCTTGTCATCGCGACGGTCACGTTACCGTCGCTGCTGTTGACGGCGGCGATGGCGGTTGCCGGCTTCCTCGGCGGCGTGATCGCCCCCTCGCGCGACATGCTGGTGCGCAACGCAGCGCCGCCGGGCGCGGCCGGCCGGGCCTTCGGTATCGTCTCTACCGGATTCAACCTCAGCGGCATCTTCAGCCCGCTGCTGTTCGGCTGGATCATGGACCAGAACATGCCGCATTGGGTATTCGGCGCCTCCGTCGTCTTCATGACTCTCACGGTCCTGCTGGCGCTGTTCAGCGAGCGCGGCCCGCAAAAAACTGGTCCCGCCAGCGCCGACGCACGGCTGATGCAACCCTGAGCCTCATCCCGGACGGTTGACAGCATCGGGAGACAACCCATGATGCGGCAAAACAACTCGCATCCCGGGATGGAACGCCATGACCCACAATCCAGACCTTGTGATCCGCGGCGGCAGCATCGCCGACGGACTCGGCGGCGACCTGTTCGAAGCTGATGTCGCGATCACGAACGGCCGCATCGTTGAAGTTGGCCGCGTCGCGGGCAAGGGCGCGGAAGAGATCGACGCCCGCGGCAAACTGGTCGCGCCGGGCTTTGTCGACCTGCACACCCATTATGACGGTCAGGTCACCTGGAGCCATGACATCACGCCCTCGTCGCAGAATGGCGTCACCACTGCCGTGATGGGCAATTGCGGAGTAGGCTTTGCGCCCTGCCGTCCGTCCGACCATCAGCGGCTGATTCAATTGATGGAAGGCGTCGAGGATATCCCCGAGCCGGTGCTGAGCGCCGGCTTGCCCTGGGCCTGGGAAAGCTTCCCCGACTACATGGACTGGCTGTCGCACCGCGACTTCGACATGGACATCGGCGCGCAATTGCCGCATGCGGCTTTGCGCGTCTATGTGATGGGCGAGCGCGGCGCGCGCCGCGATCCTGCGACCCCTGAGGACAACCGCGCCATGGCCGCGCTCGCGACAGACGCGGTACGGGCGGGTGCATTGGGCTTCTCGACTTCCCGCACCCTCAATCATCGCACCTCTACCGGCGACTACACGCCGACGCTGAAGGCCGGCGAGGATGAACTGACGGCAATCGCGGGCGCCATGCACAAGGTCGGCCGCAGCGTGCTGCAATTCGTGCTCGATCAGGCCAGCATCGAGGAAGACCTGCTGATGATGCTGCGGGTGGCGGAAAATACGAGGTGCCCGATTTCGTTCTCGGTTGCGCAAGCCGACAAGGCGCCGCGCCGGTGGCGCCAGACGCTGGACAGCATCAATGAAGCTTCCGCCCGCGGCCTGTCGATCACCGCACAGATCGCCGCGCGCCCCGTAGGGCTGTTGCTCGGACTGGAATTATCGCGCAACCCGTTCCAGACCCATCCGAGCTACAAGGCGATCGCGAAGTTGCCGCTGGCAGAGCGTCTGGCGCGTCTGCGTCAACCCCAGGTGCGCGCGGCCATCCTGAGCGAGACGCCGACCTCGACCGACGATCCGCTGTTCTTCCGGCCGAACTACGACAAGATGTACTTGCTCGGCGATCCCCCGGATTACGAACAACCGCTGGAAAACGCGTTGGGCGCGCAGGCCCGCCGCCATGGGCGGCAGCCGGAAGAGCTGGCCTATGACGCGATGCTCTCCGATGAAGGCCGCGGCATGCTCTATGTGCCGTTCCTGAACTACGCCGACGGCAATCTCGATGCCGTGCGCGAGATGCTGCGCGATCCACATTCGGTGCCGGGACTAAGCGACGGCGGCGCCCATTGCGGGATTATCTGCGATGCCAGCTTCCCGACCTACCTGCTGACGCACTGGACCCGTGACCGCACCCGTGGCGAAAAGCTGTCGATCCCGTTCGTGGTGGCGGCGCAGTCGCGCAAGACGGCACTTTCGGTCGGGCTCTATGATCGCGGTGTCATCGCGCCGGGCTACAAGGGCGATGTCAACGTCATCGACTACGACAGGCTTCATCTGCATCCGCCGAAGGTGCACTACGATCTTCCGGTGGGTGGCCGCCGCCTGCTGCAACAGGTCGATGGCTACGACACCACCATTGTCTCCGGCGTGGTGACGCAACGCGGAGGTGCTGCCACCGGCGCGCGTCCGGGCCGGCTGGTGCGCGGCGCCCAGGGCAACGCGCCCAGGATCGAAGCCGCGGCTTCCTAGATCATGATCCGATTAGATTGAATCGGATCATGATCTAATCCTTTTGTTGGAGCATGATCTTTTCGGAAAACCGGTTCCCACTTTTCCGGATCATGCTCTAGCCGGCGGCTCCTGACCATCACGCGAACTTCGGTTGCGGCAGCTCGCCGATCAGGCGCGCGCGCTCGGTATTGGGCCAGAGCAGCAACAGGCCGAGCAATCCCGACGCGATCATGATAACGGCGTTGATCGTGAAGCCCGTCAAGTAACCGTCGAGCGGCACCGCCGCGCGCTGGATCACGCTGCCCATGACGGATGGCGCCAGGATTCCGGCGAGGGTGTAGATCGCGCCATAGATTGAGATCACCGCACCGCGCTGCGATACCGGCGTGAACTCGCCGAGCATCGGCGGACAGACCACATAGATCGATCCGCAAAGCCCGGACCCCACCACCAGCACGGCGACCTGCAGCCCCGCGCCGTCGACATATGGGAGCATGGCCAGGATCAGCCCGCCGACGATCAGAGGGACCGAACCAAGCACGCCGCGCGCGCCGCGGGTGGTCATGCCGCGTGCCATCCACACCTGCGAAATCCACCCCGTGAGTAGCACGATGATGGCACCGAACACCCATGGCAGGATCGAAACCCAGCCGGCCTCCTTTTGCGAGAAGCCCAACCCTTTCACGATGAAGGGCGTGAACCAGGTGAGGCCAAGCGACAGCGCCCAATAGGCGCCGAACGTTGCGGCGCAGCAGCCGATGAAGGTTCGCGAAGTCAAAAGCTGCAAATAGGGAATGCGGGTTTCAGCCGCCGCCATGGCTGCGGTATTCACCAGCGGCCCTTCCTTGCCCAGGAACAACCACGCCACGACCCACATCAGCCCGACGACGCCGAGCGCGCCGAAGGCATAGTGCCAGGAATGATTGACGATCACCCAGTTCAGCGCCGGCACCGCGAGGATCACGCCGAACGCCGAGCCCTGCGACAGGATGGCTGTCGGCAGCGTTCGCTTCTCGTCGGGAAACCATTTGTAGACCGCATGGGCCGCCACCGAGAACGCCGGGCCCTCGCCGGCGCCGAGGATCACACGGCAAATCAGCAGCGTCGAGAAACTGACCGTGCCCACCATCGGAAATTGCGCCAACGCCCAGATCAACGCCAGCGCAAGGAGGACCCAGCGCGTGGCAATGCGGTTGACGATGAAGCCGACAACAATGGCCGCGATCGAAAACAGGAAGAAGAACGAGGAGCCGAGCAGTCCGAACTGTTCCGGCTCGAGCTTCAATTCGGTCATGATCGGCACGCCGGCGAGGCCGACCACGATCTTGTCCGCGAAATTCACCAGCATGAAGAGAAACAGGAGAAACGTGATTCTCCAGGCCCCTTTTGGCGTCGGTTGCGTGGTCATGATCGCTCCTAGAAAATCGTCTTCTAGCCCTGTTGATTGGATCGGTCCAATGCTACCCATTGGGTTATCGACAATGCAATTGGACATTTTGCCCGGATGGCGTGCACTGCAACCCGCCTCGCGGATGCGCCCGACGCTGTTTCGGAAGGGTCCCGCAGCGGCATCACGATCGCGTCGCCG
>DATHHQ010000196.1:0-2599 GCA_035490095.1 Bradyrhizobium sp.
TACGCCGCGCATCTCGCCGACGTGAAAGCCTGCGCGTCGGCAAACGCCGATCTTCTTCTGAAGAAAACCGAGTCCGACAACAACCTCGCCAACGCGATCGAGCGCATCGGCGACAGGATCAAGCCATGAAGCCGGTACCCTGTTTCGAGGTCAACAAGCGTCTCGAGGAAGCCGCGCGCGAGGCTGAGGCACGCAAGAACCGCGCGATTGAACGGCTCACGGAAAAGCTCGGCACCCCTAGTGACCATTGCTGCGGCAGCGCTGTGCGCGATCTCATCGACGCCGGCAAGCACGCCTTGAAGGAGAGAGGACAATGAGTTTCAGCGAAGCCGACTACCAAGCCACGGCGACACGCCTGGTCGCGCCCGTCGCCAACATCAAGGCGATCGCCGACGTCGAGAGCGCCGGCGAGACGTTCTGGACGATCGACGGGCAGCAGTTGCCGGCCGTCCGCCTCGAGGCGCACTGGTTCGGAAAGTTCACCCGCTATCGTTTCAACAACAGCCGACCCGACCTGTCGTCGACCGAATGGAACCCAGCGCTCGCAGCGACGACGCGGGCCGGTGCCTGGCAGCAGGTGAGAGCGGCGATGGCGCTCGACAAGGCGGCCGCCGAGCAGGCGACGAGCTGGGGCGCCTTCCAGATCATGGGGTTCAATTGGAGCGACCTCCACTACGCCAGTATCGATGAATTCGTCGCCGCCATGTACACGGCGGCCGGCCAGCTCGAGGCCTTCGTGCGCTTAATCGAGAACGATCACGCGCTCCGGGCCTCGCTGGCGATCGGCGCCTGGCGCGATGTCGAGAACCGCTACAACGGCGGCGGCTTCAACGGAGCATACGCCGCTAAGCTGGAGGCCGCGGCCGAGCGCTATGCCAGCGGCGCCGCGGCGCTCCCGCGAGCGCTGCGCGAGGGCGATAGCGGCGATGACGTCGTGGCGCTTCAGAAGGCGCTGTGCGTCATTGCTGACGGCAGCTTTGGCCCGGCAACCGATGCCGCAGTGCGCCGACTGCAAGCCCAGCATCGCCTGGTGATCGATGGCATCGTAGGCAAGATGACGCGCGATGCGCTCGACACCGACGCCGGCGTGAAGGTGGCAGCATGAGCATCGTCGCCGCCGAGACCGTCGTCGAAGGCGCCGCAACGGCCGCAAAAGTCGGCTTCGGCGGCCTGAGCTGGCTGCCATGGGCCATCGCCACCGGTTTGCTCGCCATCGGCGCCGGCGGGACGCTCTGGTACCGAAGCCAGTGGGAAAGCTGCCAGGCCTCGGTGGCGATCGAAGCCGCCAAGGCCCAAGCGATGGTCAACGCACAGAAAGATGCGGACGCCAAATTCACGGCCGGCCTCGAGGCGAAGCTGGCGCCCCTCACGAAGCAAATACAGGATTCGAACAATGCAACCCAGTTGGCACTCGCGAAGGTCAAGAGCGTGGCGGCGTGCAGCAACACTCCTGCTGCTGCTGCCTTTGACGCTAACGTCCTGCCAAACGGTGCTGCCCAAGCCCCAGCTAGTCCAGCGCGGCCCGCCGGGCCCTGACCTCACCGATTGCACCGCCGAGCCGGTGCCGGCCGTACCGTTCGTCGACGAGGCGGCGCGGTATGCGTGGTCTGGTGCTGCGATCTGGGCGGGCCGGGACTGCCGGGAGAGGCTTGCCAAGCTCAAGGATTGGGCGCTGAACCCGCCGAAGCCATGACTGCTCAGCAAGACCGGAACCGCCGCCTCTCACCGTCGGTTCGTGTCGATGCGACGCGGCCGTCCTGGGAGTTGAAGCCCTAGCCCTTCCCACTCTGGGTGGCGCTCCAGGATTACTCTGCGGGCGCACACGCCAATTTCGTGAGCGAGCCAGCCGCCCTCATCAGGCGGCCGTCCTTCGTGGATGTATCTAAACACCTTGAAGGCGTCCTTGCTCAGATTAGGCACGAAATCGAAATCTACGGTGGGCCTCGAGGTGAACCCTCGTGCGACCCAAGCATTGTCCATGTTGGCCTTGAGATCGGGCACAGCCCGGAGAAGCAAGCCTGAATTCTTTGGCGCGCGGCGGGCTTCAGCTTGTCGAAGAGTCTCCGCAAATTATGGTCCTGAGGCCGGCCAGGTTTTCGCTGGCGCGTCGAAACTCTTCAGCCTTGCCGAACATCAGGCATGGGTCTGGCGCGGGTTTAGGCTGCCCTTTAGCCATGATAACCTTCCCTTTGGCGCCTCACTCTAAACGGGAGAAATGCGAGGCTAGAGCCCCGAGCGTTTAATCGGGCGCGTATCCGGCGCCTTTGAGGTAGTTCCAGCACTCCTTCTCGGAGTAGAGGGCGCAGATGTCACCGATGGCTCTCCAAAGCGCGTCGATCGTCCTTGCGCCGATGCGCCTGAGATGAGCCTTGAGCTTGGCGAACGCCATTTCGATCGGATTGAGGTCCGGACTGTAAGGTGGCAGGAAGAGGAACCAAGCTCCGCGCTGCCTAAGGACAGCCTCGGCCTTTGCGCTCTTGTGGCTGGAGAGGTTGTCCAGGATCACCACGTCGCCCTGCTGCAGCGTCGGAGCCAGCTGGGTTTCGACGTAGGTGTCGAAGATCTCGCGGTTCATGGGTTGGTCGACCACCCACGGCGC
>DATHHQ010000197.1:0-30761 GCA_035490095.1 Bradyrhizobium sp.
GCTGGGTGCTGACGAAGGACAGTCTTTCGTTCTGAGAACTGTCCCCGTCATTCCGGGATGGTGCGTCAGCACCAAACCCGGAATCTCGAGATTCCGGGTTCGATACTTCGTATCGTCCCGGAATGACGGCTTGCTTCGCGACGTCTTATCGATTGCGAAGCACCTGCTGCATCTCGTCGCCTAGAATCGCGGGCTCACGGGGCGGCAGATAGGTAAGGCCCGCGGCCTGACCGAGTTCGGCGATGGTTACCGCGGCCTGCAAATCGGAGAGCGCCTTGTTGACCACGACCAGCAGATCCGGGTCGGTGGCGAGGCCGACATAACCGCGATTGGCGCCGATCGGATAAAAGTAGCCGGAGGCAGCGAGCCTGGTATCAGGATGCGCGGCGCGGTAGGCGTCGAACCGGCGCAAGTCCAGAAGCGTGGCGTCGAAGTCGCCGCGATCGAGCGCGCCGAGCAGGTCGTCCCGGCCGGGGACCAGATGCGTGATGTCATCGATCAGCCGCCCCTGCTCGAACGTCATCAGAATCGCGTCGGCAAGGGTTCCGCTTTCGATGGCGATGCGAAGCCCGGCAAGGTCGCCGACACCGGCAATGCTGCGGCCGCGCGCCTTTTCGGGAGCCTTGGGACCAACGGCGATGGTCAGCGGCGAATAGACATAGGGCTGGCTTGGCGCGAGCACGCCGAGTGGCACGCGGCGCCGGCGATCTTCGCGGGTAGCACCTTCAAAACCGGGCAGCTTCGCTGTCTTGACTCCCGGGACAACTAGGGAGTCCTTGGTCAAGGCATAGCTGCCGACCAGCGAGCAGCGGCCATCCGAGAGCAAGGCATTGGCTTCGAGCGCCGGACTCGAATCCTCGTCGAGCTTGCTTTCGAACCATTGGATCTTGAGCGATCGACCGAGCCGCCCTGCGACCGCCTCCGCCAGCGCGACCCAGACGCGATGGCGCTAATCGGAGAACGACACGGTCGCAACTTAATCTTTTGTTCGCAGGATGGTCATTCGCGTTTCGTCGACAAAGTTCTTCATGTCTTGATCCGGCCTGCGAAACAGATTGCGTTCGACGACGATCGAACGGTCGCGGGTGGTCTTCGTACAGCGTTCCTTGACATAAACGCCGCCGACGGGTTGCTCGCCGGCGTTGGGCTGAGCTTGTGTGCAAGACCAATCGTCGAGCCCGTATCGCGATCTCACCTGAATGCCGAACAGAAAGGCTTTCTTGCGGAGGTACAGCCGGGCTTTCGGATCGGTCTCGATTCGAAGGCCGCTGACAGTGCCGGCATTGTCGACGAGCAGCGTGAGAACCGCCGGGTGGCCCGCCACGATGGTGCCGTCCGGGCTGGTGACCGGGTCATAGCCGAATTTGATCGCGTGAAATCCCAAGGCATCAGCGGGACAGTCGCGCCAGCCCAACCAGGTCGTCAGCGTTTTCCCCGGATCGCTGGCGCAGGCGAAGTTGACATAGCCTGCGTCAGGCAAGTCCGTCGCCGGCTTGCCGAGCCGGATGTCGCGCAGGTCGTTGCTGTCCGCATCTTGGGCCGAGGCCGGCGCGGTCATCGACGCTGTGACCAGCAGCGATAAAATGAAAACCGACGTCGCGATCAATCGCTGCGCTCGATGCATCATTGCGCCTTTCCTGCGCCTGCGGCGGAGTTTGCGTTCGGCTCGGCGGGCGTCTTGTAGATATCGCAGACGCGCGAAGTGTCACCAAAAAAGCTGACGCATTCGGCGTAGTTCGGCTCCCCCCTGCCCTTGATGTGCGCGATCACATAGCTCGCAACGACGTCGATATCGGTCGCGCGAAGGAAGGTGCTGGCCTCGGGCGGCATCTGGCCGCCAACATCCTGGCGGTTCATGCCATAGCAGTTGACCGTGTCGTAAGCGCCGCGGGTGAAGAACGGCATGCCTGTGCCGGGCCGCCCGCAGGCGACCGTTTCAGTGATCTGCTCGCGCGTCAGCTCGGTCTTGCGCAACGACAACGCGTCGCCGCCGTAACCGCCGCCGCCGTTTCCGTGCCACTTATGGCAGCCAAAACAGTTGGCGCGCTTGAACACCGCCTTGCCGGCATCGGTTGGATCCGGGCTCGCTGCCGATTGGCCGAGGGCCGCACCCGGCGCCGACAGGGCCACAGCTACGGCGGCTACCGCAATCAACGCCGTGATGGAAGACATTTTACCGTTCGCCATCGGATCTTCTTGCCTGAGAAAAAAGGGGCGGATCGGGCCGTGGCCCCATCCGCCCACCGCTGTGTGGTGTCAGAGAGCAAACACGTAAAGCATCGAGCCGGGTTGAATCCGCTTCAGCTCCGGAGTGGCATCGATGAACCACTTGTCCCAGGCGCCGCCCAGGCCGACCAGGATCGCGATGTACTGCTTGCCGTCGACCGAGAAGCTCATCGGTGGTGCGTTGACGCCGCCGCCGGTGTTGAATTCCCAGCGCTTCTCCAGTGTTTTGGCGTCGAGCGCCATCACCTCGCCCGAGGGTTGGCCGGAGAAGACCAGATCGGGTGTCGCGAGAATGCCGCCCAGATTCGGGAACGGCGTTTCCAACTTGCCCGCGACTTTGCCGGTGGTCACGTCGATCGCGGTCACGCTACCGGTGATCTTGAACGGCTGGCTCGGCCCGCCGCCGGTCCAGAATTCGCGCGCCTTCAGCTTTTCGGGCACCGACTCCTCGACGGTGATCCGGTTGCAGCTTTCGATCACGGGAATGTACCAGAGCTTGAGATCGGGGTTGTAGGCGGTGGGTGGCCAGTTCTTGCCGCCCATATTGCCGGGACAAATATCCGCGACCTTGTTGTCGCGATGCGGCGTCACCGCCGCATTGTAACGCTGCACCTGTTTACTCGGATCATACTCGATCGGCTTACCGGATTCCTGATCGAGGCCCTTGGTCCAGGTTACCTTCTTCACAAAGGGCAGTCCCCACACGAACTTGCCGGTGGTGCGGTCGATCGCATAGGCGAAGCCGTTGCGATCTGCTTCCAGTGCTAGCTTCAACGTTGTGCCGTTTGGTCCGGGCACATCGACCAAGACATTCTCCGCGACGCTGTCGTAGTCGTAGGGATCATTCGGCGTGTGCTGATAGTGCCATTTGATCTTTCCAGTGGTGGCATCGAGCGCGAGCGAACTGTCGGTATAGAGATTGTCGCCGGGCCGATACTGGTTGTCCCAGTCCGGGCCTGGATTGCCGACGCCCCAGATGATGGTATCGGTCGCCGGATCGTAGCTACCCGTGACCCATGTCGAACCACCGCCGCTGGCCGCGGAGTTCTTGTCGTCCTTCCAGGTGTCGGCACCCGGCTCGCCCTTGCCCGGAATCGTGAAGGTCCGCCATACCTCCTTCTGGGTTGAAAGATCGGTCGCCGCGAGCCAGCCGCGGATTCCGTACTCCGCGCCGGCAACGCCGGTAATCGCCATGTTCTTCACGATCAGCGGTGCCCCGGTAATGACCTCGCCTTTATCGGGATTGGCGACCTGGCGTTGCCAGGCGACCTGGCCGTTCTCCTTGTTGGTCGCGATCAGCCTGCCATCAAGCGTGTGCGAGATGACCAGGTTGCCCCACAGTGCGACGCCACGGTTGTCGACGCCGCAGCACGCGACGGCGCCGGCCCAGTCATGGTCGGTCTTCGGATCCATCTTCCAGACGAGGATGCCTTGCCCGCCATGGGCGTCGATCTTGTACACCGAACCCCATCCGTCGGTCACATACATGAAACCGTTCTCGACGATCGGCGTGCCTTCCAGGCCGCCATGGGTCCAGATGCCGCCGCCTTCGACGCCGCCAAGGTGCATCGTCCATGCGACCTTGAGGTTCTTCACATTGTCCTTGTTGATATCCTTGAGACTGGAAAACCGGGTCGCCGAGAAGTTCTTGTGATGATGGAGCCAATTGCCCGGCTCCTTGTCTGCATTGAGCAGTCGGTCGTGGGTGACCTCATCCGCCGCGCGGGCGGTCGGGGCGCCGGCAAAACCGGCAGCCGCGACTATAGTCGCCAGCACGGATGCCCGCATGAGGTGCCCATGGTTCGTGAAACGTGTCATGATCGCTTACCTCCCTCGTTGATGACTTCGTATTGCATTGAACACCCGGTCCGCCCGGGCTCACAGAAGTCTTGATTCAGCAAACCAAATCGCTTGCTGTCGTACGCGCTCAGGGTAATCCGTGGATCTTCACCTCCGTCTCTATCGTTCCAGCCTTTTGAAAAACGATGGAGCAGTTGAATGCCTCGCCTGCGGCGAGCATCTGCCGTGTCTGCAGCAGCATGACGTGATAAGCGTCGGGTTTGAGAACGGTTGTGCTGCTCGCAGCGATTGGTATCGAGGGGATCGCGCGCATGGCAGGAGATCCTTCGCCGCGATCGACCGTATGTTTCTCGGAGAAATTCGCGACCGGGCATCGCACGCGCAGCAGCGCATCCGCGACGTCCGCTTCGTTCTTGATCGTCATCGATAACACGACGTTGCTACCCACCTGCTCGGCTGCATGCACCCACGCGTCGGAGATCTTGACGGCTTCGCCTCCGCCGCCATGGGCAGGAGTGACCGCAGCTCCAAGACGAAGCACGAGCACGGCAGCGCCTACAAAAGTTGCGATGCAATCCTGATCCGGAACTAATGTCGAAGCCGCGAACACGGATCGTTGTCCCCTCTAGTCGATGGTCCGTTATCTCGATGCGAATGCTCGGATGACGATTGTCACACGGTTGAGCCGCCAAGATCCTTGACGGTCAAACCCGCATGACGCTGTCGGGTGCTTTTCGGATCTCGCGCGATGTTCGACTCGAGTCCGTAATGCGCACCGCGATCGACGCCCGCCAACGCCAATGGATTTTAGGAGTTTACGCCCTAGTTGATCCGAGATCTGCGCGCTGACACCGAACGAAGCGAAGATGGCAAGGCCACAAGCGCGATGCGTTTCATGCGTTCTCTCCCAATGAATGCGCGTCTATTTTTTCTGACGCTGCCCGCCGACAATCTTCCTGAAAGCGGAGAGCGTCAATACCAAAACAAAGGCACCTGCGCGCGATCCCGACGCGATGGCTTCAATCATGGAACGAACGAAAAGAAAAAAACTTTACTGCCATCTTTTCCGCCAAACAAAATGCCAGCGCTGTTTCCGGTGCAACGCAGCATCGGAACCCGACTCAAGCTGCTTGAGCAGGCGAGATGCGGAACGTGATGGCGCCCGTGTCAGGGCACCATCAACCTTTACGGACGCCTGAGAATTTGCATTCTGTGCGACATCGGTCTGGTTCGGCCGCTAAATTATCCCAGCGCGCGCACCGCGTATCCAAAGAATGGCGGCGGCACGAGGCATGGCTGATCGACCCGCGTGAAAAGGTTTCGACAAGAATTCGACAAGAACAAGAACAGGGAGTGAAAATTCATGGCCACCAGCAGTGCCCCCGCATCAAAGAGTGGGCTCTACGCCGATCCGCGCGAAGACTGGCTCGCACAAAGGAAAGAAGAAGTTCTCGATTCCGGGCGCCCGATCGTCGACCCCCATCATCATTTGTGGGACCGCGGCGGCCAGCGCTACATGATCGAAGAAATGGCGGCCGACATCGCCTCCGGCCACAATATCGTCGCGACCGTCTATGTCGACTGCCGCTCGATGTATCGCGCCCATGGCCCGGAAGCGTTCCGCCCCGTCGGCGAGGTCGAATTCGCCAACGGCGTCGCGGCGATGAGCGCGAGCGGCGGCTACGGCCCCGCCGCGATCTGCGCCGGCATCGTCAGCCACGTCAATCTGCTGCTCGGGGAAGGCGCGCGACCGGTCCTCGAAGCCGAGATCACCGCAGGCCAGGGGCGCTTCCGCGGCATCCGGCACTCCTCGGCGTGGGACGCAGAAGCCGGGGTCGCCGGCATGTATGCCACGCGGCCGAAAGGCCTGCTGCTCGACCCGACATTCCGCAAGGGATTTTCCTGTCTCGCGCCGCTGGACCTGAGTTTCGACGCCTGGCTGTTTCATCCGCAGATCCCCGAGTTGACCGATCTCGCCCGCGCCTTTCCGGACACCAGGATCGTGCTCGATCATTGCGGCGGCCCGATCGGCCGCGGCCGCTTTGCCAACCGGCGTGAGGAGACATTCTCCGAATGGAAGGCGTCGATCCAGGAAATCGCCAAATGTCGCAACGTCGTCGTGAAGCTCGGCGGGCTGGCGATGTGTTTGCTCGGTTATGATTTCCACGAGCGTCCGATGCCGCCATCGTCGGAAGAGGCAGCCGCGGCGTGGCGTCGCTATATCGAAACCTGCATCGAGGCCTTCGGCCCCCAGCGCTGCATGTTCGAGAGCAACTTTCCGCCGGACAAAGGGCAATGCAGCTATCAAGTGATCTTCAACGCCTTCAAACGCATCGCCGCCCAATACAGCGAAGCCGAGAAGACGGCGTTGTTCTCGAAGACGGCGGCGGATTTCTACCGGCTGAAGCTGGAGTGATGGCGATACCAAGGTTCGCGTCTCGAAAATTCAGCGCCGCGCTAGAGCATGATCCGGAAAAGTGGATACCGGTTTTCCGAAAAGATCATGCTCAAACATAAAGATAGAGCGGGATGACGATTCGAAGAAAAGTCATCCCGCTCTACGTGTTTGACAGCGCGGTGCGCAGAACAGGTTTCGCTAGATGGATCGAGTACGCCGCCGCAACTGCGAGAGCAGCGATCAGTAGAAAGAAACTGGCGTTCGACAATGTGGACCAAAAGCTGCCGATCCAACCGGCGGCTATATTTCCCAGAAAGCTCGTTGCGAGCCAAATCCCCATCACCGTCGAGCGCGACGCATTGGAGGCCATGTTTGATACGAACGAAAGGCCGATCGGCGAGAAATGAAGCTCGGCGACGGTGAGCACCGCGAAATAGAGCAGGACCCAGAGCCAGCTGGCTGAAGAAGGCCGGCCAGACCACGCGGCGGCGGCCATCACCAAATAAGCCAGGGCAAGCAAAATGCAGCCAAGCGACATTTTTCCGATCGTCGATGGTTCACGCCCTGTCTTCGCCCATCGCGACCAGCACGCGATCAACGGCGGCGTGAAAGCAAAGATCATCAGGGGATTGATGGCCTGGAACCAGGTCACCGGAATTTCGCCCTGCCAGAACAACAGGTCCAACCGGCGATCGGTCGACTGCTCGATCCAAAGCGCCATCGTGTTTCCCTGCTGTTCGTAAGCTGCCCAAAACAACGTGGAGGGAATGAGCAGGATCGCCAACCCAAGCAGCGACTTCCTCAAGCCCGGATTTGCCGCTGTCACCGCTGCGACCTGAATATCCTGAAACTGCTGTTTCGGCAGTCGCCGGAGACCCACCAGGTAAGTCGCAAGTCCGATCGCCATGCCGATGCCTGCGCTGGCAAAGCCATAGTGCCAGCCGACATTTTCACCGAGCGAACCGCAGACCAGCGGTGAAAAGAACGCGCCGACGTTGATTCCGACGTAGAACACCGAGTAGGCGCGGTCTCTGCGCGGATCGTCAGGCTTGTAAAGACCGCCAACCTGGGTCGCAATATTCGGCTTGAAAGCCCCGTTGCCGACAATGAGAAGCATGAGTGCGACCAGAAAAAGATGCTCGAAGGCCATCATGAAATGACCCGCGACCATCAGCACCGCGCCAACAATGACGGTTGGCGTTCGGCCAATCCATCGGTCGGCGATAATTCCACCGATGATCGGCGTCAGGTACACCAGGCCGGTGTAGAGCCCATAAATCTGCGATCCCAGCGGCTGAATGCCAAGCGGTCCGGATACGGCTTCGAGTCCTCGCTGCAACGTCTCGAGGCCCCATACGGCAGGGGCGGTTGCCGGCTTCAACAGATAGTCGACCATGTACAGAACAAGCAGTGCCCTCATCCCGTAATAGGAAAAGCGTTCCCACATCTCGGTTGCGAACAGAAACGAAAGACCTTTTGGGTGGCCAAACAACTGATCGCCGCCGCTCGATATTGAATCGGTCTGAGCTATGACTCTCTCCCGTTCGGCGACCTGACGGCTATCGCCCTCGGTCGTTGGATTGCGGTCCGGGGCGATGCTCCCAGTGTCTCCAATCCAAGTGTTGCTGCGGAGCTTATCATCGGGCGCGCATTCGCGCGACCCGCTGGCTATACGGCGCTGGGCGCCGTCTCGGCCTGGTTCGGTTGCGGATAGAGCTGCAGGAAGGCTGCGGTAGCGGCGCTCGCACGCCGCGCGATCTCGAGGGGGCTCGGCCGATCGGTGACGCGAAGCAGCAGGCTCATCATCAGATTGCCCCACAGCAGCCCGGAAAAATGCTCGGCCATCGCGGCAGGCTTGCCGCTGAGAAGTCCGCCCGACTGAGCCCGGGTCATGATCTCTCTCAAGGCGGCGCGACCGGTCTCGACGCCGATGGCATTCAGTGTCCGCGCCACCTCGGGCGCGCGCACCGCCTCGGCGATCGCCAGTTGAAATACCGCGACCACGGTGGGATCGCTGACTTCACGCAACAGCTGTGTCCCGAACGCAGTCAGCACACGCGAGAGAGTCTCCCGGTCATGCGGCTCAGGCAGGTCAGCAGGCACCTGCAACCGTTTGGCGCGGGCGCCGATGCATGCCACCAGCATATCCTGTTTGCTGCCAACCAGCGCGTAGAGCTCGCGCTTTGAGACGCGCGCGCGGGTCGCGATCTCGAGCGTGCTGGTCTCGGCAAAGCCGCCCTCCATGAACGCCGAGAAGGCGGCGTCGAGGATGCGCTCACGCGGTGTTTCTTCGGCGGCTTCCCGGCGCGCATCCGACGTCGATCTCGTCGCCATCATCTCCCCCTTGACTTGGTACCGTTTGGTACCGTAGGTTCAGAGTTATTGGTACCACATGGTACCAAACCAGGGAAGCATGTAAACATGTAAAGGAGCCACAGCCATGGCAAAACCAGTTCTCGTCACTTCCGCGGCCGGCGGCAGGCAAGGCAAGACCGGGCGGCATGTATCCGAAATGCTGCTGAAGCGCGGAATTCCGGTTCGCGCCTTCGTCCACAAGATCGACGAACGTTCCGACCAGCTGCGCGCGCTCGGCGCCGAGATATTCGAAGGCGACTTCCTCGATGTCCGCTCGGTCAAGCGCGCGGTGCAGGACGTTTCATCGGTTTATTTTGCCTACCCGGTCCAGGACGGGTTGCTCGACGCAACCGCGGCCATGGCCGTCGCGGCGCGTGAAGCGGGTATCTCCCGTCTCGTCAATCTCGTGATGCTGCAATCGTCGGTCGATGCCCCTACCCCGCGCATGCGACAGAACTACCTGTCCGAACAGGTTTTCGAGTGGGCCGGTATTGGAGCGGTGCACGTCAGGGCTACCGTGTTCTACGAAAATCTTGGCTCCCAGGTGCGCCTGAGCCTGCCGGCGCAGGGGGCAGTCCGACTGCCTTGGGGCAAAGAGAACACGGTACTCCCGCTCGTTGCGGCCGAGGACGTGGCGCGCGTTGCGGTCGGCCTGCTGACCAGCCCCTCATTGACGGCGGGCACCGCCTATCCGGTGGTCGGCATCGTCATTTCGCTGAAGGAGATTATCGCGACCTTCGGGCGCGTTCTCGCCAAGGACGTGCGCTACGAAGAGATCTCGGACGACGAGTGGCGCCGCGACGCGCTTGCGCGAGGCTACAATGCGCACGCGCTCGAGCATCTCTCCGCGCTCTGGAAGGCGCTCCGCGCCGCAGGCCTCGATCCGGAGCGGGCACGCTTCGCGGCGACGGATACGATCGAAAAACTCGGCGGCGCCAAACCCAAGACGTTCGAGACGTTCGTCCGCGAAAGCCAAGGCGAATTATTGATGGCGAAAACCGCCTGACCCGGCCTGCAAATGGAAGCCGCCAAGGATAGGCGCCGTACACGGAGCGCGGTAGTATTGCCGCTGGTGCGCGGCCCGCGTTGAACGTCTTTCATTCCAAGGCGTTCGCAAACGCCTTTTCGCAAACGCCTTGGAGCGAGGAAAAAAACATGAGCGAACCGACCCAGCGAATGATCGAGAGCAACGGCATCCGCCTCAACATCGCCGAGCAGGGCAAGGGACCGCTGGTGCTGCTCTGCCACGGCTTTCCCGAATCCTGGTATTCCTGGCGCCATCAGATTGAGGCGCTTGCCGCGGCGGGCTTCCACGCCGTTGCCCCCGACATGCGCGGTTACGGCAAGAGCGACGCACCCGAGGCGATCGATCAATACACGATCTTTCATTTGGTCGGCGACCTCGTCGGCCTGCTCGACGCACTTGAGGCCCCGACCGCCGTCATTGTCGGCCATGACTGGGGCGCCAACATCGCCTGGCAAGCCGCGCGCCTGCGTCCCGACCGCTTCCGCGCCGTCGTCGCCCTCAGCGTACCGTTTCGGCCGCGCGGCCCGGTGCGCCCGACCAGCGTCATGCCGCAGACCGCGGACGCTCAATTCTACATGCTGTATTTCCAGAACCCCGGTGTCGCCGAGGCCGAGTTGGAACGCGATCCACGGGCGACCGTGCGCAACATGCTCTATGGCGCGTCCGGCGAGGGCGCCGCTGCAATCCGTGCGGCCGCGGCAAGCAGCGGAGCTTCGCCGAACCTTGGCATGGTGCCGAAAGGCGGAGGCTTCTTGCGGGGCTCCGGGGCGCCGGCGACCCTGCCGGCGTGGGTCAGCGAAGCCGACATCGATTTCTACGCCGGCGAGTTCAAGCGCTCGAGCTTCCGCGGCGGCCTCAATTATTATCGCAACATCGACCGCAACTGGGAGCTGACGGCGGCTTTCGCAGACGTCAAGGTCACCGTCCCGGCACTCTATATCGCGGGCGACCACGACATGGTGGTCGCCGCCCCCGGCACGGCCGAGCATCTCGCCAACCTCAAGCAGTTCGTCCCCGCACTGCGTAAGATCCAGATGCTGCCCGGCTGCGGCCACTGGACCCAGCAGGAGCGCCCCGGCGAGGTCGGCGCCGCGATCATCGATTTCGTCCGCGGCCTGCCGAACTGACGATGGTCGGACGCTCGCCTGCGCTTCGGTGAATCACAAAAACCCGCCGTCCAGCGGCATTGCCGGTAGACGAGGGCCCGCGAGACCTGTCAGATACGCGCATAAAAAGGTTACCGATAAATCGGGGAAGCGCGTTGATGCTGGAACGACTGGGGCCTTCGGCCGAAGAAACCGTGAAACAATGGGTGCGCGCCTTTGGCCTTGCACTGACCGGCGGGAACGACAAGGCCTTAGCCGAACTGTTCCTGCCCGATAGCCACTGGCGGAATCTGTTCGGGATTTCCTGGCAGCTCGCCACATCAAGCGGCAACGAGACACTCTGCCATGAACTGGGCCGTCGTGCCTCGGAGGTTCGCGCCAGCGGCTTCCGGGTGAATACCACGGCACTCGCGCCTCGCAGCGCCGTGGTCGCCGGCCGTGAGGTCATCGAAGCGATCATTTCTTTTGATACGATCAATGGACCCGGCACCGGGGCCGTCAGGCTGGTATGCCCGGCGCACGCTTCTCCCGTCGCCTGGACGATTTCGACATCGCTCGACTTCAATAGGATCTGCGACGCGCGATCGGGGAACAGCGCGCCGGTTTCGCATGCGCGTGATTTCGCAGGCAGCGACTGGTTCGACCAGCGGCAAGCCGAGATCGCGTTCGACGATCGCGAGCCGGACGTCCTTGTCGTCGGTGGCGGCCATGCCGGCATTTCGGCGGCGGTCGAACTGAAGCGCATCGGCCTCGATGCGCTGGTCATCGATAAAGCCGGGCGCGTCGGCGACAATTGGCGGCTGCGCTACCGCGGCCTCAAACTCCACAACAAGACCCCGGTCAATCATCTCCGTTACCTGCCGTTTCCGCCGACCTTTCCGGACTACATCCCGAAAGACAAGATCGCGAACTGGCTCGAGAGCTACGTCGACATCATGGAGATCAATTTCTGGACCGGAACGACATTCGACGGCGCCGAATACGACGAGACCGAGCAGCGATGGACGGCGCATATCCGAAGAACCGACGGCACCGCGCGCCCCCTTCGGCCCCGGCACATCGTGCTCGCAACCAGCGTCAGCGGCACCCCCAACATTGCCAAAATCGAGACGCTGGAGAACTTTGCCGGCAAGGTTCTGCACTCCAGTCAATTCGCGGGCGGCAAGGAATGGCGCGGCCGGTCGGCGGTCGTGTTTGGAACCGGCACCAGCGCGCATGACATCTGCCAGGAATTGCAAGCGCATGGTGCCGAGGTCACCATGGTGCAACGCAGCCCGACCATGGTCGTCAACGTCGATCCGAGCGCACAATTCTACGACCAGTCCTATCTCGGCGACGGCCCGCCGATCGACATTCGCGATACCCTGAACTCGGGCATGCCACTCGCGGTGATCAAGGCTTCCCACAAGCTGATCACAAATGAAGTGAAGAAACTCGACGCCGCGCTGTTGCAGCGACTGGAAAACGTCGGCTTCAGGCTGGAATTCGGCGAAGACGGCACTGGCTGGCCGCTGAAATTCCGGACCCGCGGCGGCGGCTATTATTTCAACGTCGGATGTTCCGAGCTGATCGCGGACAGGAAAATCCGTCTCATCCAGGCGACTGATATCAAACGCTTCACGGCGAACGCACTGGAGCTCGGCGATGGTTCAACGCTGAGCGTCGACCTGGTTGTTCTGGCTACCGGCTACAAGGGCCTGGATCACGTCGTAGCCTCGCGCTTCGGCGAAGCCGTCGCCGCGCGTGTCGGACCGATCTGGGGCTTTGACGACAAGACGCAGGAACTTCGCAACATGTGGACCCGCACACGACAGCCGGGCCTGTGGTTTACCGGCGGGGCATTTTCTCAGTGCCGTATCTATAGCCGCTACATTGCATTGCAGATCGACGCCATCGAAGCCGGCAAGCTTGCAAAATAGCTGATCGCGATGAGCGCCACATTTTTGGTCCCAGGAAATACGCGCCGCCCAAGGGGGCAGATTTTCTGTCCGTTGTCGCCATCAAGGGATAAAATAGAACGGGTTCGGCAACTTGAACGCCCGCTCGGCACGGCCGCCGACGAGATCGCTCTCCTGATCGCCGATGTTGGCGATGATGGTGAAGCCGCGGGATTCGATGTCGATGCGTGCCTTGATCTTGTGCTCGGACACCGGTCGCCCCCGGGTCGCGGGATCCCGCATATAGAGACGATCCCAGCCGCGATAGCCGGCATTGGTCAGGTTCAGCTCGGTCCATGCCTGCGCGTCCGCCTGCTGATAGCGCCCGGTGACAAAGAACACCGCCACCTTGATGCAGTTCTGGGTCGGCGGCACGGTCGCGCATTTGGCGAAACCAAACAGGTCGAGCGTGGGTTGCAGCGCCGGGGCCTGAGCGCTTTGCTGCCAGGCAATGTCACCGCAGGCCTCCCCCGCCTTGAGATCGCAGGTGCCGTTCGGGATATAGCCGAAATCGTCCCGCAATATTCGCGTCCAGTTCGACAGTGAGGTTTCGTCGATGTCGAGCACGATCGCAGGGTTGCCGACCTGCGGCGCGCGCATGTGAATCCATGCTTGAGCGTCGGCGACGACCGCCGCGACCTCGGCATCGTAGCGGGTGCCGCGATAATGGATCAACTGCTGCTTGATCAGGTCGATGTTGAGCGGCTGCGCGACGCTCAGCGGCCGGACTTCCGGAAGCGGGTAGCAGCCTTCCGGCGCCTGGACCTGCGCGTGAGCGTTGCCAGCCAGCATGACACCGCAGACCAAGAGCGCGGCCACCCCGGCACTTGATTTGGCGAAAACGGCGCGTACGTCGAATCTGAATGTCATTGGGTTCACTCCACTTCCGTTGCGAACGCGTGTCCGGTTGCGCCGTCAGGGAACGGGGCACTGATTGGCGTAAGCGTCGTTCAAAAATTTCGCGAGCCGCAGGCTGGCGAGGCCAAGCTGACGGGCGACAATGGGCGAGACTTTCTGATAGTAGGCGTCGTCGAGGACGCTGTTCTCGGGCAACAATGCCCAGATGGTCTGCGCAGCCTTGTGGGTTTCCTCCGCCCACTGCTCCGGCGTTCCACCGTCGATGCCGTCGGCTTGCGCCTCCGCGGTGGTGAGCCAGCCATTATCGGTCTCGAGGAGGTCCACATACCTGCCCCAGTCCCACACCGTCGCCATAATCAGCCCGCTGTCCCATGCCGCATGGAATTTCATGTAAGTGTGTTGGGGGATGCAAGACCCGGTGCACTTTGCGCCGCGCGCGAACAGGTCGACGATGATGTCGTTGCCGCCCTGCTTTTCGAGAACGGCGTGCAGCGGCTGGTGAATATCGCCAACAAAATGCACGGCGAATTTCAGCGCCTCGACTTTCTTGTCGCCGGTCGCGCAACGCAGCTCATTCCTTAGCCGCTTGAGTTCGTTGACAAGACAATCGCCCCTTGTCGCCTCGTCCGTCGGGTGACAATCGGCGGCCTCGTCATAATTGTCCCGGGCAAGCGGAATGTCGACGAAGTGCCAGTTGCTGGTTTCAGGGCGGGTGTCGCGGGTGTCGTCGGCCCAGCTCGCGACGGAGGCCAGAGAATGGCCCTTGCCCAGCAGCTGCTCCACCATCCCCGCGGCTTCCCGGGACAAGCGATGTTGAGCAATCTCAGCGATGATCGAATGGCCTTCCTGGCCCCATGCAAACGCTTGTCCGCTCAACGCGCATGCAAGTACCGCAGCTAACGTGGCAACCCTCATGCCCGATCCTCCCATCAGCAGATGGGATAGGTGCCATAGCGATATGACAATCATAAGATGTTGCTGATTTGCGACGCCTTGTTTGCTCGGCGTTTATCGTTCGGTGCCACGATAAAGCCACCGGCCATGGCTTGCAAAATAGCTGAGATCACGGAGCACCGCGCGTCACCGTGCTCCATGTCCTTCGATCTCGCTTCCCAAAGGTCATTTCGGACTGCCGGGTGGATCGACAAATCGGCGTCCGCTCGGGCCCATGCCGCTCACCTGCAGGACGGTATCTTCCTCGATCGCGATATAATGGGGAATGTTGGCCGGCTCGGTGTAAAAGCTGCCGGCCGGCAGGATTTTCAGGTTGGCGGCATCGAACGTCTCGCCATAGCCGGTTGCGAATGTCCCCGACAGGATCGTGACCTCGCGGGAATCCGGGTGCGTGTGCGGCGCGATCTTGAAACCTTTCGGGAATTTGAGGCGCAAGGTGTAGGGTCCTGGCTTGGCCGGATCGCCGAGCAGATTGAGCTGCTCCATTCCCGGCGCGGCCAAGCCGCCTTGCGACGCCCATTTCATTTCGGCCGGTGTCACGGCCACGACGGCCGGGGCCGCGGTCTGCGCTACGGCAAGGACATTGAGCGCTACGCCAGCCGCTGCCGATGCAAATCCCAGACCATGCTTCGCCTTGACCAATCTACCGATCCACGCCATGCGCAAATCTCCAAACAGCCAAAAATCAGATCCGGGGTGCATCACATTTTCCGGACAACGAAACGAACTTGTTCGCATTTTTGAAATGCCGATATTGAATCCCGTTCGCTTGGCGCGATTGATCTTCTTCGATCCTGCGCCTGCGATGCTGCGAGCGCTTCCATGCCGCGATCAGCAGGATCGTGCCGCAACCGAGCGCGTTACTCAGAAACAGGGAGGCCATTTTCCAATCTCCCTGGTTTTCGATCGCATAGGCCATCGCCGACGCATGCGAGGCGAGGAACAGAGCCCACGTTCCAAACGAAATGGCTTCCGCGCCACTCTGGTCCTTGGCCGCCTTGACGATCTGCGGGACGTAGGCCAGGAAGCGAAGGCTGTTGAAAAACGTAAACACGGCGAGCGTGGTGTCTGCGACTGTCATGCGAAGGCGGCCGCATCGAGCACGGCCGGAAGACTTCGAAGGCTGCCATACTGTGACAATGTTTCGTCTCCCAAGGCTGCCGCGCGACATAGAGAGACATCACTGTCGTGGTTCATGCGCCAAGCCGGCATCGAGGTCGCTATCCTCGGCGCAGCATGGCTCCAGTAGCGTCAGCCTCTTCTGTGATTTGCGATATGCCAGTCCGCAATGACCTGGTGCAAATCCATATTGCTGGACCTAAGGCTCATAGAATCGGAGCCTGAGGTTGGAAGATTGGCCAGGCTCGGGCCCGCTTCGAGCATGATCCGGAAAAGTGGGTACCGGTTTTCCCTCGGGACAAAACGCGAAGCGTTTGCCCGGAGATCATGCTCAAACAAAAAGATAGAGCGGGATGACGATTCGAAGAAAAGTCATCCCGCTTAGGGTTCGTCGGCCGCTTCCTCAAGCGCCCAATCCCGGAACGCAGCGCTCTTTTCGCGATCGGCGGTCGCGTTGGGGGATACGATGTAAAACCCATGGGATCCCAGGACCGATAGTTTTCCGAACGGCCTGACCAGGCGGCCGGTCATCAGGTCGTCAGCGATAAAGGCCGAACTCGCCAAAGCAACGCCCTGACCCGCCGCGGCCACCTGAAGCGTCATGTGCGAAAAGGAAAAACGCAGTCCGCGCTGCGCGTCGATGCCGTCCGCTCCGATAGCTGTGAGCCAGCCCGCCCAATCCAGTCGATCGAGAAGATTGCACTCTTCATGCAGCAGGACGTGCTGCGCCAGATCATCAGGCACCTGCAGCCGCGGTCCACACGACAGCAGGGTGGGGCTGCAAACCGGATAAAAATCCTGTTGCACCAGCAAATCGCTGCGCAGCTCGTCATAGACGCCGCGCCCGTGCCGAATAGCGACGTCGACTTCTTCGCGCCCGAAATCCGTTAGCTGCGAAGATGCCAGCATGCGTACCTCAAGATCGGGATATCGCTCGGTGAGGCGGCCGAGACGCGGAACCAGCCAGCGCTCGATAAACGACGGCCCGGCGCTAATGGTCAATACTTCGGACGTTTTGCGCCGCTGCAGATCGGCCGTGGCGTCGGCGAGTTGGTCGAGCAAAATCCCGACGTGGTCGAGATAACCGCGGCCCGCCTCCGTCACCACGACTCCGCGCGGCAGCCGTCTGAACAGCGCGACCCCGAGCCAATCTTCAAGCACCTTCACCAGCCGACCGACCGCGTTGGCAGAAACATTGAGTTCGGCGCCGGCGGCCTGAAATCCGCCTCTGCGTGCGGCCGCCTCAAATGCACGGACGGCGTTGAGCGGCGGCAATCGACGTCGATCATCGAGCCTGAGTTCTACGGAGGCATTGCTCCAGCTATTTGGACGTGTCTTCGGCAAACGTTTCCCGATATCAATAAGGAGCGGGACCGCCGCCCTGTTGGGCGGCAACCTGGCCCGGCAAAAAAGCAACGCGAACGGGTCGTCGGTGGTGCGGCGCAGCGGCCGCGCAGGCAATGTGCAAGCAATAGCCGGGGCAAGAACCGATACAACCCTCTAAACAGAGGGTCCGCGATAGAGCTTCGCCGAACAGACAGGTGAGCCTGCATCGGAACGTCGATGTGCAACGCTGGAATTGCTGCGAGGCTCTTGGAGTGTGGACTTGGGAGAAAAGCCGTGTCCCGCCGAACAGACTTCGACATTGCCGATGCGGTTTCGGCAATTTCGGCTGCGCCTGATCCAAAGGCTTGTTCGCGAATATTCCGAAAGGCCATTGCGGCGTTCAACATCGATGCATTTGCAAGCGGTGAGATTGATCTCACGGCACTGGAGCGGACTGTTTTCTATGCCATCGGCTGGCCGGACACCTGGCACAAGTTTTATGTCGGCAGCGGAGTGATCCTGCGCGATCCGGTGATCGCCGCTTTGAAGCAAAGTCATGGGCCGTTCACCTGGTCGGAGCTGCGGCGAGATGGAAAATATCCGGCGGCCGGCACCAAGGTATTGCAGGTCGTTGCTGAACACGGATGGTCCGAGGGACTCGCCGTGCCGATCCCGCGCGGCGATCAACGCTTTGGGCTCGTCAGCCTGTTATGCCATCGTGGCCCCTTTGACGCCTACGAGAAGTCAGCGCTGGCGATGCTCTCGTACTGCTTTCACGAGCGGCTGCGCAACCTGGTTCCGAAGTATGGGTTTCCGATTCCCCCGGTCGGGTTGACCAAGCGCGAAATCGACGCGCTGCGACTCATTGCACGCGGCGCCACCGATCGCGATGTCGCCCGCAAGCTCGGGATCTCTCCGTCGACCGCGCATGAGCATTTCGAGAAGGCGAAGAGGAAACTGAAGGTTTCGACGCGCGCCGAGGCCATCGCTATCGCGGTCTCGCTCGCAATCATAGCGCGCTGAAGACGATGGACATCAACCTCTCGGAGTCAATTTCCGCCGGGCAAGGCCCGTCCAGCTAACGCGCGCCGTGCAGCAACCTATTTGAAAGCTACGCCGCGCGAACGGTCGCGAGGAATTTTCCGACTTCGGCGGTTAGATGGTTGCTTTCGCTGAGCAGCGAACGTGCGAACCCATGGACTTGTTCGGCTGCCGCGCCGGTATCCGCAGCGCCGCGACTGACTTCGGCGATGCGGCCCGCGACCTGGGTCGCGCCTTGCGCGGCCTGTTGCACATTGCGTGCGATTTCATTGGTGGTGGCGCCTTGTTCCTCCACAGCCGCCGCGATACTCGACGAGATCTGCGATATCTGCGCGATGGTGGCGCCGATATCCTTGATGGCGGAAACCGACTGCTGCGTCGCGGTTTGCATTTGCGTAATCTGCGCGGAGATCTCTTCGGTCGCCTTGGCGGTCTGGGACGCAAGCGCCTTCACTTCAGATGCAACCACCGCAAAGCCTTTGCCGGAGTCGCCGGCCCTGGCAGCTTCGATCGTCGCGTTCAGGGCAAGAAGGTTGGTTTGCTCGGCCACCGCGGTGATCATTTTGACGACCTCGCCGATACGGTTCGCCGATTGCAATAGCTCGGCAATCCGCTCGTTGGTCTGGTCCGCCTGGTGCACCGCGGCATGGGCGATCTTGTGCGATTCCTGAACTTGCCGCCCGATTTCGGACACCGACGTGGCCATTTGCTCCGAGGCCGCGGCAGCCGACTGCACGTTCGAGGATGACTGCTCGGAAGCAGCCGCCACTGAGGCCGACAGTTGCTGCGTCGTATCCGCTGATTTTGTGAGGTTGCCGGCGGCCGTTTCAATCTCGGTCGAGGCCGACGACACGGTCCGAACGACTTTTCCGATCGCTTTCTCGAAGCCGTCGGCAATTTGCAGCATGACGGCATGCCGCTCGGTTTCGGCTTTGCTGGCCAGTTCGATCTGTTCGGTTTTCATGGCCCCGACGCGAAGCGCGTTTTCCTTGAATACCTGAACCGCTTTCGCCATCGCCCCCACCTCATCGTCGCGGGTCAAGGCGGGCACATCGTCGTTCATCTCGCCATCGGCAAGTCGTTTCATCACGCGGGTCATCTTTGCGATCGGATGAATGACTCCAATTGCAACGCCGATGATGCCGGCGCCCACAATGAAGAAAGCCAAACCGGAGACCACCCAAAGAATCAGGGTAAATCGCTTCACGCGATTGACGGCATCGGTCTCGGTTTCGGCATTGCCATCGTTCGTCCGTTTGACGATGTCATCGATCAGGGTGCGGTGCGCCGCATAGGCCGCGCTGACATCCTTGTACGACTTCTCCGCGGAGGCCATGTCAGCCTTCGCCAGCGCCGGCAGCAGCACATCGTTGACGGCGACCCAAAACCGCTCGACCTCGCGATGGGATTCCAGGGTGAGCTTCGATTTGATGGTGGAATCAAGATCCGATTTCAGCCAGAAGTCATGCCGCTCGTCATATTCCTTCTTCAGTTGAACGAGACGGTCGCGGTGCATCGATAATTCCGCAGGGTCGCGCAGCGCCAATGTCGCTTCGAGATATGCCTCGATGACATATTCCGGCGGTGGAAGAATGTCGGCAACGAGATCGTTGCCAAGCTTGATCTTGTCGTACAGCGGACCTCCCACTTTCAGCTCGCTGAGCGCGTAAACGCCGGTGAAAATGATGGTACCAAGGCTTATTGCGGTGACGATACCGAACAGCGCGATCGCACGCGAAATTGAAATTCCGAATTTCATCGGGCGTCCTCGGTAAAAATAAACGGAATGTTAAAATGGAACTTGTGCTTCAAGTATAGCCTGCGATGGTTAAATACGCGCTAACCGCAAGACCGGGCGAGGATGCAGGAGGCACCGATCGATGACAGCAGCGAAAACCATGCAGGCCGCGGTTCTCGACACCCATGGCGCAGCGTTCCGCGTTGCGTTCCCCGTGCGAGCGGAGCGTATGGCGCTGGCCTACCCGCGTGAACTGGGGCCGCGCGATCAGCTGCCGCAGATGTCAACGATAGCCGGTTACATCAGCCGGCTGCCTGGAATCATGTCCGCACGATAGCGCCGATCGTGTCGGCGATCCTGTTCACCGCCGCGCTGTGCCTGGCCTGAAAAAGGAGACGACCACGATGAGAGCCAGCGTTTCCGATTTGGGCCAGCCTCGTGCGTCGCATTGCCGCCGTCGCCGGCCTTCGGCGTCGCATGAGCGGCATGCGAGGAGCCGCCTGCTGGCCGGCCGGTATCCGTACTACATCCCGGCCATTGGGAGACCTTCTCGAATGTCGACGGAAACAATTTTGGCGGATGAATTGGTTGCGGTCGATGGTCTGCCGGCAGAACGCCGGAGATGGGCCGCGGCCGCGATTTTCACCGCGCTGGCGATGGCGTCGCTCGATACCGCGATCGCCAACATCGCGCTTCCCGCTATCGCGGCCGATCTGCATGTCGGCCCCGCCGACGTCATCTGGGTGGTGAATGTCTATCAGATTGCCTTGGTGGCAACGCTATTGCCGCTCGCAGCGCTGGGCGAAATCGTCGGTCACCGCCGGATTTATCTCGCAGGCCTCGTGCTGTTCACCGTGGCGTCGCTGGCCTGCGCATGCGCCTGGTCGTTGCCCAGCCTGCTGATGGCGCGCGTGCTGCAGGGTCTGGGCGCCAGCGGCATCATGAGTGTGAATACGGCGCTGGTTCGTTTCGTTTATCCGGGGCGCCTGCAGGGCCGAGGTTTCGGACACAACGCGCTGGTGGTTGCGACCGCCTTCACGCTTGGCCCGACGATCGCCTCCGGCATTCTCGCGATCGGACCGTGGAGCTGGCTGTTTGCCATCAACATTCCCTTCGGCCTGGTTGCGATTGTGATCGGCCTGAAGACGTTACCGCGCACCCCGCGAGCGACCCATGCCTTCGATTTTCCCGGCGCGGTGTTGGCTGCGGGGTGTCTTGGCCTTCTCATTCTCGGGATCGGAAGTGCGGCTCATCATGCGCGGCCTGGACTGGTATTGATAGAACTTGCTTCCGCCGTGTTGCTTGGCTGGGTTCTGATCCGCAGACAGGCCGATCATCCGGCGCCCGTGCTGCCCATCGACCTGTTTCGCCGGCCGCTTTTCGCGCTGTCCACTGCCACCGCGGTCTGCTCGTTTGCGGTCCAGGGCCTGGCTTTCGTCTCCCTGCCGTTCTACTTCGAGGACATTCTCGGCCGGTCGCAGGTCGAGACCGGCTTCTTCATGACCCCCTGGCCGCTTGTGGTCGCGATGATGGCGCCGATCGCGGGACGCCTGTCCAATCGCTTCCCCGCGGGAATCCTCGGCGGTCTCGGTCTGGCATTACTCGGCGTGGGGATGGCCCTGTTGGCGATGCTTCCGGCCAGCCCTCACGTTGCCGACATCGTTTGGCGCATGGCGATCTGCGGATGCGGATTTGGCTTTTTTCAGGTTCCGAACATGAAGGCCTTGATGTCCAGCGCACCTGCCGGTCGCAGCGGAAGCGCGAGCGGCATCGTGGCGACGGCACGCCTGACGGGACAGACCAGCGGGGCGGCGCTGGCGGCGCTCTGCTTTGGCCTCGCCGGCCGTGAAGGAGCCACGGTCGCACTGGTGCTTGGCGCGGCATTCGCCGCCGTCGGATGCGTGATGAGCAGCCTGCGTCTGATTGCAAAGGCGCAATAGGCGACGGGTCGCGCGCATTTGCGCGATCCGATGGCTATCGCGCGCTCGCCCGCGGCTCGACGCCCATGCCTACGCTGCAAGCCTCCTCACGCCCACTCGCCCTTGCGGAACACGGGGACGCGCCGGCCGTCGGCGTGAACACCGTCGATGTCGATGTTGTCCGAGCCGATCATCCAGTCGATGTGGATCAGGCTCTTGTTGCCGCCCTTGGCGGCGATCTGCTGCGGCGTCAGATTGGCGCCGTCGAGGAAGCACTTCGAATAGCATTGGCCCAGCGCGACGTGGCAGGCGGCGTTCTCGTCGAACAGGGTGTTGAAGAACAACAGCCCGCTTTTTGAGATCGGCGAGGAATGCGGCACCAGCGCGACTTCGCCCAGGCGGCGCGCGCCCTCGTCGGTGTCCAGCACCTTGTTCAGAACTTCCTCACCGCGCGTGGCCTTGGCCTCGACAATGCGCCCTTCCTCGAACCGCACCGCGATGCCGTCGATCAGCGAACCCTGATACGATAGCGGCTTGGTGCTGACGACGTGCCCGTTGACCCGCCGCGCATGCGGCGTGGTGAATACTTCCTCGGTCGGGATATTCGCGTTGCAGGTGATCCCGTTCTTGGCCATGGATGCACCGCCCTGCCATTCGTGACCGTCGGCGAGCCCGATCTCCAGGTCGGTGCCGGGTCCGGAATAATGCAGCGCGCCGAATCGCTGTCCGTTCAGCCATTCGGTCCGGCTGCGCAGCGTGGCGTTGTGCTCGTTCCACGCTGCGATGGGTTCATCATTATCGACCCGGGAGGCAGCGAAGATCGCGTCCGCAAGCTTTGCCACCGCGACATCCTCATCGTCGTCCGGAAATACCTGCTTCGCCCAGGACAGGCTCGGATAGGCAATGATGTTCCAGTTGATGTCGAAATTGACGATCCTTTCCAGCGCCGGTTGATACGCGATCGAATTGGCTTTGCTGGCGCGCGAGACCTTGGCCGGGTCTTCGCCGGCAAGCAGCATCGGGTTGTCGCCGACGATGGCGAGCCGCGCGGTGTTGCCGGCAAACGCCTTCGACATTGCCTCATAGAGCCAGCCGGCCGCGCGGTCGAAGCTATCGTCCGGCGCGAACCGATAGCGCGACAGCGTGACCGCCTCGTCGGACAGGATGGGAGTAACAAGGCCTGCGCCGGCCCGGTAGGCATGTTCGGCGATCTTCCGCACCAGGGGCAGCGCCACGGTCGGCGCCGTCACCAGCAGGTCCTGTCCCGCTTTCAGTTGCAGCCCGACCTTGACGGCCACCTCGGCGAGACGGTCGAGTTTGACGGGATCGATCGATGCCGAGACGTTGCGTTCAGGTACGGTCATGGATGTTCAGCCTCTTGCTTGCGGATGCAGACACCGAGCTTATCATCCGGCGCGCATTCGCGCGACCCATTGGCTACTTTGCCCATGCGCCGGAAAAAGCCCGAATCGGGTTGACTCTCGGCGAAGAGTTGCATGAACGAGGAACTGAAACTGACGATCGGTTTGCTGTTGATTGCGGTCGCGCCGCCTGCCTTGTCATGGGGAGATTCGCAATCAGGTAACCACGCTCAACCGTTGCGGAAGGCATAGGCGTAGCCGTTGATCGCCGGTGCGCCGCCGAGATGAGCGTAGAGAACCTTCGATCCTTCGGGGAAATAGCCCTTCTTCACGAGGTCGATCATTCCCTGCATGGATTTGCCTTCATAGACCGGGTCGGTAATCATGCCTTCGAGGCGCGCGCACAGGCGAATGGCCTCCTTCGTCTGCTGCGACGGAACGCCATAGACCGGATAAGCATAGTCCTCGACCAGGACGACATCGTCTTCGGCGATTTCCTTGCCGAGTTCGACGAGTTTTGCGGTATTACGCGCGATCTCAAGCACCTGTGCTTTGGTCTGGACCGGGGTGAAGGAGGCGTCGATCCCAATCACCTTGCGCGCGCGACCGTCCTTGGCAAAGCCGACCAGCATGCCCGCATGGGTCGAGCCGGTAACCGTGCAGACCACGATGTAGTCGAAGGCAAAGCCAAGCTCCTTCTCTTGGGCACGAACCTCCTCGGCGAAGCCGACATAACCAAGGCCGCCATATTTGTGGACCGAGGCTCCCGCCGGGATCGCATAAGGCTTGCCGCCCTTGGCCTTCACGTCCGCGATCGCCTCTTCCCAACTTTGCCGGATACCGATGTCGAACCCTTCGTCGACCATCTGGACATCGGCCCCCATGATCCGGCTCAGCAGGATGTTGCCGACGCGGTCATAAACGGCGTCCTCATGCGGCACCCAGCTTTCCTGAACCAGCCGGCATTTCATTCCGATTTTCGCCGCAACAGCAGCCACCATGCGCGTGTGGTTCGACTGCACCCCGCCGATCGAGACCAGCGTGTCGGCGTTGGAGGCGATCGCATCGGGAATGATGTATTCGAGCTTGCGCAGCTTGTTGCCGCCAAAAGCCAGTCCCGAATTGCAGTCCTCGCGCTTGGCGTAGAGTTCGACCTTGCCGCCCAGATGCGCGCCGAGCCGCTCCAGCTTCTCGATATGCGTGGGTCCGAAGGTGAGTGGATAGCGTTCGAATTTCTCCAGCATGCGAGGTGCCCTTCTGTCAGCCGCTCCGATCCCTCGAAAAATAACATTTCTCATGAGAAAGGTGCTCTCGAAGTCACCCGATGAACTGCCCTGTTTGGATTAGATTCATATCGATAATACGATTATCTTCGGAATTACCGTCAAGATATGAAAGCTTCTTCCGTGCCCGAGCTCGACCGGATCGACCTGAAAATGCTGCGCCTGCTTCAGGGCAATGGACGGCTCACCAACGCCGAACTGGCGCAGCGGGTCGACGTCAGTCCCGCGACGTGTCACCGGCGAACCCAGTCGCTGTTCGAGCAAGGCTACATCAGCCGCGTTCGCGCGATGATCGTGCCGCAAAAGGTCGGCCGGGGCGCGCTGGTGATGGTCGGCGTCGTGCTCGACCGTTCGACACCGGAGAGTTTCGCGGCGTTCGAAAAAGCCGTCGCGAAATTGAAATTCATCCTCGATTGTCACCTGGTCGCGGGCGACTTCGATTATTTCCTGAAAATCAGGGTCGAAGACATGGCGGATTTCAACCGGATTCACGGCGAACAGCTGATCGCGCTGCCTGGGGTGCGGCAGACGCGAACGTTCTTCGTGATGAAGGAGGTCGTCGATAACGCGCCGCTGGAGTTTTGACCCAGGTGCGACGCTTCTTGCGTTTCATGCCCCTCCATCGAAATCGTCTTCGAAACGCAAGTGCTTGACGCTGCGTCCCCGGCGCCGCACAAGCTTCAAGGCCTCGATCCCGATTTTGATATGCCCTTCGACATAATTCACGGTCACCGTCAGATCCGACGCTTCGGTCTTCACACCCTCGGGGATCATTGGCTGATCGGACACCAGGAGCAGCGCGCCAGTCGAAATGTGGTTGGCAAATCCCGCAGCAAAGATTGTTGCAGTCTCCATGTCGATCGCCATACTTCGGGTACGACGCAACACCTCCTTGAAGCGATCATCGTGTTCCCAAACACGACGATTGGTCGTGTACACGGTACCTGTCCAATAGTCGTGACCGAGGTCGCGGATCATCGTTGACACGGCGCGTTGCAACTCGAACGCGGGCAGCGCGGGCACCTCCGGTGGCAGGTAATCATTCGAGGTACCTTCGCCCCGAATGGCCGCAATCGGCAAAATCAAGTCGCCAACTTTATTTTTGCGTTTCAATCCGCCGCATTTGCCAAGAAACAATACGGCTTTCGGCGCAATGGCACTTAACAGATCCATCACGGTCGCGGCATTCGGGCTTCCCATGCCGAAGTTGATCAGAGTGATTCCATCGGCGGTCACGTTGGGCATCGGTCGATCTATGCCCTTGACCAGACCGCCGTGCAGCGCGGCGAACCATTCGACGTAATTGTCGAAGTTGGTCAGGAGAATATATTCTCCGAATTCAGCAAGCGGCGTGCCGGTGTAACGCGGCAGCCAGTTTTCCACGATGTCCTTTTTCTCTTTCATTTCCCTTTGGTCTCATTTGGAGAGCGCAACAACACAGCCGATCAGGCTGATGGATAGAATCGTTCCCTGTCCAATGTGACACACCTGGATTTGCCGGACTCTACTAATCCAGCAGGCGACCGGCTAGTTGATATTGCTTGGCGAATACCGGCTATCGGCTGGCCAGCCGACGCGACCCGGCGGTTCGGAGCGAGTTCCACGCCTTACTGCCGAGATCGAGGTCACAGCGTGATCGTCTCATAGCGGCGGCGTTCGGAGGCTTTCGCCACGGCTTCCGTCCTGGTGCGCGCGCCCAATTTCCGGAACACGGATTCCACATGGAATTTCACGGTGTGCAGCGAGATGTTCAATCGGCGGGCAATGGCCTTGTTGGTCATGCCTTCGGCAAGTGCGGCCAGCACTTCGAGTTCGCGCGGCGTTAGCAACGCGTGACGGTCGGTCTCCCGCATTGCGCCAAAGCCGGCATCGATCGCGTCGGGCGTGCGGACGATCAAGCCGGCCGACACCGCTCGTATGGCCGCATCGATCTGGCTTGCGCCCGCATCGCGGGACAGCACGCCGGGCAGGTCGTGATCGGCGCCGCCGAGCGTGACCACTGGGCGGGCTTCACCCGGCGGGCAGTCGCCGTCCACCAGCACCACGTCGGCGGTGTCCTGTGCGCCGACGACAAGATGCCCGGCCTCGGCGACCACCTGGCTCAAGGCGGTACGCCGCAGCAAATCCACGGCGTAGACGGCGACGCGCAGCCGCCCCATCGCCGCCGGTTTGCTTGCCGCGTCACTCATCCGGCGGGCCGTTCCGCAATGGTCGCCTGCACCGTGATCACCGTGCCGCTCCTGATGAGGCGAAGATCGGCCTTTCGCCCGATGCTGCCGGAACCGAAGTTTCTGGCGATGTTTCGGAACCGATGCGTCGATGTCCCATCGACACTCAGGATGATGTCGCCCGCCAGAATTCCTGCCTGCGCCGCGGGGCCGCCTTCGACCACCGACATGACCATCAAGCCGCTGGACTGATCGGCGGTCTCGCGCAGCGCATCGGGCACGGCGACAGCCTGCAAGGCGACACCGAGCCAGCCGCGCGCGACGCGGCCGTCCTTGAGCAGCAGCGGTACGATGCGTTCGATGGTTGCGGTCGGAATGGCAATGACCTGGCCGCGCGGCCCGAAGGTCGACATTCCCAGACACGCGCCGGCGGCATCGAAAACCGGCCCACCCTCCTCGCGGCGGGCCAGGCTGACATCGAGCACGATGCGCCGGTCGATGAGGCCGCCGCGGCTGGAATGCCATTCGGCGCCGGCGAGATTGACGAGCCCTAGCCGCGCGCTCGCGGCACCGGTCCCGTCTGCTCCGATCGCCAGCGCAATCGCGCCGGTATGCGCCTCGCCCGCGCTGATCGACGGCGGCGCAATCGACTCTGCCAGCCGCAGAACAGCGATATTGGTGCTGGGATCGCGTCCGGCGATCTTTGCCGTCAGGACCGCGCCGCCAGCTGCCACAAGCTCAAAATCATCTTTTCGCGGCAGCGACTGCTCGGAGGCGATGACGATCTCGGATCGCCACACCATGCCTGTCATATGCCGCCCGTGGGCAAGGCGGATAGCGACAACCGCGTTTTTCGCAGCTTCCGCGCGTGCGGCCAGAGCGTTCGAGAATTGGGCCAGGAGGTCTGTTTGATCGGTCATGGGGTCATTCCTATCGGTTTAAGATAGGACGAGACTGGCGATTCCGTAGGCCCAGACCATCGGCCGTACGGCCGGGTTCGCCCCGGCCATTTGACCGGGCGGCGCAAGCATCAGCCGCCACGATTCTTCTTGGCCTTCTTTCCGAACGCGGGTCTTGCGGGAGACGCGTTGGTGAGCTGCGGCCGGCCGACGTGAGTGGGCTTGCCCTGGAATCGTTTTTTCTTCTCGAAACCGGACTCCCGGGCAAATCCCGCCCCGTTTTCGCTGACAGTCTTGCCGTGTTGATTCGGCCCTCTCTCCTCGCGGGGTTTTTCATTCCGGCGCGCGCCGCGGTCGGGCTCATTGCCTTCATTCCGAGGGGTGTGCGGCCGCTTTTCCGAAGCCGCCTGCCCCTGCGGAGCATCCGCCAGCGGCTCGATGCGGATGTTGTCTTCCTTGTCGGGGCGGCGAATCTTGGCCGCGAAGGATTCCGCGACCGCTTTGGAAATCTCGAACTCAGTGGTGGTGTCCATGATGCGGATGGCGCCGATGTCATGCTTGTCGATGCCGCCACGACGGCAAATCATCGGCAACAGCCAGCGCGCCTCCGCATTCTTCTTGCGTCCGATGGCGGCGCGAAACCACACGCTGCCCTCCACCATGCCGTGACGCGGCGATGATTTGCCTGGCTTGGACCGCGGACCGGTCTCGCGATCGTCGCCGCGCGACGGGCGGGCGCTTTTTTCCCGGCCGCGATCGTCACGCGATCGGCCAGCGCCCTGGCCGGGATCGAGAATGTCTTCGGGCGAAGGCAGCCGCGCCCGATAGAGCCGCGCCAGTGCGGCGGCGATATCCTCGGGCGACCGTTCGGCGAGCAATGCCCGTGCCAGGATCAGATCCTCTGATGTCGTCTCCTCCGCAAACAGTGCATCGCGCAGCATGCGCTCCTGATCGAGCTTGCGAATTTCATCCGCTGTCGGCGCCGTGCCCCAGATGACATCGGTGCCTGCCAGATTCAGCAGCAATTCCGCGCGCCGCTTTTTCGCGGCAGGCACCAGCAGGACGCTCACGCCCTTGCGGCCCGCACGGCCGGTGCGGCCGGAGCGATGTTGCATGACCTCCGCGTCGTTCGGCAGATCGGCGTGAATGACGAGATCAAGGTTCGGCAGATCAATGCCGCGCGCCGCCACGTCGGTGGCCACGCAGACCCGTGCACGTCCATCGCGCAAGGCCTGCAGCGCCTGGGTCCGCTCGTTCTGTGTCAATTCGCCTGATAGTGCGACCACGGAGAACCCGCGCTCCAGCAGCGTCGCCTGCAAATGCCGCACCGCGTTTCGCGTGTTGCAGAACACCAGCGCACTCGGCGATTCGAAGAATCGCAGCACGTTGACGACCGCGTGCTCGACATCGGCGGCGGCAATCCGGATCGCCCGGTACTCGATATCGGCGTGGCCACCTTCGTCGCCCGCGACCTCGACGCGAAAGGCCTGTTGCTGATACTGCTTTGCCAGCGCGACGATGCCGCGCGGCAAAGTCGCCGAGAACAGCAACGTGCGGCGGGTGTCGGGCGTGGTCTTGAGGATGAATTCCATATCCTCGCGAAACCCGAGATCGAGCATTTCGTCGGCCTCGTCGAGCACGACAGCCTTCAATTCCGAGACGTCGAGACGGCCGCGCCGCAAGTGATCGCACAACCGCCCCGGCGTGCCGACCACGATGTGAGCGCCCGCGGCAAGCTCGCGCTGTTCGCGGCGCGGATCCATGCCACCGACGCAGGAAACCACGCGCGCATCGGCATATTGATAGAGCCAGGCGAGTTCGCGCTGCACCTGCAAGGCGAGCTCGCGTGTTGGCGCGACGATCAAGGCAAGGGGGGCGGCAGCCCGCTCGAACCGCTCGGCACATCCTAGAAGATTCTTCGCAATCGCCAGCCCATAGGCGACGGTTTTGCCTGAACCGGTTTGCGCCGAAACCAGGAGGTCGCAGCCGGCGGCAGCAATCGCAAGCACGGCGGTCTGGACCGGAGTCGGAGAGTCGTAGTTGCGCTCCGCCAGGGCTCGGGCGAGCGGCGGACTAGTGGTCAAGAATGTCACGGGATGGCAAACCTCTGTTGGCGCTCGGCGCGGAACATCAAATAGGCCTCGAACCCAACAGGTCGAAGCTGCGTGCCCGTCAGATGCACGTTCGCGCGGATGGCGGATGTGAGTGAGTTGGAGATGCTTTAGGCCAAGCGAGGCCAAAGCGCCATTGATTGCTGGCGGTTTCGTCGAAAATCGGCGGGACTCGGCCGCTTCGGGCTGGTGCTCCCACCTTTTATGTTTTTGCGCATTGGGGTAGTGACTTTGTTCTTGTTTCGTTCTAGCATCGGACCGGTCGTTCGAGCAGACGGTCAGTGCAGGCGGCGGCTTTACCTGATCTATCAGGATCGCCATTGGCTGCCGGCACGGGTGCGCAATTTCAGACGCGGGATCGTTGGCCGGCTCGCGGCCGCAAATCCGAGTTGAGGACGATGAGGGCATCGCTTTATTGGTAGGGGCATCGTCATGCCTATTCCATGGGAGCTGAGCTAAGGATCGAGGATGGTTGCCAGCGACGACTTTGCCGAGTTCCTGCGCGAGCAGCTCGCTCCGCTGGGCCGCGTCACGATGCGGCGCATGTTCGGCAAGACCGGTGTGTTCTGCGACGGGCTGATGCTCGCAATGGTGAGGGACAACACGCTCTACTTCCGGGTTGATGACGACAACCGGGCGGCCTTCAAGGAAGCCGAGTCCTTTCCGCCCCTGAACTACGAAAAGAAGGGCGGCACCATAGACCTCGCCTTTTGGCGCGCGCCGGAGCGGCTGTTCGACGACCCCGATGAGCTTGTCACGTGGGCGCAAGCAGCGTTGGCAGCGGCGCGTCGGGTTGCGGCGAAGAGAGAAGGGACGGCAACCAAGCGCGCTTGATCGGCTCGAGCCGAACATCACATCGCAAGCGCATGCGGACTGCCGGTTCAACTCAACCATGGCGCGCCCCTCGCAGATGCCCGCTCAATTTCAACTCTCGGAAATGGACAAAGGCATGTGTCAGTATTCTCGCGGCGCGATGCGCCCGAGGCTTTGCTGTATCTTCCGCCCAAAGAGGGCGTGGGGAACGCCGGATGCCCGTGGCACCCGCAGCCTCGTGTGCACTTGGTAGTGGTAGAACGCACACGAGTAACAACGAGTACCCGGAATCACCCGGCGTCCCCGCACGCAATGGTTTTAA
>DATHHQ010000198.1:0-4259 GCA_035490095.1 Bradyrhizobium sp.
CTCCGGCCGGGATCGCCCGGCTTGCCAAGACAAAGCGGCTCCATCTTCGCCCATTGGGCGTCAGTCAAAACGAATCGGTCCATTCCAAGCTTGAATCACAATCAAGCCCGGATGAGAATCCTGAATCCAAACAGACCCTAGGTCGAGCGGCAGTATCATAAAAAAACGCCGAGAACGCCGTGCGTCGGATCAGGGCGTAAAACGAGTGTCAAACATGATCGCGGTCAAGCCGCGCAGAGCCCACGGAGATCTGGAAGAAAATACGGGAAGCGCTCAAACGCGACGCTGAGGTAGACGCCAATCGTGCGCTCCAGGCTCGAACGCCGTGAACCCGAACGCGCGGCGTGCTCGGCACCGGGCGTGACCTGGGTGGAAGATAGGAATGTCGTCGCCCACCCATGGCCTCCGCGCGGGCGTAGAACTAGCCCCAAGCTAATTTCGTGCGATCTTGACGGCGGTCAACGCTCCCTGGGTTTCTAGCCTTTATCAATCCAGATAGCCACGCGGTTGGCGCGACGTGTCGTTCCGACAACGTGACTAGTCTGAATCCCTCAGCGCATCAAGAGGCAACCATGAGCAAACTCACTCGCGCAGGCGCAATCACCGTGGCGATTTTCAGCAGCATCGGCGTCGCCGCAGGTCAAAACGCCCCCAGCCCAACGACCGGCACGGCCCGCGCCGATCTGACGCCGAAGCAAGAACAAATGGTTAGCCAGGGGCTCGCCACCTCGCCATCACAGCTTGCCCCGGCTGGCGCGCAACCCCAAGTCGGCAACAAGGTTCCAGATTCCATGACTGCGCAAACACTTCCGAATAATGTCACCGATCAGGTTCCCGAGGCGAAGAACCTGCTCTTCGTGAAGCTGCCGGACCGAGTCCTGTTGATTGACCCGGACAGCAAATTGGTGACCGAGATCGTCACGGATGCAGTCACCACTGGTTCGAATCCGAATAGTTCCGGTAGTTCCGAGCGGCCTTCCCGGTAGCGACCGATCGCACGAGAGAGACCCCAGTGATTGAACACGGCTGTCGCCCGGCTCGGGCGATGACCGAAGCCGGGATGGTACTTCCCGGACAGCGATGGTGATATCATGAACAGATCTCACTTCTCATTCTTGTCCGCGGTCATCTTCACGACCGTCGTTCTCTCCGTGTGGATCGATCATGCTGCGGCACAGGAAGTGGCACTTACTCCTCTGCAGGCCACGGAGGTCGCAAGAGGCTATCGCGCCGAGACGCTCAAACTAAAGCCAGTGGTCAACGACAAAAACGAGACGATCGGAAGAATTAACGATTTCATCTTCGGCAAGGACGGCAACATTTACGTTGTCCTTGCCGTCGGCGATTTCACCGGACTTAGCGGCCAGCTCATCGCCATTCCATTCCGTAACCTCAAGCTGGACGATCCTTCCGGCTACACCGTCCTGCCGGGAGCCAGCCGGGGGGCGCTGGAGAAACTACCGGTCTTCGTCACCAATCGGTGAGCCTGCTGCGCTGTGTCCACGGGCCGCCTCACTGAACCGCTCATCGCTGTCGCGCACCAGCCAGTAGACTGCGCCGAGAGCAAGGATCGCGGCGGCAAATGCCAGGGTATGCAACGCATCGGTTTCGCTCAGGTCGAGAATGATGACCTTCCGGCACACGGCCAGGAGCGCAATCATGACGACCGAGCGGATCTGGACCACGGTGTCGCGGCGTTGGGCCACCACCAGGAGCGATTTCTTGAATTCGAGCGCAATGATCACCGTAAAGATCATACCAAATACAGCCTGGAAGACCGAATAGTCCGATGGGTCGAGACTTCCCGACAGAACAAGCCCAAAAAGGATTTTCAAGCTCAGGTTCCAGACGGCTACAATGACGATAACGGCGATCAGCGCCGTAAGTAACATAATGACGACATGTTCAAATCGCTGATAAAGCGATAGCAGCCTGAATTGCTCCTTGGTATCTCTCAACTCATCCTTGATCGACATCGAAGCCTCCCACACCACGCGCGAAATCGTTGCCGGACGACGATGACGCCAGATGCGGTGTTCGGTCAACCGGAAGCTGGACCTTCGTTGCCAAGGGGTCGACGCGGACTTTGTATCAGAACCACCAGCGAGATCGCCAGGAAAGACACGAACATCATCAGCTTGAAATTGTCGATGAACGCGACGGCTTGGGCCTGCACGGTCACTATTTGGGCAAGCGCCGCGCGTCCGCCAAGGGTGGCCAGGCTGAGCTCGTGAGCATAATCGCGCACCACTTGCCTGTAGGGCGTGACATGCTCGACGAGCCCAGCCTGTGTAATAGCGGAGTTGCGCACCAAGAGATAACTCATCATGGAGATGCCGATGCTCGCTCCAATATTGCGCATCAGATTGAAGAGCCCGGTCCCCTGGGTGCGCAGCGCCGGCGCAAGCGTGCGGAATGCCACCGTACCTAAAGGCACGAAGACGAAGCCGATGCCGAAGCCTTGCATCAAGCCGGTGCGGATCAGCGTGCCCTGCGATACATCGGGTGTGAAGCCTGTCATCAGATAGAGCGACAGCCCGGTCGTTCCTAGACCCGTGGCGATCAAGAGCCGCGCATCAACGTAGCGGATGAGCTGCCCGGCGATCAGCATCGCCGCCATGGTGCCGACGCCCCGCGGTGCGAGAACCAGGCCAGCGGTCAGCACGGGATAGTTCATAAGTCTCTCTAGATAGGGCGTCAACATCGCCAGTGTCGCCAGCAGTACGACGCCGACGATGAAAATCAGGATGATGCCGATTACGAAATTCCGGTCATTGAATAGCGCGGGATAGATGAACGGATCGCGCGCCGACACCGTGTGGACCGTGAAGAGGTAGAAGCCGAGCACGCAAAGTGCGGCCTCGATCTGGATCTCGCGCGAGGCGAACCAGTCGAGCCGCTCGCCACGGTCGAGGAAGAGCTGTAGCGCCCCAATGCCGAGTCCGAGCGTCGCGAAACCGAGCCAATCGAGCCGTCCAGCCAGCGGCCGATCAGCGCGCCTTCCGAGGAACAGCAGGATGCCGAGAGCGCACAGCAGGCCAAAGGGCACGTTGACGTAGAACACCCAGCGCCAGCTGTAAGAATCCGTGAGCCAGCCGCCAAGGGTCGGGCCGAGAATCGGTCCAAGCATCACGCCAAGCCCGAACACCGCCATCGCTTGCCCTTGGTGCTCGGGAGGATAGGCGTCGAGCAGTACGGATTGCGACAATGGCACCAGGGGCGCGCCAAAGATGCCTTGAAGCAGGCGGAAGACCACGATTTGCCCAAGCGATACAGCGGCGCCACAGAGCATAGAGGTCACGATGAAGCCGATCACCGCCGTCAGGAACAACGGCTTGCGGCCGAACCTTGCTTCGAGCCAGCCGGTTGCCGGCGTGATGATCGCAGCCGCCACGATATAAGAGGTCAGCACCCAGTTGATCTGGTCGCTTGTCGCTGACAGGCTGCCCTGCATATAGGGAAGCGCGACATTGGCGATTGTGGTGTCGAGCGCCTGCATCAGGGTCGCAAGCATCACGGTTGCGGTAATCATTGCCCGGTTGATGACTCCGCTATTGGCCGTCGTGCTCACCATGTCAGGCCCCGAAAATTCCGGCGATGTCACGCCAAAGTTCGCGGAGCGAGCGTTGGTGACCTGTATCGATGGAAATTTTGACGCTCATGCCGGCGCGCAAGGCGAGCCCATCCGGGATCTCGCCGAAGGAAAGCCGAACTGGTATGCGCTGCACGACCTTGACCCAGTTGCCGGTAGCATTTTGTGGCGGCAACAGGGCGAATACCGATCCGCTCGCAGGGGCCAGTGCCGTTACCTTGCCGGCGATGGTAGATTCGCGATAGGCGTCGACGGCGAGGCGCGCCGGATCACCTTCCCTCACATAGGTGAGATCAGTCTCCCTGATGTTGGCCTCGATGTAAGGATCGTTCGTCGACACCAGCGGAAAAGCGGATTGGCCGGCATTCAAAAAAGCTCCGATCGCGATGCTCTCGACATTATTAGGAATGCCGTCGAAAGGAGCGACGATGGCGGTCAGCCGCAGATTGCGTGCCGCAAGATCGACAGCGGCCAGCGCCTGCTTCATGGTGGATTGCTGGTCGACCGGCATGTCCGGGTTACCGCCCAGTTGGGCGAGTGCCGCCGCGGCCTCTCGTTGCAGGCTCGCCAGATTGGCGTTGGCCACTTGAAGATCGCGTATTGCGGCATCGAGCGTCGCCCGTGGCGCAGCACCTCTGTTAAAAAGCTCCTGTTGCCGCTCGAACGT
>DATHHQ010000199.1:0-6281 GCA_035490095.1 Bradyrhizobium sp.
CCCGCCTATGCCGGCCCGATTTGCTCGCTGTGCTGTTCGCTCGATGCACGATGCCACGATCTCTGCAAGCCGCACGCGCGGATCCAGGCGCAGGTCGCCGAAACCCTCGGCAAGCTCTTGCCGGAGCCTATTTACACACGGATCAATTCGCAACTCGGACACTATCTCGGTGTCTTCGCTGTTTCCGCCGGACTGGTCGGGCTGACGCTCGGCCTGATCTACCTGGAGACATCGGCGACAGTTCACGTCGACAACCTGCAGCTATCCGACGTGCTCTGGAAAGTATTCTTCGCGCTGACGATTATCATCGGCGTTGTCGCCTGGCTGTTCGTGCTCGCGCAGCAGAGCCGACGCGCGGCGGAAGCGGAAACCAGGCGGCAGACCACGCTGCTGATCCAGGAAATCGACGCGCACAAGCGCACCGACGCCGAGTTGCAGCGCGCCAAGGAAGTCGCTGAATCCGCCAATCTCGCGAAGAGCCGATATGTCGTCGGACTGAGCCATGAACTGCGGTCGCCGCTGAATGCCATCAGTGGCTACGCTCAGTTGCTGGAGCAGGATTCGAGCTTGCTCCCTAAGCCGCGCGATCAGGTGCGCGTAGTCCGTCGCAGCGCCGATCATCTGTCCGGGCTGATCGACGGCATTCTCGACATCTCGAAAATCGAGGCGGGCCGGCTGTATCTGTCGCGAGACGAGGTTCGCTTGAGCGAGTTTCTCGATCAGCTCGTTGGCATGTTCCGTCTTCAGGCCGCCGCCAAGGGCATTGATTTCGTCTTCAAGCGGCCGAACGTGCTGCCCTTCGTGGTGTTCGCCGACGAAAAGCGCCTGCGCCAGATCCTGATCAATCTGTTGTCGAACGCCATCAAATTCACGCAACGTGGCAGCGTGCAATTCGTCGTTCATTACCGCAGTCCGGTCGCCGAATTTGAGGTCATCGATACCGGTCCGGGGATTCAGGCAACTGACCTTGAACGGATATTTGCCCCGTTCGAGCGCGGCGCATTGGGCATATCACAGCCGCAAACCGGAACCGGTCTCGGCCTGACCATAAGCCGGCTGCTTGCGGGCGTGATGGGTGGCGACATCCAGGTATCCAGCGCGGTCGGGACCGGCAGCACCTTCCGGGTGAAAATCCTGCTGTCGGAGGTCACCCATCCGACGCGCATTGCGCCAGTAGACGCTCCGTTCTTCGGCTACCGCGGTCCGCGCAAGACGGTCCTGATCACCGACGACGATCCCGTCCACCGCGATCTGCTGCGCGAAGTGCTGACGCCGCTCGGCTTTATCCTGCTGAGCGCGCCGGACGGACCTGGCTGTCTCGCTCTCGCCCAGCACTGCCGGCCAGATCTGTTCCTGCTCGACATCTCGATGTCGGGCATGGACGGCTGGACCGTCGCAGAGACGTTGCGTTCGACCGGCCATCACCAGGCCCGCATCCTGATGGTGTCGGCGAGCGCGCTGGAGGCACATGGCACGCCGCTGGCGCAGCCGTTTCACGATGGCTATCTGATGAAACCCATCGATATTCCGCGGCTGCTGGAATTGATCCGCCAGCTCCTCAAGATCGAATGGCAATATGAAACCGATCAAATTGCCGTCCCGCACTGGACGCCGGGCAGCGGTTCGCGGCCGCCTGTGAAGCATGTAGAAGAGCTCATCGGTCTTGGACAGATGGGTTACATCCGCGCGATCCAGGTCAAGCTCGATGAAATAGGAACCGATTACCCCGAGCATACCGACTTCGTCTCGCAAATGCGCATGCTGATCGACCGCTTTGATCTCGATCAGTACATGGCAACCCTGAAGACCTTGCACAGCTATGATCACTGAACCCAAGAAGCGTGACGTCGCGCTCATTGTCGACGATTCGCCGGAAACGCTGCGCTTGCTGACCGACGCACTTGATGGCGCGGGAATGACGGTCATGGTCGCCATGGATGGCGCCGCCGCAATGCGGATCGTCGACCAGATCACGCCGGACATCGTTCTGCTCGACGCTGTCATGCCTGGCATGGACGGTTTTGAAACCTGCCGGCGTCTCAAGCGCGAAGCGGGCCTGAGTAATGTGCCCGTCATCTTCATGACCGGCCTGGCAGAGACCGAACATATTGTGCGCGGCCTGGAAGCAGGCGGCGTCGATTATGTGACGAAGCCCATTGTCATCGAGGAAATGCTGGCGCGGATTCGCGTTCACCTGGCCAACGCCAGACTGACCCAGAGCGCCCGTGCGGCGCTCGACGTGTCTGGGCGGTACCTTCTGGCGGTTAGCCGGCAAGGCAAGATCATGTGGGCAACACCGCAGGCGCAGAAATTATTGTCGGATAATCTCGCCGCCGGGACCGACGAGGAACTGGTGCTGCCGGATCCCATGCTGCAGTGGCTTGAACAGGCTCAAAAAGGCAAAGCCGGATCGAAAACCACAGCCATGGCGTCCCTTCCAAACGACGAGCAGCTGCGGCTGCAATACATGGGTAAACTTGGTCCAAACGAGTTCCTGTTGCGCCTGGCAAAAGATACCAGCACGAATTTGCCCGCAGAATTCAGCAGCGAACTCGGACTGACCACCCGTGAAGGCGAAGTGCTGTCGTGGTTGTCGAAGGGGAAAACCAATCGCGACATCGCACAGATCCTCGGCCTCAGCCCAAGAACAGTGGATAAGCATCTTGAGCAGATCTACGCCAAGCTCGGCGTCGAGAACCGCACCGCCGCCGCTGCCATTGCCACCAGCACCAGCCGCCGCAATTCCTGAACTCACGTCTTGAGCGCTCAAAACGGTCGCGGGACGCAGTCCTTACCGTAGCGCAGGCCAGCACCGTCCAATCCCGACCCAAGATCACTTGTGCAAAATCGCGATTGACGGTCTAATGATGTTCGAGGCGTTTTGACCAACGCCTGCTTCGCGCGCTCCGAGGCTGTGGCGCGCCCATAAGGCGATGCTTGCCGAGCCCACTTTGGTGGGGAGGAGGTCTTCGCGCTGGCGGGCGGCCTTCCCCACGCATAATCCGTGGAGATGCGCATGAACCTCGATGCCTATCGAATCACCTCAGAACCCTTTTATCGGCCGGTAGGCGACGAGATCGCGGTGTTCGAGGCCGCCTTCACCGAGCGCCTGCCCGTCATGTTGAAGGGACCGACCGGATGCGGCAAGACCCGATTTGTCGAGCACATGGCATGGCGTCTGGCCAAGCCGCTCGTGACTGTCGCGGCGCATGAAGACATGACCGCCTCCGACCTTGCCGGCCGCTATTTGCTGGAGCCGAACGGGACCGTCTGGCACGATGGCCCGCTGACCATGGCGGTCAGGCACGGCGCGATCTGCTATCTCGATGAAATCGTCGAAGCCCGGCAAGATACTACCGTCGTCATCCATCCGCTGACGGATGCGCGGCGGATCTTGCCGCTGGAAAAGCACAACGAGATCGTGCCGGCCCACGCCGATTTCCAGCTTACGATCTCCTACAACCCCGGCTATCAGAGCGCGGTGAAGGATCTGAAAGAATCAACCAAGCAGCGCTTTCTCGCGATCGATTTCGGCTATCCGCCGCCGGCGGTCGAAGCGGCCATCGTGGCGCGCGAGGCCGGAACCAATGTCGAGCTTGCCGGGACCCTCGTCGCCATCGCGGAGCGGTCTCGCAACCTTCAAGGCCATGGTCTCGACGAAGGCGCCTCGACCCGCATGCTGATCCATGCCGGACGACTGGTGCGCGCCGGCCTGCCGCTTCAAGCCGCAGTCCGATCGAGCATCGTTCTGCCGATCACCGACAATCACGACATCCGCGAGGCGCTCAGCGCTGCCATAGAGGCCTGCATCCCGTGAGTGCTGCCGTCCGGTCAGTGTCGCTGCGAATAGTTCCGGCTCAACCCGACGGAGCCGTCCGCCGCGTTCATTTGCTGATGCGTCAGCGCGAGACGCTGAGGCCGCTGTTCCGTTCCGCGTGGGACAACCTTGCCGCTCGTTTTGACACCGACGAACTCGAAGGCTGGGCAACCGGCGTGCTGGCATTGGCCGACGTCAACGCCGGCCCGTCCTGCCTGGTCGCGTTCTGGGATATCAGCAGAAACCAGCCAACCGAAGAAGGTATCGCACCGCTGATCGTGGCCGCGCACACGGCTGCGAATGTTTGCCGCCACGCCGGCGCCAAGGCAGCGGCCGCCACGATCAAGTCTGTCGCGGTCGCACGTCGAATTCTGGGCGCCGGTCCGGGCCTGGCGCGCTGGTGGCGCACCATGGACGATCTTGCGCTGCGGGCGCCGGAATCGCCGGAGTCGGCGGCATCGCGGATGGGCGAAATCCTCGCAGCGGGCAACATTTCCTCCTTCGAGAACTTCGTCGCAGCCGGTTTGAAACTGGCGGCCGGCGACAAGCGCAGACGGCTGGCATTCTTCACGCTGCAGGATGAGCTTGCACGTCGGCTGGTCGAGCGAGCAACAGCCGGCGTCGGATTTGCCGAGACCGAACGCCAGACCAAGGCGTTCGTCACCTCGTTGTGGGGACAGCCGCCGCTCTTGCGCAGTTTTCCGGGCGACACCGGCCAGGCACCACAACGCCGTGCCGGTATCGCGGGGCCGCTGATACGCTTGCCCGAGATCTACCGCGGCGTGCAGGACGCCGCCGCCTACGCTTTGTACAGAGCAGCCGCAGCGCACGCCCAGGCGCATCTCGTCTTCGGCGGGCCCCGATTCCCCGTTGGGACCTTGAAACCGCTTCAGATCGCGCTCGTCACCCTGATCGAGGATGCCCGCATTGAGATGCTGGCGATGCGCCAGCTGCCGGGATTGCACAAACTTTGGTCGCCCTACCATGTCGCCGTGCCAGCCGGCGTCGCCACCGCCCCAACCCTGCTTGCACGTCTGGCCAGAGCTTTGTTTGATCCCTCGTACGTCGATGACGACAGTTTTGTTGCCAAGGGGCGCTCGATGTTCGAGTCCCGGCTTGCACGGCTGGAAGACCCGGCGATCAGCCGTGAGGTCGGCATGCTGCTGGGCAACGATCTTGGCCAAATGCGCGTTCAGTTCAACGCCAAGACCTACGTCGTCGAGCCGGTCTATCGCGACGACGGTCTGGGCCTGTGGGACTTCGGCGACGACGCGCCCTCCTCCGGCGACCCCCTCGATCTTGCCGTCGATGCAGTACGTGTTGAGCAGCGCGACGATCCGGATCAGGGTTCCCAGCATCCGGATGTACTCGAGGACAAACCCAAGGTCGGCCGCGCACGGCCTGTCGCGCCGGATCAGCGCGGCATTGTGGTTGCGAAATATCCCGAATGGGATCGCGCGCACGGCGTTGAACGTCCGGAATGGACCACCGTACGTGAGGTCCCCGCGCGGCCCGGCGATCCACGCCTGATTGAAGAAGCCCTCGATCGCGCCGACGTCTTGCGCAATCGAATTCGACGGCTGGTCCGCGGCGTGCGCGTCGGCCGAACCATCCGGTTGAAGCGACAGCTCGACGGTCACGACCTCGACGTCGATGCCATGCTCGACGCCGGGATCGCGTTGCGGATGCATCAGGAGCCCGATCCAAGGATATTTCGCGCCACGACCTCGAAACACCGCGATCTTGCGGTGTTGCTGCTGCTCGACATTTCCGAATCGACGCGCGATCGCCTGGCGTCCGGCGTGTCTATTCTTGAGGTCGAGCGCCTGGCGGTCGCGGTTCTCGCCGAAGCCATGAGCACGCTTGGCGATCCGTTCAGCATGCTCGCCTTCGCATCGAATGGGCGCGACGATGTCGAGATGACGACCGTCAAGGCCTTCCATGAGCCCTATGACCGCGCGTGCGTCGGCAGGCTGGCGGCATTGTCCTCCGGCCTGTCGACACGGCTCGGCACCGCGCTTCGTCACGCTGGCGAGTTGATCAGCCATGCCCGCAGCTTCCGCAAGCTTGTCATCGTTTTGACCGACGGCGAGCCATCCGACATCGACGTTGCCGATCCGCTCGATCTTGTCGAGGATGCACGCCGCGCCGCGGTCGGATTGCGGGCGCGCGGCATCGACGGATTTGGCGTGGTATTGGGATCGGGCGCCATGAATTCAGCGACACGCATTTTTGGACGCGGCAACACGATGCTGGTGCCACGGGTCGAGGACCTGCCGAGCCGGCTGTCTGAACTCTATTTCCGGCTCGCGCGGCGCTAGGGCATGATGCATTGGAGTTGGATCGATTCGCCGTGAGCGCGAAGCACTAACGATCTCGTGTCCCGGACGCAGCGCAGCGCCTCATAAGCGCGTTCACGCGCGTCTTCGACACGCTCGTAAGCGCGTTCACGCGCGTCTTCGAC
>DATHHQ010000200.1:0-2405 GCA_035490095.1 Bradyrhizobium sp.
TGGGTGATGGGCGGCAAGAAGCCGGAAGAATACAAGGGCGTCGCGAAGTTCTTCGCGTTCCTGTCCGACACCAACCGCCAGGCCAAGCTGCATCAGGAATCCGGCTACCTGCCGATCACCAAGGCGGCCTATGAAAAGACCAAGGCCGACGGCTTCTACGAGAAGAACCCGGTCCTGCAGACGCCGCTCAAGGAGCTCACCAACAAGGAGCCGACCGAGAACTCGCGCGGCCTGCGCTTTGGCAACATGGTGCAGATGCGAGACATCTGGGCCGAGGAAATGGAGGCCGCACTTGCCGGTCAGAAGACCGCCAAGGAAGCGCTCGACGCCGCCGTGACGCGTGGCAACGCGATGCTGCGAACGTTCGAAAAGACCGCCAAGTAATCTTCCCTAACAACTCCCTCTCCGTGTTCGGAGAGGGAGTTGCCTCGCATCGCACGCATCTCCAAAACTTTCGAACAAGATCTCTGAACAAGACTTCCGAACGAGCAAGTCGCCCTGAATGGAAAAGTCTGCCTTCTTCAACAGCAAGCTGCTTCCATATCTGCTGCTGGTGCCGCAGCTCATCATTACATTGGTATTCTTCTACTGGCCGGCCATCCAGGCGGTCTGGCAATCGTTCCTGCGCGAGGACGCGTTCGGGCTCAGTTCCGAATTCATCGGGCTGGAAAATTATCAGGCGCTATTCACGCAGCCCGAATACTACAAGGCCATGCTGACGACGCTGGTGTTCTCGTCGCTGGTCGCGGTGCTGTCGCTCTCGATCGCGCTGTTGTTCGCGACCCAGGCCGACAAGAACCTCAAGGCTGCCCCGGTTTACAAGACCTTGATGATCTGGCCCTACGCGGTCGCGCCGGCGGTGGCCGGCGTGCTGTGGATCTTCATGTTTCATCCTTCGCTCGGCACCTTGGCACGGCCGCTGCGCTGGATGGGCTTCGACTGGAATCCGCTTCTGAACGGCAACCACGCCATGACCCTGGTGGTGATGGCCGCGGTGTGGAAGCAGATCTCCTACAACTTCCTGTTCTTTCTGGCCGGACTGCAGTCGATCCCCAAAAGCGTCATCGAAGCCGGTGCGATCGATGGCGCCGGGCCGATGCGGCGCTTCTGGACCATCGTGTTTCCGCTGCTGTCGCCGACCACCTTCTTTCTGCTGGTCGTCAACATCGTCTACGTCTTCTTCGACACCTTCGGCATCATCGATGCGGTGACGGGCGGCGGCCCGGCAGGCTCGACCACGACCATGGTCTACAAGGTCTATGCCGACGGGCGGCTCGGCGGCGACCTCGGCAGTTCGGCCGCGCAATCGGTGGTGCTGATGGTGATCGTGATCGCGCTGACCGCGATCCAGTTCCGCTATGTCGAGCGCAAGGTGCAATACTGATGGTCGAACACCGCCCGTGGAACGACGTCATCGCCTACGCCATCCTCACCTTTGGCGTATTCATCGTCGCCTTCCCGGTCTATCTCGCGCTGATCGCCTCGACGCATGACGCAGCCACCGTGGTCGGCGGCAACATGCCGCTTTCGCCGGGAAGCCACACCCTGGACAACTACTACCGCGCCATCTTTGTCGGCGGATCGCGCACCAGCCGCGAGCCGGTCGGCCATATGCTGCTCAATTCGCTGATCTCCGCGACGGGCATCGCGGTCGGCAAGATCTTCATTTCGATCCTGTCCGCCTATGCCGTGGTGTATTTCCGCTTTCCATTCCGCAAGACCGCGTTCTGGATCATCTTCGTCACGCTGATGCTGCCAGTCGAGGTCCGGATCTATCCGACCTACAAGGTGGTGTCCGACCTGCATATGCTCGACACCTATGCCGGGCTGATCCTGCCCTTGATCGCATCGGCGACCGGCACGCTGCTGTTCCGGCAATTCTTCATGACGGTGCCGGACGAACTGCTGGAGGCGTCGCGCATCGACGGCGCCGGACCGTTCCGGTTTTTCAAGGATACGTTGCTGCCGCTGTCGGTGACGACGATCGCTGCGCTGTTCGTGATCCAGTTCATCTATGGCTGGAATCAATATTTGTGGCCGCTGCTGATCACCACGCAGGACTCGATGCAGACCATCGTCACCGGCATCAAGAAAATGCTGACGACAACGGACGAACTGGCCGAATGGCAATTGGCGATGGCAACCGCCGTGCTGGCGATGTTGCCGCCGGTCGCGGTGGTGGTGTTCATGCAGCGGCTGTTCGTGCGCGGACTGGTGGAGACGGAAAAATAAAAATGATGAGCACCGAAACCATCTTTCTGGTTACCCACCTCCCCGACCCTCCCCCGCAAGGGCCAAGGGAGCAGAGACTGTCTCATGGCTAATGTCACCCTCCGCGACGTCCGCAAGACCTACGCCGGTGGCTTCGAGGCCATCAAGGGCATCAACTTCGAGGTCGGCGACGG
>DATHHQ010000201.1:0-4985 GCA_035490095.1 Bradyrhizobium sp.
GCGGCGGCGTCGCGCAGGCCGCGCTTGCTGACGTCGGCGGCTTCGATCACCAGATGTGTCGCCATCGGGAAATAGCCGAACAGTCGATCCCCGATGGGGACACCCGGATGATTCGAGGCGATCACATCGCCGAATCCCCACACCGGAATGTTGCCGAAATCTTGCGGCGCCGGAAACAGCTGCCAATATTTCAACTGATCACCGAGAACCGCGTAGGTGATATTGTTGGCGGTAAACGCGAAGCGATCGATTTTGATCAGCAGCGCGTCCTCCGGCAGCGCGGTCGCGTCAGGCAGCCGCGTCTCGATCGATTTGCATTGCTGCAAATCATGGCGTGCAACGATGAAGTCGGTGGCGTTCATTTTTTCGATCCCGATGCTTTTGCAGCCGTGATCTTTGCTTTTCCCGATGACCGTTTTGCAACAGATATCTTGTTTAAAACGGCGTTCGGTTTTGCTGCGACGATCCTCAGGTAAGCGAACCAGGCGGGATTGGCTGACTGCAAGGATGTCAGCCAATACCTCGCTTCGGTGGCCGCGCGACTAGCAGCCCAGGCGCCAAGCAGAAGAATGTAAGGAACGAACATATCTCGACTCCCTCAAGACGCCCTTGTTCCGCTCAGAGTCTAGCGCCCGCTGCGAGGCGGCAGCGGAATAGCGGAGGAAAAGACGTTGTCGGGATCGTAGAGGTGCTTGGCCTCGATCAGCCTTTGCGCATTGTTGCCATAGCTGCGTGCGGCACGGTCCGGCTCGTCCCTGCCGAGAAAATTCGGATAACCGCCGGGCAGCGCCGTCGCGAACGCCTCACGGGTGACGCGAGCCCATTGCCGATGCTGTTGCTCCTCGGAGGCATCAGATCGATCGGCGAAGGTCGCCAGCACCTCGACCAGCACATGGTCGCGACGAAGGCCGAAGGCTGTCGCATCCGCCGCCACCCGGGAAGCGGCGCCTTTAAACTCGTGGGTGATGATGGCGCATCCCGGCGAGACGGCATTCTCCATGGCACGGATGAAGACATCGACGCTGTCGCTGTCGAGTGTCGGGATCCAGCAGGTTTCCATCAGCGCCCGTAGCCCGCTGACGATTTGCGCGTCGAAGGTGGCCAGCAACGCGCCGTAAGATTTCCTTTCGGTTGTGCCGGCCAGCAAGGTTCCAAGTTTGAGGAACGGTGCCACCCCTGCTTCGCCGTGTTCGGGCGGGCCACACCACGTTGGAATAACCAGGACCACAAGTGCACCGCTCGGATCGGCGAGAAGCCCGAGCTGGACCGTCAATTCCTCGGGCATCGAAGCCGCCAGCGCGGCGCAACCTTCGAGCACGGCTTTGGCTTCGGAGAACGGGTAGACCAGGAGACCCGAATGGACGCTTGGCAGATCATGGAGACGGTGACGCATCGCCGTCACGACACCAAAATTTCCGCCGCCACCGCGCAGTGCCCAGAACAACTCCGCATTGCTCTCAGGATCAGCCGAAACGATCCTTCCGTCCGCCAGGACAATCTGTGCGGCGAGCACATTGTCGAGCGCAAGGCCGAAGCGCCCTATCAGGGGTCCGTAGCCGCCGCCCAGGGCAAGCCCGGCCATGCCGACGTCGCCGGCAGAGCCCGCGACCGCCGCGACGCCGAAAGGATCGGTGACCGCGGTAACGTCGGAAGCGCGAGCGCCTCCTGCAATCGTCGCGGTCTGATGGTCGGAGCTGAGAACCACGCTTCGCATCTCGCTGAGATCGATCACGATACCATCGCACAGCGCGCGGCCGGCCCAGTCATGGCCGCCACCGCGCACCGACAGCGGAAGATCGCGGTCACGCGCCGCTCGAATTGCCGCCTGGATATCTTCAGCGTTGCGGCAATGGACGATGGCGCGCGGCATTCCGCCGACCGGTTTCGCCCAGATTCGGGTCGCTGCGGCGTAGCGATCGTCGCCCGGCAACGACACGCGGCCGGGCAATTGCTGGTTGAGATTGTGGAATGCTCGTTCGATCAAATCGGACATAGGTCTGCTCTCCGGTTCGGCGGCGCGAGCGGGAATGCGGCGCGCCGTGTAACGTCCGACTTACGGAACAGCGGGCGACTTTTCGTGAAGATTCCTGCTGTTTTGGCGAGCGGTCAGGCGCCAAGTTGAGAGGGCGCAACGCCGTGAACGCGGCGGACCCACCGCGACAAGTGACTCTGATCCGAGAAGCCTGTGTCTGCTGCGATTTCAGCCAGACCCGTTCGTCCCTTGCGGACATGCTCGATCGCGGCCTGCAGGCGCAGGTGCACCACATAGCGGTGGGGCGTCATGCCGACGGACCTCGCAAACACGCGCGAGAAATGGAACGAACTTCGGCCGGCAAGCTCCGCAAGCTTGGCGACTTCGATCGGCTCCGCCAGATGAGCCAGGATGTAATCCTTGATACGCTGGAGCGCGTGCTTGCCCAGCATGCCCCGGGTCAGGTTGTCGGGTATCGATGTATGCCCGAAAACCAGCCGGCTGATGAAGCGGACGGTGGCCTCATTCCAGAACAGCGGCCCATTTGGAAACCGGTCTGCGGTCTCCGACGCCAGGATGCGTGCAAAGCCCAGAAGCTCTTGATCGTAGCCGGACAGGCGCTCGTGCAGCTGCGCCTCCAGCGCCGAATCCTCGGCCGCCGCCAGCGCCAGTTGGCTCGGCTTGATCGCGATCAGAAGAATATCGGCGCTTGCATCGGTCTCGGCAGAGCAGTCGATTCCGGCCGGACAGATCGCCAGCGCCCCCGCTGATGTTTCGTGCTGAAGCACTCGCCCAGCCATGCGACATTCGAGCCGCAAATGCGGCGACATTTGAAAACAGATCAAGTGCTGTCGTGTCGTCTGAAAACAGATCAAGTGCTGTCGTGTCGTCGCGCTGAAATGCGCGCCGCACCGGAACAGCGTTCGCAACACCGCGACACCACTTTCACCGGCTGGACTGCCTGCAGTATGCGTCGCTGGCGGACTGCCATCTTTCTGCGCCCAGCGCACTTCACCGAATTTCATTACGCTCGTATCACTTCATCTGAAACATTGGCGCGAACGACGCGCAAGAACGGTAGTGCTCGCTAGCTGGTCAGCGAATTCGGACTCCGTAAGGCGGTGAGCAGCTCCATAACGCAGTTGTTACGATCGAACCGGTGTGCATCAAATTCTTGTGGCTCCAGACTTAGGCAGTTTTGCCGATCACGCCCTCGCGTTTTTTCAGCGCCCGGTAATAGGTCCACCACAGATGCGCCGCGGCGCCGCGCATCGGACGCCACGGGTCTGCCAGCGGCGCCATCTCCTTCGCCGTCGGCCGGGTCTTCAAGCCCAATCCGATCTTGACCGCTTCCTGCACCGCGAGATCGCCCGCGGGCCATGCGTCGCCATGGCCGAGGCAAAACAGCAGATAGACGTCGGCGGTCCACGGACCGATGCCGTGCAGGGCCGTCAGCGTGTTGTGCGCGGCGTCGGCGTCCACGTTCGCCAGCACTGCGAGATCGAGTCGTTCCGCGGCGAGTTCGCGCGCCAGGTTCTTCAAGGTCTTGATCTTCGCCGCCGACAGTCCGAGCCGGCCCAGACGATCGGCGCGGGCGCGGCGCAGCGCGTCATGGTGAAACGGGTCGAACGCGGCGCTGACGCGGGCCCAGATCGCCGCGGCGCTCGCGGTCGATACTTGCTGGCCGCAGACGATCGCAGCCAGGCCGGCAAAGCCGGGGTCATGCCGCCGCAGCGCCGGCATGCCCGCCAGCTGAAATATGGGTTTGAGCCGCGGGTCCTGCTCGAGCAGCGCGTGGATGGCGTTTTCGAGGTCGGCCTGGGTGTTGAGGTGGAGGATCATGTGGAGTCAGAAACCTTCTCTTCGTCGTCATGGCCCGGCTTGTCCCGGCCATCCACGTCTTCCTAGCTCACGGAGTGATGAGATTGTCGGTTAGGATAACGAGGGCGATGCCGGCATTTGTTCGCGATCTAATTTTGACATGCTTTTTGTACGGCACTGTTGCAAGACGTGGATGGCCGGGACAAGCCCGGCCATGACGAGATCTAGAAAATGCCGCCGCCTGTCTTCCGCTTTGCGCCGAGCCCGAACGGTCATCTGCATCTCGGCCACGCTTATTCGGCGTTGTTGAACTTCGATCTCGCGTGCCGGACCGGCGGGCGATTTTTGCTTCGCATCGAGGATATCGACGCCGCCCGCTGCAAGCCGGAATTCGAAACCGCGATTTATGAAGACCTCGGCTGGCTTGGCATCGGGTGGGAGCAGCCGGTGCGGCGGCAGTCGGAACATTTTTCTGAATATCGCGATGCGGTCGATAAACTCATCGCCCGGGGCCTGGTTTATCCGAGTTTCGAGAGCCGCGCCGAGATTGCGCGACTGGTGGCGCTGCAGGAGGCCAAGGCGCCCTGGCCGCGCGATCCCGACGGCACACCGCTCTATCCCGGCACGGCGAAATCGCTCCCGGCCGATGAGCGCGCGCGATTGCTTCAATCGGGCGCGCCCTATGCGCTGCGGCTCGATATGGCGGCGGCATGTGAGTGCGCCGGCGATCTCGGCTGGATCGAGCGCGGCGCCGGTCCCGATGGCGAGACCGGCACGGTGGCCGCCCGGCCGCTGGCCTGGGGTGATGTCATCCTCGCGCGCCGGGAGATGCCGACCAGCTATCACCTCTCGGTGGTGGTCGACGATGCGCTGCAGGGCGTCACAGAGGCGGTGCGGGGGCAGGACCTGTTCTGGTCGACCAGCGTCCATCGGCTGCTGCAACAACTGCTCGGTTTGCCGCCATCCGCCTACCGGCACCACCGCCTCGTGCTCGATGATGAGGGGCGAAAGCTCTCGAAGTCGACCCTGGCCACGGGCCTGCGCGAACTGCGCGCCGCGGGCGCGGCGCCGACCGACATCCGCCGCCTCGTGGGTCTGCCTTAATTGCGGCAGAACGATCCCAAGTTGAAAAAGTCGAAAAATTCCTCCCGCGTGACTTCCGCAGCCCGGCCGTGGCATGGTGAGATTGGCC
>DATHHQ010000202.1:0-21348 GCA_035490095.1 Bradyrhizobium sp.
CGCCGGAAGCGCGGGCCGACAAACAGCTTCTTGCCGGAATCGCCGACCATGACAGCCTCGCTTACCTATTTGTGACAAAAGTTACAACGTGACATCTGTGACATGTTCGTATGTTACATGACATCATCATTAGGAAGCAAGCGATCTATACGGAATCGGAAGTTTAGCGTTTAGCTCTCTGATCACTACCGCAATGCACTGTCACGAATGTCGATTGGAGAATTAAGATGGCGAAGAGTTTTGAACAGCTGGTTCCCGCGCCCGCAGGGCGTTTCGATGGCATCAGCCGTCCCTACAGCCCGGCCGAAGTGGAGAAGCTGCGCGGTTCGGTGCCGATCGCCTACACACTGGCCGAGAAGGGCGCCAATCGGCTTTGGGAGTCGCTGAAGAAAGAGCCCTACGTCAATTCGCTCGGCGCCGTCACCGGCAACCAGGCGATGCAGCAGGCGCGCGCGGGCTTGCCGGCGATCTATCTGTCGGGCTGGCAGGTCGCCGCCGACGCCAACACCGCGGGCGCGATGTATCCCGACCAGAGCCTTTATCCCGCCAATGCCGGCCCCGAACTGTGCCGCCGCATCAACCGCACCTTCCAGCGTGCCGACCAGATCGAGCACTCCGAAGGCGGCGCCAAGATCGACTGGTTCGTTCCGATCGTGGCCGACGCGGAAGCCGGCTTCGGCGGTCCCTTGAACTCGTTCGAAATCATGAAGGCCTATATCGAAGCGGGCGCCGCCGGCGTTCACTTCGAGGACCAACTCGCGTCGGAGAAGAAGTGCGGCCACATGGGCGGCAAGGTGCTGATCCCGACCGCGGCGCATGAGCGCAACCTGATCGCGGCGCGCCTGGCCGCCGACGTCTGCGGCACGCCAACCTTCGTGCTGGCGCGCACCGACGCGGAAAGTGCAAAACTGATCACGGCTGACGTGGACGAGCGCGATCGCGAGTTCATCACCGGCGAGCGCACTGCGGAAGGTTTTTATCGCCTCAAGCCCGGCACGGGTCTGGCTCACTGCATCAAGCGCGGCATCGCGTTTGCGAAGTATGCCGACTTGCTGTGGTGGGAGACCTCGACGCCGAACCTCGAAGAGGCAAAGCAATTCGCCGACGCCGTGCACAAGGTCTATCCGAACAAGATGCTGGCCTACAACTGCTCGCCCTCGTTCAACTGGGAAGCCAATATCGACAAGGTCACCATCGCAAAATTCCAGCGCGAAATCGGCGCGATGGGTTATAAGTTCCAGTTCGTGACGCTAGCGGGCTTCCACTCGCTCAACCACGGCATGTTCGAATTGGCGCGCGGCTACAAGGCCGAAGGCATGGCGGCTTACTCCCGTCTGCAGCAGGCCGAGTTCGCATCCGAGAAGCACGGCTATTCGGCGACGCGCCATCAGCGCGAAGTCGGCACCGGCTACTTCGATCTGGTGTCGACCACCATCACCGGCGGCACCTCGTCGACCACGGCGCTTCACGACTCGACCGAAGCCGCGCAGTTCAAGGCGCAGGGCGCGGAAATCAAGGTTCAAGCAGCGGAATAACAGGAGACTATCATGACCAAAGGCAGCAATTTCTGGGTGATTGGCGGCGAGTTCGGTTCGATGAACTTCCACAAGCTCGTGGAAGGTTCGGCCCAGGTGCAGGGTCCGTTCAAGACCCGCAAGGAAGCCGAGGATGCCTGGCGCGTGGTGTCGGAAGAGAACCGCCACAAGGCCGGCGTGCGCTTTTCCATCGTGGAAGAACCCGCGCGCGTCACGGCCTAAAGGCCCGCTGCCGATAACACAAGAAAACGGCGGATCGAACGTCCAAGGACAACAGCGGCCTCATCCGGTCATCCGGTGGGGCCGCTCGCGTTTTAGCGGAGCGTTCTCAAGCAAAGTGCAAGCCTGCTCACCCATGGAGAACGCATCAAGACAATAAGGGAATGGCGCAAGCCTTTGGGAACAAACGGCCTTTGCGGACAGTGCGGTTGCTGATAGGTTAAGTTCATTCCGACCCCATCCCATCACGACCCCCATCCCATCACGACAAAGGCAGCCAGCGGATGTCAGAGGCGCAAAATACCGGGAGCCATGCCGCCGCCGAAGCGCGTCCGATCCGGCTGCGCGACGCGCTGCGGCAGGCGCGGATCGAGGCTGCCGATCGCACCGGTGTCGTCGTCGACCTGCGTGACGCCGAAGTCGCCCGGCTCGAAATTCTCAACGAGGCGCTCGACCCGCTGTTCGCGCAGATTTCCGACACCGTCGATCTGTTCGATCGCGGCATCAGCCAGGGCGAAACGCCGCGGCTGTGGATCGATGTCGTTGCGCATGTCGTGATGGGACGCGACAAGCGCATCTATCGCTTCGTGCAGGACAGCCGTTTCGGCCGCATCGTGATTGCCGAATCCCACGAAGTCGCCGCCGTGGTCCAGGCCGTCACCGATTATGTCGCCCGCCGCATGATCGAGCGCGAACGGGCGCTGGTCGCAACGCCAATGGTGGATCCGGCCGTTATCGACAAGCCGCGCCGCAGCAGGTTCTGGACCTTCGCGCTCGGATTCGTCCTCGGGGTAATCGCGCTGTTCGGCCTCGCGCTGTTCGCGGCCTTTCGCAATATCTAGAGCAGCCGCGACTGCCGCAATTGCCGGACGCACCGCGTATCGTCCATGCCTCGCACGGTCTGTTCGCACCGCCACGCCGCACCCTCGCGCTCGATTGCAAACAGGTTGTAGGCCGCGGCTGGATAGCGGCCATGTGCGACCGCGGATGCCGAAGGTACGCCGATCGCGGGTATCGAGCCGTTCGGTCCGTCGATCCATATCGTTGAATGAACGTGATCATGCCCGTGCAGGACCAGTTCCACGCCGTGCTGCTTCAGAACGGCCAGCAGTTGCGATGAATCGGTCAGCCGCTTGATGCGCGAATCCGAGCGCAGCGGATGATGAATCAGCAGAACGCGAAAAGCCTGCTCGGCGGACAGGCCTGCCAGCACGCGCCCGAGCGCATCCAATTGGGCGCGCCCGAGCCGCCCCGTCGCCATCAATGGCGGCGTCGGGACCGCTGACGATACACTGATCAACGCCAGCGGGCCGCGCCGGCGCAGCGACGGAAACGCCACACCGGCATCGGTCGCGTCGTCGCCATCACCATAACTTCCCCAGGCTTCCGCAAAGCGATGCTGGGTGGCGCGGACGTAGGCGTCGTGATTACCGGGGATCACGGTGACACGCTCCGGTGCGCCGACGCTTTCCAGCCATGCCCGCGACGGCGCAAACTCTGCTTCGAGCGCGAGATTGACGAGGTCGCCGGTGATCGCGATGTGGTCCGGCTTCTGCGCCTGCAGGTCCGACACCAGCGTGTCGAGCACATCGCGCTTATGGACTTTTCGGCGGTTGCGGGTCCAGTTGAGATAGCCGAGCGCGCGCTTGCCGGCGAGATCGCGAAGCAGCGGCACGGGCAGGGGCGGAAGATGCGGATCGGACAGATGGGCCAGCGTGAATGCCGCCATCACCTGTATCCGCTTCTGTTATGCGTGCGATGGTGCCGCTGCACGATCATCTCGTGATATCCTGCAAAATCCAGCAATGTATTGGCAAGCGGGCCGCCGCAACGCAAGGATCAAACGCGATGTTCGGATATCAGGGATTTCGATGGCGATGACGCTGCAAGACTTACGAAAGATGTCCGAGCCGGCGCTGCGGCGGATTTTTCATCTCTATTGGCGGTTCGCCCGTGGCATGACGCTTGGAGTCCGCGCCGTGGTGCTGGACCGCGACAACCGGGTGTTTCTGGTCAAGCACAGCTACGTCTCGGGCTGGCATCTGCCGGGCGGGGGTGTCGAAGTCGGCGAAACGTTCGGCGATGCGCTGCGACGCGAATTGGTGGAGGAGGGGAGAATTGAAGTGCTGGGCGAACCGGCCCTGCATGGTCTGTTCCTCAACAGCCACGTTTCCCGCAGGGACCATGTCGCGGTCTATCTGATCCGCAATTTCAGCCAGGATCGCCTGCCCGAGGCCAACCACGAGATCATCGCCTGCGGTTTCTTCGATGCGAACGCGCTGCCGGCGGAGACGACCCAAGGTACTCGCCTGCGAATCGCCGAAGTGCTGGAAAGCAGGCAGCCAATTTCCACCTGGCGTTAGGGAACGTTGGCGATCGATCCTTATGATCGGGGGTCAAACCCTAATACGCATTAACTCCGCCAGGGCAAGGGCCATGTGGTCCGGCGCATGTTCGCCGACATCGACGCCGATATCTACGTGCTGGTCGACGGCGACGCGACCTACGATGCCGCCGGCGCCCCGCGCATGATCGAGATGCTGCTGTCGGACTATCTCGATATGGTGGTGGGCTTTCGTGTCGATCAGGCTGAAGCGGCTTACCGGCCCGGCCATCGCACCGGCAACCGGATGCTGACCGGCTTCCTCTCGTCGGTTTTTGGCGGGGCCGGGACGATGGACCGCGCCGCCGCTTGATGCTATCCCGCGCGTACCCATGAGCGACCTCTCTCTCACAATCCTGGCCGAAACCGCCAACGATGCGCAGGCGATCGAGCGCCTGCACGAGCGCACGTTCGGTCCCGGCCGCTTCGTCCTGAGCGCTTATCGGCTTCGCGAGCATGTCGATCACGTGCTCGATCTGTCGTTCACGGCCCGGATCGGAACGCTGCTGGTGGGCTCGGTGCGGCAGTTGCCGATTCTGATCGGCGATACCAAGGCTTTGATGCTGGGGCCGCTGACGGTCGAGCCCCCGTTTCGCGGCCGCGGTGTCGGCCGAGCGCTGCTGGATCGCGCGCTCCGGGACGCCAAGGCCAAGGGGCACCGTCTCGTGGTGCTGGTCGGTGACGAAACCTATTACAGCCGCGTCGGTTTCAAGGCTATTCCAAAGGGACGGGCGAGCATGCCGGGACCGGTCGACTACAGCCGCCTTCTGGTGGCGGAACTAGTCGATGGCGCCTTCACCGACGTTTCCGGAGCGATTCGGCCGGACTGGAGCATGGCGCGATAGAGACGGCGCAGGCGCTGCCGGTTCACCTCTCCCCGCAAGCAGGGAGAGGGAGACCACCATCTGCTAGAATTTCAGATTGGCAAAAGCCCGGACACCGATACCCGGCATCAGAACCTCGTCCTTGTTGTACGAAACCGAATTGCGGATGTTCTCATTCAACAGATTATTGCCGACCAGACCGACCGTCATTTCGCGGGCTCCGAAATACGAAGGATCCAGTTTGGTCTTGTAGCTGATTTCCGCCTTCAGCAGATTGTAGCCGGCGGTAGGCGTTTCGCCGATAACCGCGATGTCGTTTTGCGCGAACGCGTGCAGCAGGTTGACGCGCATGAGCCAATTGGCGTCACGCCAGAACACCCCACCCCCGACGCGCACCGGCGGAATCCGCGGAACGTTGGTGCCATCGGTAAAGGTGGCGCGGACGATATCGAACTGGTTCTCGATGCCCCACATACCGCCGTAGAATTGTGAAATATCGAGCTGGCTCTGGAATTCGCCGCCGCGGAAGATCGCGTTCCGCTGCGAATACACCGCCTGCTTAAGTTCGGCGTCCGGGGCACCGCACGAATCGAAAGTGCCGTCGCACATCACGCCCGTCAGCCGCCGAAATATAAAATTGTCGAAGCGGGTGTAGTAGGCCGTCGCTTCGAAGCGCAGCGGGCCGGTGGCTCTTCGCAGTCCGATTTCGACCGATTTGGCGGTCTCGATGGTCAGGTTCGGGTTGCCGATGTCGAATGTCCCCGTTGCGTCATGCGCGCCGCGCGAGAACAATTCGGCCGGCTTCGGCGCTCGCTCGACATATTGCGCCGTGATGCTGGCGACCAGATCCCCCGGCAGGTTCTGGATCAGGCCAACGCTGCCGCTTTTTGGCGTGAACGACAGATTTCGCGCGGTGCTTACTTGTGGATTTCCGTCGGGCAGAAAGTCCGCCGGAAAATTGGGTGTCGAACCGTGCAGATCGACGTGCTCGATGCGGCCGGCAATTTGGGCTTTGGTCGCGTCGGTGAATTTGAACTCGTTGAAGACATAGCCTGCTTCACGGGTGTTGCGGTTCGGGTCCCACAGCCCATTGAAGAGGGTGCCTGGATCGTCCGGGCTGGGCGCGGTCAATTCCTGATGTCCGGCCTGCAGGCCAAACGCCGTCGTCACCTCGGCAAAGCGCGCGTTGAACGGCATCAACTGCACTTCTACTCGGGCTTCCTGTTCCTTGTTGGTAAAGGTCTGCCGCACGCCGAGCGTCGTCAGATCGGCGGGATCTGCAAGGCCAATCTCGTTGTGCCTGTAGTCGGTGGCGCCGGCCCAGAACCTGACGGCATCGATCGCGGCCGAGTCAGGCCGATACTCGCCTTTAGCGGTGATCTTGGTTTGATGCGCGTCGATGCGGGTCTGGTGATCGGCGCCATCGATGCCTGGAATGTGGTAGAGAGCATCGTTCTGGGTAATCGCAGCACCGATGAACCCGCCATGGAAGATATATGAGCCGCCGATCGATGCGCCGTCCGCCTGCATCGCCGAATTCGGCTGACGACCGTTGACCGGCCGGGTCTGGTCGAACAGATACGGATAGCTCGGGATATTGTAGTCGCTGGCCTTGCGGCCATAGGCGTCGGCGTGAACCGCGAAATTGCCGCCGCCGGCATCGAGCAGGATGCCGCCGTCGACGCCTCGATCCACGGAACTGATTGCCGTCCGCGTTTCAACCGTTGCGCAGCCCGACGATTGCACACTCGCGAGCGGCGCTTTGGCCGGTAGTCCATAGCTCTGGAACGGTGCCGCCGGGCATGAGGGCAGGGCGTCCGGGATACGATTGTTGGTCGCGCTCACGACCCCGCCGATCGACTGCGATCCGTAGCGCAAGCCGGCAGGTCCCCGTATCACTTCAATCTGGTTCGTCGCCAGCGGATCGATTGGCACGAAATGGTCCTCGCCGAGGTCGGAGGCTCCGTTGCTGCCGATGCCGTTTTCGAGGATGCCGACGCGATTGACGTCGAGACCCCGGATGATCGGCCGGCTGGAAGCGCCGGGCGCGAAGCTGGAGCCGGTAATGCCGGGCTTGGAAAACAGGAGATCGCCGAGCGTAGCGCCGCCCGCGCGGCGGATTTCCTCGTTCGGCACCACCGTCACCGTTGCAAATTGATCCGTCACGATCGGGAGCACACCTTGTTGAGGCGCGGCTGCGACAGGCGTCGGTTGCGCTTGCGGCGTCGGTTCACGATTGCGGCCGGGAGCCGCGCGTGCGATTCGCGCAGGCGTTCGTGAGGGGGCAAGCTTTCGTCTCACGATCGGACTTGGCGCGGTTACGGTGATTTCCGGAAGCTGCTGCGTGGCGGACGGCGCGGCGGCGTCCTGCGACATTGCGCTTCCATCGATCCCGCACAGCAGCAAGCAACTTGCCCCGCTGATGTGGAGAGCACGTTTTACAAGAGATATCATGGTTAGTTCCTGAGAAAGCCCCGGCCAGATTCGCGGTCGTCAACGAATCCGGAAAGCGCCTGCCGTCGATGTGCGACGGACCGATTTCGATTTTCCCCAATGCAATCGGCCACGGATGACGCGGCGATCCCCTTGGGGATGACAAATCAATCGATGTCAGGAGGCGGGGGGAGCGCGGGGCTGAAAAGCGACCCGGGCGGAGTTCAGATGGACGAACTCGGCATCGGTGGTCAGGTATAAAAATTCAATCGCTTGCGGCAGCAACAAGATCGGTGGCGTCGCAAACAGCACCGCGTTCGCGAGCGCCATGACGGCGCAGATCGCGCAAGGGTCGCTCTGTTGCTGGTCGGAATCAGGAGTGGACGGCGACGGCTGCTGAGCGGATTCACCGACTGGACCCGGCGCGGCGAGGCCGTTGGCGTGGGAAAGTTCGAACGGCGCAGTGTCCGGCTGAATCGCTTGCGCCGCCTGGGCTGCGACCGCGTGGAAATGTCCGAACGACACTACAAACTGGATCGCCAGCGCGAACAGCGCGAGCCGCGAGCCAGTTTTGACGTTGGACCGGAACCACCTCATGCAGCGCTGCGCCTTGCGTCGGGAGGCCAAGGCATCTCAGCCGTCCCAATGTTATAATATAACATCGCAAGGACCGGTGCAGAGTGTCAACCGCAGTCCACCCGCGCGCCGGCAGAATTCATAAGATCTGTGTGATTCGAGCAACGCTAGGTGACGCAAGTTGCGATCAACGCCCCTCGCGCAGCCAGGTGGCGGCGAATGCGCCGAGCAGCAGCAGCAAGCCGATCAGGCCGGCGAACACCGGCAGCACGCCGACGCCTTTGACCACGCTCGCGTCCCGCATCTTCACCCCCATCCAGCCGTCGCCGCGAAACACGCCGGATGCGCGCACCGGCACGATGCGGGGAAGCTCGACGCTGGAGCCATCGACGACGCGCCGGGCGTCGCCGCCGGTGGCCTGCGTCAGCGGTTTCAGCATTTCGGTGGTGGAGGTGACTTCCGAGAATTCCTTCGGGTTGGTCGGACCGACATTGATCAAGGCTTTCAGCGTGCCATCGGTCGCCTGCCACAGACCAAGTTCATTCGCCGGAATCGTCGAGCGCCACGTCCCGGGTTCGCTGGCGCTCAGCGTCAGTTCGCGCGTCGCGCCTGACGGCGAAGTCACCGTCACCGGCGTGACGCTGTCGGCCATGGTCTGGCGCAGCACCACCAGGTCCTTGCCCTGGACCTGCAGCCGCAACGCCTCTTCGTCGAGATCGGGCTGCTTCATCAGCCAATGCGACATGCGCCGCAGCAGGTCGAGATGCGGCCCGCCGCCCTCATAGCCGCGTGCCCACAACCAGATGTGATCCGACAGCAGCAATGCGACGCGGCCCTCGCCAAACCGCGACAGCAGCAGCAGCGGTTTTCCGTCGGCGCCGGTCATGACCGGCGGGCTGGTTGCATTGCGCGTCTCGACAGTACGGAAGAAGCGGCTCCAGTGCGGCGGCTCGCTGGCGGAACCGTCCAGGCCCCGCGTCACCGGATGGCGTTTGCCGGCGTCGCTCAGATGCGCATAGAACGGCTTCTCGGTGACGCCGACCGGCTCGGCCGGCAAAACCGAATCCAGCGGCGTGCGCCAGATACTGGTGGTCGACGCGTAATCGGGGCCTGCCGACACCAGCACCGCGCCGCCAGCGCGCACATAGCGCGCGATGTTGTCGAAGTAGGCGATCGGCAGCACGCCCTGGCGCGCATAGCGATCGAAGATGATCAACTGAAACTCGTTGATCTTCTGCTGAAACAGTTCGCGGGTCGGAAACGCGATCAGGGACAATTCGTTGATCGGCGTCCCATCCTGCTTTTCAGGGGGGCGCAAAATCGTGAAATGCACGAGATCGACGCTGGCGTCGGACTTCAGCAGGTTGCGCCAGGTCCGTTCTCCGGAATGCGGTTCGCCCGAGACCAGGAGCACCCGCAACTTGTCGCGCACGCCGTCGATCGCAACCACCGCGCGGTTATTGACCAGCGTCAGCTCGTTATCGAGCGGAGACGCCTCGATCTCGACGATATTGGGCCCGGCGTGCTTGATATCGATCTCGACGTTGACGGTCTGCCCGCTCTGCACGGTGCGCTCGTTGATCACCTCGCCGTCGCGACGCACCACGATCCTGGCGCGGTCGTTGCTGACGCCTTGATCGTCCAGCCGGTAGGTGATGGTCTGGACCTGTCCGACGATGCCGAAGCGGGGGGCCGCTGATATCGCGATGCGCCGGTCGCGCTCGTCTTTGCGTCCCGTGATCAGCGCGTGCACCGGTGCCTGAAATCCAAGCCCCGCCGCGTTGGCAGGAATGTCATGCACCCGGCCGTCGGTAATCAGAAATGCACCGGCGACGCGATCGACGGGAACGTCCGACAGCGTCGACGACAGCGCGCCGAACAACCTCGTGCCGTCGGTTTCGCCGTCGGCCTGGCCGGCTTCGACGACCCGCACCTCCAGCCCCTTGATCGTTTTGAGGCTGTCGACCAACGCCTCCTGCGCTTTCGCGGTTTCGCGGTTGCGCTCGCCGAAATTCTGGCTGGGGCTCTTGTCGATCACGACAGCGGCTACCGACGATAACGGCTCGCGGTCCTCGCGGGTGAATGACGGATTGGCCAACGCCAGCAATATAAGCGCCAGCGCTGTCACGCGCACCGCCGCGCCGCGCGCGCGGCCGAGCAAAAGCAGCACGGCGATCACGGCGATGGTGGCCAGTGCGAGCCACAGCACCAGCGAGGGGACGAGCGGCGTAAACGCGATGCCGTACTGCATATTGCGTTCCTACTGTCCGAGCCGTTCGATCAGCGCCGGCGCATGCACCTGATCGGCCTTGTAGTTTCCGGTCAGCGTATACATCACGATGTTGACGCCGGCGCGGAAGGCGAATTCGCGCTGCTTGGGCTCGCCCGGCGTCAGCGGCAGCATCGGCTGGCCGTCGGGGCGTATCGCCCAGGCGCCGGCAAGATCGTTCGAGGTGATGATAATCGGTGAGACGCCGTCGCCGCCCCGGGCCGGCCGGGAGGCGGCCTCTTCGTCCTCGTCACGCGGCAAGGTTTCAACCCAGGTCTGGCCGGAGTTAAACCGGCCTGGGAAATCGTGCAGCAGATAGAACGTCTTGGTCAGCACGTGTTCGCGCGGAACCGGTTCAAGCTCGGGAACGTCAAGCGAGGAGAGAATATTGCGCAATGCCAGCATTCCCTGCGTCTGCGATGCACCGCTTTCTCCGGGCGGCGCCTCGATGGCGTCGCGCGTGTCGAACACCACGGTGCCGCCCTGTTTCATGTAGGCGTCGATGCGGTTGATGGCGTCTTGCGGCGGCTTCGCCGCTCCGGGCACAACCGGCCAGTAGATCAGCGGGAAGAACGCCAGTTCGTCGCGTGCAGGGTCGATGCCAACGGGGTCGCCGGCTTCCAATGCCGTGCGCTGCGCGAGAAACAACGTCAGCCCGGACATCCCCGCCTTGACGATGGAATCCACGTCGGCATTGCCGGTAACAACATAAGCGAGGCGGGTTTGCGAAACCGACTTGATCGCGAAATCGTCGTTGTTGTCGGCACGGGACGGCGATGGCGCCGCCAATATGGTGGACAATACCAACGCGAACGCCAGCGCAGCAGGCGCGGCGCGGCGCCGCAGCAGCGCTGCGATACCGGCGCCAAGCACAGCGACGATAATCGCGTCGATCAGGAACAGCGCCAGTGACGACGACAGCAGGATGCCGCGCAGATCGCGCGGTTCGGCATTGGTGTAGCTGGCACGCCGCGCGCGCAGGCCGGCGGTATCGAGCGGCGCGATGCGATCCGCCGCCGCCAGTGCATTGACCGCGAGAGGACCGTCGGCCGGGCCATAGAATCCGGGCGGATGGTCCGATGTCGCCCGGTCCCGGAAGTCGGCCTGCAGCGGCTTCGCGGTTGAGGGCGGCGGTCCGAACGCGCCGAAACCATCCAGCGTCCGCAGCGGCGCTACGGTTTCGACCTTGGCTTCGCCCGCCACGCCCGCACCCGGATTGGACGTATAGCCTGATGCGTCGACGATCCGCCTCAGCATCTCGACAAAGCTGCCGGACATCGGCAGATCGGACCAGCGCATGTCGGCGCTGACATGAAACAGGCTCACCAGGCCCTTGCCACGATGTTCGCCCGTCACCAGCGGGGTTCCATCCTCAAGCGAGGCCCAGCTCTTGGTCGCCAGCACCGCATCCGGTTCGGCGAGCACCTGCCGGCTGACGGTGATGTCCTTTGGCACCGGCAGACCGGCGAACGGTCCATCGGCCGCGAACGAGGCGAGGTGCTGCGGCTTTTCCCAAGTCAGACTGCCGCCGAGGCTGCGCCCGCCGCGGCGCAGCTTGACCGGAACCAGATCGTCATCCGCCTGCGCCAGGCGCGGGCCGGCAAAACGCACCAACACCCCGCCTTGCTCGATCCACGCAGCGATGCGCTCGCGAATTTCGGGCGACAGCGTGCCGACATCCGCGAGCACGATCATCGGCAGTTTCTGGTCGAGAAACTGGGTGATCGCCTGTTGCGGCGCGCCGCGATCGCCCAGCCGTACGTCGGCGAACGGCGCCAGCGCCCGGGTAAGGTAGAATGTCGATGCCAGCAGTGGCTGCGCGGTATCGTTGGTCGATCCGCTGACGATGCCGACGGCGCGCCGGCGCCATCGCTTGTCGAGCAGTTGCACCGCGCCCGCCGATCGTTCGCCCGATATTTCAAGGCGCGCGATGTCGTTGCGCAGCTCCACCGGAAGATCGAACGCCGCTTCGGTCTCGCGATCCTGCGGCGAAAAAGTATAGCGGGCTTCGCCGATCGGCGAGCCTTTTGGATCCATCGCCCGCACGATGCCCGCGGCAACGCCGCCATCGGCGCGCAGCACCTTCACCGTCATCTTCGCCGCGGCGTTCTCGGCTGCGACCAAGGCGAGCGGGGATGGAGTGCCGCCTTCAAAAACCGTCAATGCACGATCCCCGATTGTCTTGCTCAGCCCTTCGAGAAACTCCGGTCCTCGCCCGGTATCGACGCCATCCGACAGCCAGGCGATCTCGCTGTCGCCGGTGGCTTTGAGGAAACGCTCGATCGCGGGCAGGGTTTCGACCCTTTCGATCGAGTAGGGCTTGGGCACAAGCTGGCGCAACGCCACGCGCGCGGTGCCCCCCGGCATCAGTGTGATGTCTCGCGCGGGCTCCGACAGCGGAACCAGCGCAACGCCGCGCCGGTTGCTGTCGGCATTCGCAATCAATTCGTCCGCGGCCTTGATCCTGATGTCCCAGCTCGAGGCCGCGCTCCAGCCGTCGTCGAGCAGGATGACAAGCGGCGCGCTATTGCCGGCAAGGCCGGTTTGCGGATTCCAGATTGGCCCTGCGGCCGCCAGGATCACCAGCGTCGCGGCTGCGAGCCGCAACGCCGTCAGCCACCATGGTGTATGCGACGGGGTTTCTTCCTTCGGCGCGATGTCCAGCAACAGCCGCGTCGGCGGAAACTCAATGCGCCGCGGCCGCGGCGGCATCACCCGCAACAGCCACCACAGCACGGGCAGGCTCAACAGACCCAGCAGCAGAAATGGTTCGGCGAAAGTGAGAGGCAGCCCCGCGATCATGCGCTTCGCCCCGCCTTGACGGTCGCGAAGCGCGCGCTTCCCTTGCTCACCATCATGCCGCTGTGCAGGAACAGCAGCAGTTCGGCGGCCGAGCGGTTGGTGGTGTGGGTGGAGAACAGCCAGTCCAGCTTGTTGGTCTCGCTGCGAATCTCGTCACGGTGACGTGCGACGCGCGCAACGTAGTCGTCCGCCCATTTTTCCGCGCGGCCCGCGGTGATGACGCCGCCGCCTTCCGGCTCGACGAACTCGATCCGGCCGGAATAGGGGAAGCTTTCTTCGGCCGGGTCCACGATCTGCACCAGGGTGCCGTGCGCGCCGGATGCCGATAATCCGGCGAGCATGGTCCTGATTTCGCTGATCGGCGACCAGAAATCCGACAGCACCACGATTTCGGCCAGCGCCGACGGCACAAACGACGGCGGCAGGCTCAGGCGGGCTGCATCATCGTGCAGCATCGCTTGCGCCATCTTGTCGATCACGCTGCGGCTTGCGGTCGGGGTCATCAGGCCGGGAACGCCGACCCGTTCGCCGCCCGCGACCAGCAGTTCGGCCAGCGCGAACGTCACGATCAACCCGCGTTCCAGCTTGCTGTCGCGCGCCTGTTTGGACGCGAACGCCATCGACGGCGAGCGGTCCGGCCACAGCCACACGGTGTGCGCGGCCTCCCATTCCTGCTCGCGGACATAGAGATGATCGTCGCGCGCCGAGCGCCGCCAGTCGACGCTCTGGGATGGCTCGCCCGAAACGAAGCGGCGATATTGCCAAAAGCTTTCCCCGGCGCCGGCGCGCCGCCGTCCGTGCAAGCCGTGAATGACGTTGGCGGCGATGCGGCGAGCTTCAAGCACAAGGCGCGGCAGCGATGCGGCGAGCGTTCGGCTTTCGCCGTCGGCACGTCGGATCGCTGTGATCTCCTGGGTTGTGTGCCTGGTCTCCGCGGCCATCAACCAATCCGCGTCTTCAATTGCCGGATCACGTCAGGAATGGTGCGGCCTTCGGCGCGAGCAGAAAACGTCAACGCCATGCGGTGCTTGAGAATCGGCTCGGCCAGATCGAGCACGTCGTCGATCGAAGGCGCCAGACGGCCGTCGAGCAATGCGCGCGCACGAACTGCGAGCATCAGTGACTGGCTGGCGCGGGGACCCGGCCCCCAGGCGATCAGCTTGCCGGCCTCGCCGCCCTCCGGACCCGGACGCGCGGAGCGCACCAGCGAGAGGATCGCTTCCACGACGGAATCGCCGACCGGCAGTCGCCGCACCAGACGTTGCGCGGTGATTAGGATATCCGCGTTCATGGCGGCCTTGGCGAGCGTCTCGTCCGCGCCCGTTGTTTCGAACAGGATGCGCCGCTCGGCGTCGCGATCGGGATAGTCGACGTCGATCTCCATCAGGAAGCGATCGAGCTGGGCCTCCGGCAGCGGGTAGGTGCCTTCCTGCTCCAGCGGGTTTTGGGTCGCGAGCACATGGAACGGCTTCGGCAAATCGTGGCGCGCGCCTGCAACCGTGATGTGCTGCTCCTGCATCGCCTGCAGCAGCGCCGACTGGGTGCGCGGGCTGGCGCGGTTGATTTCGTCGGCCATCAGAAGCTGAGCGAACACAGGTCCGGAGATGAAGCGGAACGACCGCTTGCCGGAAGTGCTCTCGTCCAGCACCTCCGCGCCCAGAATATCCGAGGGCATCAGGTCTGGCGTGAACTGGATGCGCTTGGCGTCGAGCCCGAGCGTAATGCCCAAGGTTTCCACCAGCTTGGTCTTGGCGAGGCCGGGCACGCCGATCAGAAGCGCGTGACCGCCGGACAGGATCGTCACCAGAGTGTTTTCAATCACCCGGTCCTGACCAAAGATAACTGTGGAGATCGCATCCTTTGCGGTGCGGATTTGGCCGGCGACCTGTTCGGCCGAGCGGACGATCACGTCCTCAAGTTTTTCGACACTGTCTGCGCCAGCCATTGGTCACTCCTTGTCCAAACGCCGCCGATTGCGACGTCATGTCATGCACCCCTGCATAAACTTATGCGAAGGCCATGTATTCGTTGAGTTAAACTATCCCCACATTATCGGTATTTAGGGGTATGAACTGTATCACGATGTGGCGACTTGACCTCAGGGTTTCACCCGAGGGAACTCGCCTACACACACCGGAAGACGTGCACCAATCGTGCCAGATCGAGGCGATCAACCTCAGGGTAAACAATGGCGAAGCAAGGGCAGACCACCCATCAGGGCCTCGAAGGACTGACTGCTGCCGTCAAAGACGCTGCAAACGCAGGTCCCGCAAAAGGGCTGCCGCCCGTGCATTTATGGAATCCGCCGTTCTGCGGCGATCTCGACATGCGAATCGCCAGCGATGGTACGTGGTTCTACATGGGTACGCCGATCGGACGACCCGCTTTGGTCCGGCTGTTTTCCACAATACTCAAGCGTGAGGACGGCAAGCACTTTCTCGTTACCCCGGTGGAGAAGGTCGGCATCCGCGTCGACGATGCGCCGTTTCTGGCGGTTGAGATGCTCAAGGAAACGGATGATCGAGGCCGGCTGCTGCGCTTCCGCACCAATGTCGACGACTGGGTGCCATGCGATTCCGGGCACCGGCTGCGATTCGAGGCCGCGGCCGACGGCGGCCTCACTCCCTATCTTCACGTCCGCGCCGACCTGTGGGCCAAGGTCACGCGGGCGCTTTATTATGATCTGGTTGACATGGGCGAGGAGCGAGTGGTCGATGGTCGTCCAATGTTCGGGATCGCGTCGGCCGGCGAATTCTTTGCGATGGCCGATGCGGAGCAGGTGAGGGGCGCGCTTTGAACGAGCCGATGCTGAAGACCGAGCCTGCCGCGATCGGCTCAGTGGAGTTCTTCGACCGGGCCCGTGCGCGGCTGCGCTTCGACATTCCCGCAGGGCTGACCGACGCCAGCGTGGTTCCCCCGAGCGGCGACGAGGGTACCGATCGAATGCTGCAGATCATCGCCCGCGAACAGCCGATCCGCCCAGCCGCGGTGCTGATCCCGGTGGTGGAGCATGCGCAACCCACCGTGCTGTTGACCCAGCGCTCGGCGCATCTCAACGATCACGCCGGCCAGATCTCCTTCCCCGGCGGCAAGATCGATGCGACCGACGCCTCGCCGCTCGAGGCGGCGATACGTGAGGCCGAGGAGGAGATCGGCCTTTCCAGGGAATTCATCGATCCGATCGGCTATCTCGATCTGTACGCAACCGGGTTCGGATATCGCATCCTGCCGACGGTTGCGCGGGTGAAACCGGGCTTCAAGCTGCGCATCAACGAAGCCGAAGTCGACGATGCGTTCGAGGTCCCGCTCGCGTTCCTGATGGACCCTGTAAACCATCAGGTGCACAGCAAGGAATTCCGCGGCATGGAGCGTTCGTACTACGCCATGCCGTTCGAGGAGCGCTATATCTGGGGCGCGACCGCGGGAATTCTGCGCGTGCTGTATGAGCGGATCTGCCTGCCATGATCCGGCCGGCTTTAACCGAGATCGGAGTTTTCCTGATCCCGTTCGCGGTCTATGCGCTGTTTTTGATCGCGACACGCTCCGGATTGTTGATTCAGTCATCATGGCCGGTGCATATCATTGCCAAACTGGTGCTCGGTTCATTGCTGCTCGTGGTGCTCAGCTTTATTTTGCTCGCGCATTTTTCCGGCGCGCCGCCGAATTCGACTTACATCCCCGCGCATATCGAGAACGGCAAGTTCGTTCCCGGAGTTGAAAAATGACCAACGCGCGCGTACTCGACGACGCGCCGTGGCTCAGATCCGGTCCGGCCGCCCGCGTGCTCGAATTGCTGAACGGTAACGGCGAGGAGGCGCGGGTGGTCGGCGGCGCGGTTCGCAACGCGCTCTTGAAGATTCCGACCGGCGATATCGATATCGCGACCACCGCCGTGCCCGATGAAGTGATCCGCCGCGCCAAGGCGGCCGGCATCAAGAGCGTGCCGACCGGCATCGAACATGGCACGGTGACGCTGGTCGTCGATGCGCAGCCGTTTGAGGTCACCACCTTGCGCGAGGATACCGAGACGTTCGGCCGCAAGGCAAAGGTCGCGTTCGGGCGCGATTGGGTTCGCGATGCGGAGCGGCGCGACTTCACCATCAACGGCCTGTCCGTTGACGCCGATGGAATCGTGCATGACCATGTCGGCGGGTTGGATGATATCTTCGCAAAACGTGTGCGCTTCATCGGCGATCCGAATCAGCGCATCGCCGAAGACTATCTGCGCATCCTCAGGTTTTTCCGCATTCACGCCGCCTATGGCGCCGGCGAACTCGATCGCGCCGGATACCTTGCCTGCATCGGGGCGCGAGCAGGCCTTACGACCCTCTCCGCCGAACGCGTGCGCATGGAAATGCTGAAACTGATGGTCGCGGAAGGCGCGCCCGGCGTGGTAGCGGCGATGGCGGATGGCGGGTTACTGCTGCCGATTTTCGGCGGTGTCGCCTATACAGGACCGTTTGCAGCCATGATATCGGCGGAGCGCCTGCTTGGACTTGAACCGAGCGCGGTTCGCCGCCTCGGCGCGCTGGCGGTCGCCGTCACCGAGGATGCCAGGCGGCTTGCGACGCGCTTGCGGCTGACCAATGCCGAAACAAAGGCGCTCGATTCCATGGGCCATCGCTGGTGGCGGCTCGCCGGCATGGACGAGGCGATCGCACGGCGACGGCTCTACCGGCTCGGCGAGGAGCGTTACCGCGACCGGCTGATGTTGGCGTGGGCGCGGGCAGGAGCGGGCACCAATTCTGCGCATTGGCGCGAACTCGCCACCTTGCCGCAGCGCTGGAGTGCGCCGAAATTTCCGCTGAAGGCAGCCGATTTCATCGCGCGCGGAATTGCCGAAGGTCCCGCGCTCGGGCAGGTGCTCGCGCTGGCCGAAGACGCGTGGCTGGCGGCGGATTTCCCTCTGGATGAGCCTGCGCTCAAGGCCATCGCCGACCAGACCGTCACCCGTTTCAGCCGCGACCATCGGCCGTGACCATCGTTTCCGGCTTCGCCGATATTTCCGCGAGCCAACTCCTGCTGGTGGCGTGCGTCGCGCTGTTTGCCTCTGTTGTCGGCGGGTTGGCGGGCTACGGCACCGGCGCGCTGATGCCGCTGGTTCTGGTGCCCCTGATCGGCGCCGAACCGGTGGTGCCGATCATTGCCATCTCCTCGATCTTTACCAACACCAGCCGTTTCGCCGCCTATCTCCGCTATGCCGACCGTCGCCGCGCGGGAATCGTGATCGCGGCGGCCGCATTGACGACAGCGCTCGGCGCGTACGGCTATACCCGGCTGACAAACGCCGGCGCCGCGCTGGTGATCGGCGCCATGCTGATATCGAGCGTGCCGATGCGCCGTCTGCTCAAACGCCGCGATATCAAAATCAGTGACACCGGGCTGGCCGCGGGCTCGGTGGGCTACGGCGTCGTGGTTGGTGGCACCTCGGGTTCGGGCGTCATTCTGCTGTCGCTCCTGATGGCGGCCGGCCTCGAGGGCGCGGCCGTGATCGCCACCGATGCCGTGATCTCGGTCGCCACCAGCATCATCAAGATTTCAGTATTCGGTCTGGCAGGCGTGGTCACCGCGCAAGTGCTCGCCTTTGCCGTTCTGATCGGCGCAATCGCGCTGCCCGGGGCGTTTCTCGCCCGCGCCTTTGTCGAGCGCATGCCGGTGCATGTTCACGCCGCGATCCTCGATGTCGCTGTGATCGCGGGCGGGACGGTCATGATTGTCGAAGCGGCGCGATCCCTTCATTGAACGAACTTACCGAAAAAGCGATGCCGCCGGGCCCAAGCTTCGGCGGCATCGCAAGCGAAGTCATGCGACCTCTTCCTCGTCCTCTTCTTCGTCTTCCTCTTCGTCGTCCGAATCCTCGACTTCGACCTGCTCGAGCACGGCTAATGAAAGCGTTTCGCGAAACAGATCGCCTTCTCCGCCCATCCAGACGCATGCGATGGCGCCGTCCTTGACTTCCGCCACGGTCATCGAATGACCCCCGGATTTCAGAATGACAACATCGCCCGGCTTCAAGTCCATGATTTCTTTCCCCAAGTTGATTGACGCGATGGCTAGGCTATCGATCTGTCGTGACAGACCGTCATCGCCACTATCGCTCCAGGATGATCGCCGGCTTCTGTGTCCGGCCTGTGTCCGGCCGAAACATTCTGCCCGACAGTGGTCCGATTGCTGACGGCAATGACAAAAAAGCAACAGCCGGATTTTGAACGCCCGCCCGCAGCCGCTAGCGCGTGATGCATTGGAGTTGGATCGATTCGCCGTGAGCGCGAAGCACTAACGATCTCGTGTCCCGGACGCAGCGCAGCGCCTCTTCGGCGGTACACCGCGGGAGCCCAGACACAAAATCGCGAAAACAACCCCATGCAAAGTAGAATGGGCCCCGGCTCGCAGCGCTCGTGCGGCTTGCGTCCGGGGCACGAGAAGAAAAATGGTCCGTCGTCACGGCCCCGACCTAATCTCATCCCGCTCGAGCGCGCTAGGCAGGCAGCAGTTCTGTCAGCGAGCGGATGATGCGATCGGGCTTGACGGTGGATTCCGCGGGCAGGCCTTCGCCGTGTGCATCGATCCAGATGGCATAGATACCAAGGCGCTGCGGCACTTCGATTTCCCATTCCAGATTGTCACCGATCATCCAGGTCTCGGGTGCCGTTACGCCGAGCGCCTGCATGGCATGCTGGTAGGCGCGCTCGTCCGGTTTGCCGAAGCCATGCTCGCCCTCGATCTGGATATGATCGAACCGGTGCGTCAGTGCAAAGCGCTCGATCTTGGCGCGCTGGATTCCGGCTGCGCCGTTGGTCACCAGCGCCAGCTTCACGCCGAGCGCTTTCAGGGCATCGATGGCATCATGCGCGCCCGGGAAGACGAACATCTGCTCTTCGCGATAGGCGGTGAAGCGGTCGGCAAGCCGTATTGCAAGATCATGGGAGAGGGCGGTCTGGCCAGCGGCGGCAAGCATGGCAAAACCATCCCTGACGACCACGTGCCTTGCTTCGGCGAGTTTCAATCGCCATCCTGCTTCCGCCGTCGCCCAGAACCTGCGCGCGGAATCGACGATCGCCGCGGTGACCTGTTGCGGCGACAGCGGCGCAAATTCGCCGGCAAATTCCGCCGTGACGCTGTTCCAGGCAATCTCGGGGCGGCCATAGGCCGACAGGATGGTCTCGTCCATGTCGATCAGCATCGCGCGGGGTAGCTGTGTCATGGCTTACGGCCACTTCACTTCAGGCGGCATCGACGACAGGATGGAATCCACATTGCCGCCGGTCTTCAGTCCGAAGATGGTGCCGCGGTCGTAGAGCAGATTGAATTCAACGTAACGACCGCGCCGGATCAGCTGCTCTTCGCGGTCTTCGGCGTTCCACGGCGCATCGAAATTGCGCCTGACCAGTTCGGGATAGATTTTCAGGAATGCGCGGCCGACTTCCTGAGTGAAGGCGAGGTCGGCATCCCGGTCGCCGCTGTCATGCCAGTCGTAGAACATGCCGCCGATGCCGCGCGCTTCCTTGCGATGCGGCAGATAGAAATACTCGTCGCACCATTTCTTGTATTTGTCGTAGTCGGCGACGCCGTTGTGCCCGTCACATGCGGCCTTCATCGCCGCATGAAAAGCAATCGCGTCGGCGTCTTCCTGGCTTCGTCGCCGGTCGAGCACCGGCGTCAGATCCGCGCCGCCGCCGAACCACGCTTTGGTGGTGACGACGAAGCGGGTGTTCATGTGCACCGCCGGCACGTTCGGATTGCGCATATGCGCGATCACCGAAATGCCCGACGCCCAGAAGGCGGGATCATCGGCGGCGCCGGGAATTTGCGCGCGAAACTCGGGCGCGAATTCGCCGTGCACCGTCGAGCAATGGACGCCGACCTTCTCGAACAGCCGTCCGCGCATCACCGACATCATGCCGCCGCCGCCGGGCCCGCCGGTATGGTCGGTGCGGTCCCAGGGCGTGCGCACAAAGCGCCCCGAGGCCCCAGGATAGAGCGATGCCGGCGCATCGTCTTCCAGTTTCTCAAAGGCCGAACAAATGTCATCACGCAAGCGTTCAAACCAGCTCCGCGCGCGGGTCTTGCGGTCTTCGATAATGGACATGTCCATCTGCCGATCCACCTTCGTTTGACGCGTTTTCTTTACGCGAACCGGTACCCACTTCGCGTGAAAACGCTCAGCCCTGCGGGCCGAAATAGCTGCAACTCTCGTTGCAGCTGTCACGGTGCACGCTCACCCGCGTGATCCGCCCCGTCCGCTCGACCCGCTCCCAGATAAAGCGCGAAAGGTTCTCCAGCGTCGGCGGTCCGAGCGCGTCGACG
>DATHHQ010000203.1:0-3050 GCA_035490095.1 Bradyrhizobium sp.
CAGCAGCGATGGACGCGCCTGCGTGGTCGCGGCATCGAAGAAAATGCTGTCGTTCGGCTCGAGCAGCGCCTTGTCGAGGTCGGTGGTCCAGCGCTCGACATTGAACCGCCTGGCGAGACCCTCGACCTTGTCGGAGTCGCGGCCCACCAGGATCGGATCCGGCATCATGCGGTCGCCATTGGCCAGCAGCACGCCGCCGGAATCTCTGATGGCGATGATCGAGCGGATCAGATGCTGGTTCAGCCCCATGCGGCCGGTGACACCGTTCATGATCACGCCGAGGCGTTGCGTCGTCATATTGATTGCTCCTGCAGGCTTTTTGCTTTTGGTTGTTGAAGCGGCGACAACGCCGTCCAGTCGGGGTGAACGGATGTGGCAAAACCCGGCGTTGCCAGCGATCCCGTCACGAGGTCGCCGTCGTGGATCGACAGCCGGATATTGTTGCCGTCGCCGACATAGAGATCGGGATGAGCAGCGAGAAAGGCTCGCGCCTCGGCAGCGGGCGCGTCGCCAAACCCGTCGACATAATGGTGGCCGTTGCGTTCGGCATGGGTGACGCCGATCAATGCGCCAAGCGCGAGGTCCTGCTGCACAGCGAGACCGGCCTGACAGGTCAGGTCCTCACCCGCGACGAAGAACTTCTCGCCGCCCGCGCTCCATTTGGCCGCGCGCGTTGCATTGACGACCGACTTGTAGATCCCCTTGCAGGATTTGGAGGAGATGCCGCGATAGCCGAGCGCGCGCGCCACCGGAAATGCGTCGTAACAGTCGTCGGCCTCGTCGATGATGAAATCGAAGGCAGCGAGCGTGCCGAGCGGCGATTGCCTGAAGATGTCGCGCGGCATCGGCTGCTCGATATACAGCAGCTTTGCCGCAATCGGCTTGAGTGCGCTATCACCGCCGAGCCTGTCGGCCAGCGCGCCCAGCGCGGTGAGATCGGCATATTGCTCGTTGGCGTCCAGCGTGACGCTGTAGTCATATAACAGCGTGGCGAGTTCCTTTCCGATGCGGATCAGGCGCGCGGTATCCGCATCGGGATTACCGTTAAGCTTGAGCTTGAAATAGCGAGCACCGCTATTTTCCCTGATATCGGCGACGCCACCTTTGTCGCCTTCGACTTGATCGTCGAGACCGACGGTATGCCGGATCGCGACACGCGGCAGTCGCCGGCATCGGGCGAGAAATTGCGCAAGGTCATCACCGCTTAAATCGGGCGACAGGCGCGCGTCGATCCCGGCGATATTCCCCGCCATGCCCTCGAAAAAATTCACGCCAAGGCCACGCAACAGCGCGTCCAGGACCGCCTTGTCGATTTCCGCCGGCCCGTAAGCGGCGGCGAGCGGCGGGATATCCTCTCTCGCGCAGGCCTCGACCTGCGCTGTCATGCGCGAGGCGTGCAGGCCGAACGCGGTGTCGAAGCCCGCCCCGGTCAGATAGAGATCGCGCGCGATTCCGAGCGACCGGCGCAATTCCTCGACAGTTTGCTCCGGCGTAAGCTGCGAACGCTTGTCGAACCATTTCGGCGCCATCAGTTCGGCGCTCGCACCCACCGACGTGGATTTGCCTTCGACCTCGATCTCCACACGCACGAATGCCTGGGCCGCGGCATTGATGACCACGGCGCCAAACCGGAACGGCTTGGTGAACGGCACTTGCCGCTCGAAAAATGAAATATCACGCACGGCGATACGTGGCGGCATGCCTTGCCTCAATCCAGCGCGCTTTGGGTGAAGAAGTGCTTGCGGATGCGCTGCACCAGTTCGGTGAAAACCGGATCCGCCATGGCGTCGAGCGAACGTGGGCGCGGCAGCGGCACGTCGTAGATCGCGGCGATCGAGCCTGGCCGCTCGGTCATGACCAGCACGCGATCGGCGAGGAACACCGCTTCGGGTATCGAGTGGGTAATCAGGAGCACGGTCTTGCCGGTTTCGCGCTGGATCCGCATCAGCTCGACGTTCATGCGCTCGCGCGTCATGGCGTCGAGGGCGCCGAACGGCTCGTCCATCAGCATGATCTTGGGGTCGTGCACCAGCGCCCGGCAGATCGACGCCCGCTGTTGCATGCCGCCCGACAATTGCCAGGGCAGTTTCTTCTCAAAACCCTCGAGCCCGACCAGCTTCAACAGGTCCATCGCGCGCGGCAGATATTCGGAGCGCGGCAGCCGCTTCATATCGATCGGCAGCATCACGTTGGCGAGAATGTTGCGCCACGGCAGCAGCAGCGAATTCTGAAACACGATCCCCACATTGCCGTGCGGTTTCGTCACTTGCTGGCCTTCGACAAAAATCTCGCCGGTCGAGGGCGCAAGCAGTCCGGATATCATCTTCAGGAGCGTGGACTTGCCGCAGCCGGACGGCCCGACCACGACAAAGAATTCGCCGGCGTTGATGTGGAAATCCAGCGGACGCAACGACGGCACGTCGCCATCGCGCGACCGATAGGTTTTCGACACGCCGGAGAGTTGAATTCCCGGCGTGCCGGCGGTGCGATCGGACACCAGGCGCAGATGCGCGCCTGTTTGATCAACGCCTGATGTTTTGGTCGCTGCTTTCATTAAACCAAATCCGTTCGAAAGCTTGGAGCATGTTCCGGTTGGATTGAATCACGATCGCACTTCTGATGGCCTGATGGTTCGAGACGCCCCGCTTCGCGTGGCTCCTCACCGTGAGGGTTTAAGCTGAACCTTATCCTGAGGAGGCCGCAACGCGGCCGTCTCGAAGGACGAAAGCCACTCTGCCGGAACACGCCTATTTCGGCAGATAGTCGTTGGTGTAGAACGCCTTCGGATTATCCTTGGCCTTGGCTTCGAGGCCGCCATACTCGACCATCAGATTGACCGTGTCGGTCATGTTCTGGTCGGTCACCTGGAACGGCCGCTTGCCCTTGGTTTCCGGCGTGCGATACAGCGGAACCGTCAGCTCGAAACCTTGCGTGAGCGTGTCGATCTTGCCGCCCTTCGGATTGGCGTCGAGAATCGATTGCGCCGCGGCTTTCGGGTCCTTCTCGGCGGCTTCAACGGCCTTGGTGGTCGCCGACATGAAGCGCTTCAC
>DATHHQ010000204.1:0-27440 GCA_035490095.1 Bradyrhizobium sp.
CAAGGATTACGCCTACCCCGATCAGTTGGCCTGGCCCGGCATCGCCACCCTGCCCGGCCTGCCGGCAACGGCGATCCCGCTTGGCCTGTCCCCGGAAGGCCTGCCGGTCGGCATACAGATCGTCGGTCCCTGGCTGGAAGATCGCACGCCGCTCGAACTCGCAGCACTGATCGAGCGCGAATTCGGCGGCTTCGTTCCTCCGCCGATGTTCGATGACTAGAGTTGCCCTCATCCCCGCGCGAGCGCAATTGCGCTCGTCGCTGGAGGAGCGGCGTCTTCGCCGCGTCTCGAAGGATGAGACATGATAGGCCTCATGGTTCGAGACGGCGCAAGCGCGCCTCCTCACCATGAGGGTAAAACAGCGGAGGAAAACACATGAGAAACGACCTTGCTGAACTGACGAGCCTTAATCGCGATTACGTCAATTCCGTCCAGAATTCAGACGTCAAGCGGTTCGACGAAATTCTGGCCGACGACTTCTATTGCTCCAACCCCGACAAGTCGCTGGTCGACCGCGCCGGCTTTCTCAAGCAGACCGCGGTGCCCGTAACGATCAAGAATCTCGAAGCGCATGACGTCAAAATTCGCGTGATGGGCGACTTCGCCATCATCCACGCCGCTACCCGCTACACGACGCCGGACGGTCAGCAAGCCTCGGGCCGCTACACCGACTGCTGGGCGCGGCAAAACGGCCGCTGGCTCGCGGTATCAGCGCATGTGTCGCGGTGAGCGACACCGATAACGGCTGTCATTGCCGGGCTTGACCCGGCAATCCATCTCGCAAGAGCTTCTTGCGAAGATTGATGGATGCGCGGATCAAGTCCGCGCATGACGGCGAAGTGCGTTCACGCATCAAACACAATCACGCTGCGCACCGTCTTGCCGGCCTTCATCGCCGCAAAGCCTTCGTTGATTTCCGACAGTTTCAGCCGGGCTGAAATCCAGTCATCGAGGTGCAGCTTGCCGCGCATGTAGAATTCGACCAGCCGCGGCATGTCGACGCGGAAATGGTTCGAGCCCATCGACGAGCCCTGGATCTTGCGTTCGCGCAAGAAGTCAAAACCGTGCAGCTCGATCTTCTGGCCGAACGGAATCATTCCGACGATGGTCGCGGTGCCGCCGGGCGCCAGCATCGCGAAGGCCTGCTCCGCGGTCTCCTTGCGCCCCAGCACTTCGAACGAGTGATGCACGCCGCCATTGGTAAGATCGCGCACCTGCTGCACCACATCGCCGTTCTTGGGATCGACGATGTCGGTGGCGCCGAGCTTGGTGGCCAATTGAAGCTTGGCCGGATTGGTGTCGACCGCGATAACGCGGCCGGCGCCGGCGATCTGCGCGCCGTTGATCGCGGCCATGCCGACCCCGCCACAGCCGATCACCACCACGGTCTCGCCGGGCGCGACCTTGGCGGTGTTCACGACAGCGCCATAGCCGGTGATGACGCCGCAGCCGATCAGCGCCGCCAGTTCAAGCGGCATGTCCTTGCGGATTTTGACGATGGCGTTCTCGTGCACCAGCATCTGCTCGGCGAACGACGACAGGTTGAGAAACTGATTGAGTTTTTCCGATCGCGCCCATGACAGCCGGTTGGATACGCCCGGCAGCATCTTCACGGTGGTGTCGGTGCAAAGCACCGGCCGCCCGGTCGAGCAATTGTCGCAGGTGCCGCAGAATACCGACAGGCACGTCACGACATGATCGCCGGGTTTCACATAGGTGACGTCGGAGCCAACCTGCTCGACGACGCCCGCGGATTCGTGGCCGAGCACCGCCGGCAGCGGATGCGGATACAGCCCTTCCATGAAATGCAGGTCGGAATGACAAAGCCCGGCGACGGTGGTGCGGATCAGGACCTCGCGCGGTCCGGGCTTCTGCAGGCTGACGTCCTCGATCACGAGCGGCTTGTTGACTTCATGCAGGACGGCGGCCTTCATCGGTGTTTCCCCTTTTTGTTGTGTATTCGTATTTTTTTGTTGTGTATTCGTATTCAAAACGCGGGAAGTGCGCTCCCTCTCCCATCCAACTCGGGTTTACCCGAGTTGGCTACATGAAATTGTCGAAGTCGGATGTATCCGACTTCGATGGGAGAGGGTTGGGGTGAGGGGTTACGGTCTATCGATAGGCCGTAACCCCTCACCCGGATCGCAAGAGCGATCCGACCTCTCCCCGTGGGAGAGGTAAGATCGAGCTTGCAGCTTGAGCCTACGCTGCGATGAGCAATTCGCCAACCTCGGCCATGGCGACGGCGCGGTCGCCGAGCAGATGGCTGGTGATCGCGCGCAGCGCGGTATTTTCCGTGAGACGGAACGGATCGTTCGCGGACACCCGGTGATCGATCACCATGCGCGACAGCAGCAGCCGGCGGGCGTCGCCGCGCATCTCGTGGATGCGCCCGCCTTCCCAGGCCAGCGCCACTGCGCTTGCAACATGATAGAGCAGGCTGGTGGCGCGCCGCGCTTCGGCCTCGCTGTCGGTATGCGCGGCCACATCGCGGGCGAAGCCGATGGCGCGGTCGGTCAATTCGCGCAAACGGTCGCGCCACGCGCGCGGCACGTTGGCGCTGTCGTCGAGGCGGGCGTGCAGATCGGCTGCCAATGCGGCATCGGCGCCATGGCGGCCGACCGCGCGCTTCAGCGCGTCGAGCGCGACGATATTGCCGGTGCCTTCCCAGATCGAGCCGAGATGCGCATCGCGGAGTAGCCGCGCGGTGGCGAATTCCTCAATGTAACCGATGCCGCCGCGCATCTCCAGCGCATCGCCGCAAACCTTGCGCGCATCGCGGGTGGCGCGGAATTTCAGCGTCGGCGTCAGAATCCGCAGCAGCGCGGCGGCATCCTGGCTGCCGGCCTCGGCGCGGTCGAGGGCATCGGCGGTGAGAAAGCTCATCGACAGCGCCTGCTCGGTGGCGAGCATGATCTTCATCAATTGCCGCCGCGCCAGCGGCAGATCGACGATGCGCTGCCCGAACACGACGCGATTTTGTGCCACCGTCATCGCGTCGTGATGCGCGCGCCGCATCAGCGCGGTGGATTTGACGCCGTTGGAGAGCCGCGACGAATTGACCATTTCGGCCATCTGCACGAAGCCGCGATCGAGCTTTCCCACCGCATAGGCGATCGCGCCTTCCAGCTTGATCTCGCCCGACGCCATCGAGCGGGTCCCGAGTTTGTCCTTCAGGCGAACGATCCGATAATGGTTTTGCGAACCATCCTCCAACCGCCGCGGCATCAAAAACAGGCCAACACCGCGCGTGCCGCCGACGGCGCCTTCTGGCCGCGCCAGCAGCATCACCACCTCCGCATCCGCATTGGAGCAGAACCACTTCTCGCCTGTCAGCCGCCAGTGATCGCCTTCCTGCGTCGCCGTTGTTGTCAGCGTGCCGACGTCGGAGCCGCCCTCTTTCTCGGTCATGAACTGGCCGCCCTGGGTCAGCCTGCTCATGTCGGTCTGGGTGAGTCCGTCCAGATACTTCGCTTTCAGGGCCTCGTCGCCGAAGCGCGACAGCAGTTTGGCGCAGCCATCGGTGACATTGATCGGGCAACCCATGCCAAACTCGGCCTGGTTGAACAGAAAGGTGAAGGCGTGCTTCGCCACCACGGGAAACGTCTGCGGCCAACCCAGAATGCCCTTGCGGACCGACATCGCGTGAATGCCGAATTCGCCGAACGCGGCGCGTTCCAGTTCGCGATAGGCCGGATGATATTCGATCCACTGGGCGTCGCGCCCAAAACGGTCGCGCTGATGCAGCACCGGCACGTGGCGATCGGCCAGCCGCGCGCATTCGTCGAGATGGCCGCCGGCGAGCCCGCCCAGCCGGTCAAGATGCGGCTCGATGTGGCGGAACAGCGCGTCGGGAAGATGGATGCGAAGCAGATCCGTCAGCGCCGGATCGGCGCGGTAGAAATTCATTCCGGATGTATCCGGCGCGAGCAACCCCGGTTGATCGGCTGGAGTCGTCAGATCGCTAGGTTTGTTCAACTGGTGCATTTACAACTCTTGTTCGTTCCGCCCGGTGGTCTAGATGATATAGATCATGTCAGGAAAAAACAGGCGATAACCGTCAGGAAACACAATCGGAGGATCACCCCATGGCTGACGGTTATCGCATCTTCGGCGCTGAGATGTCGCCCTACTCGGTCAAGGTGCGCTCCTATTTTCGCTACAAAGCCATCCCGCATCAATGGATTTTGCGGAATGCCGCAAGCCAGGCGGAATACGAGAAATACGCCAAAATGCCGATTATCCCCCTGGTGGTTACGCCGGAGGGATCAGGCATTCAAGACTCCACGCCGATCATCGACCAGATGGAAAAGCTTTATCCGGAACCGTCGATCAACCCCGATGAAACGGTCACGCAGTTCATTTCCGCATTGATCGAGGAATTCGGCGACGAGTGGGGCAACAAATGGATGTTCCACTACCGCTGGGCCCGCGACGTCGATCAGCGCAGTTCGGCCGGCCGCATCGCGCGTATGCGCGGGCCCAAGGCCAGCGAGCAGGAGCATGAAGCGTTCGCCAGCCAGGTTCGGGCCCGCATGGTGGACCGGGTCTGGTTCGTCGGCTCAAACGCGGTGACCGCGCCACAGATCGAAACCGGCTTCCTCGACATGCTCGACTTGCTGGATAGCCATCTCGCAGGCCGCCCCTATCTGTTTGGCGGACGGCCGGCGCTCGGCGATTTCGGCCTTTGGGGGCAGCTTTACGAGATGTGGACCGATCCGACCGCAGGCGCCATCATTGGCGGCGGCGCGCCGCATGTGCTCGATTGGGTGCATCGCATGCTTTGGCCGAAGACCGAGGGCGAGTTTGAGGCCTGGTCCACGCTGGAACCGACCCTGATGCCGATCCTGACCAAACAAGTCGGGGCGCAGTTCATGCCGTGGACATCGGCCAACGAAAAGGCGCTGGCGGACGGGAGGGACGAGTTCAGCGTCGCGCTTGGCAACAAGATCTGGATCCAGAAGCCGCAAAAATATCACGCACGATCGCTGGGCATGCTGCGCGCCAAATATGCCGCGGTGGCTGACAAATCCGCGCTCGATCCAATTCTGCAAGCCGCGGGTTGCTTTAGCGGCTTGCGCGGCTGAAAACGTAAATCTAAAGATAAGGAAGTCGCTCATGGAAAAGCCAAAGTACAAGACCGCCCTTATTGTCGGCGCCGGCGAGGGCCTGAGTGCATCGCTGGCGCGGCTGTTTGCTCGCGAAGGCATCCGTGTCGCGCTGGCCGCGCGCCAGATCGAAAAGCTTGGCGCGCTCTGCAGCGAGACCGGCGCGCGCGCCTTTGCCTGCAACGCCACCGATCCCGACGAGGTCGAGCGCCTGTTCGGGCTGGTCGAGCGCGAAATCGCCACGCCTGACGTGGTCGTCTACAACGCCAGTGGCAGGGCGCGCGGCGCGTTCGCCGATCTGGTGCCGGCCGATGTGGCCCAGGCGATTGCCGTCAGTGCGTTCGGCGGCTTTCTGGTGGCGCAGCAGGCGGTGAAGCGGATGCTGCCCAACAAGCACGGGGCGATCCTGTTCACCGGCGCTTCGGCCAGCGTCAAGGGCTATTCGCAATCCGCACCCTTCGCGATGGGCAAGTTCGCGCTGCGCGGGCTTGCCCAGAGCATGGCGCGCGAGTTGTCGCCGCAGGGGATTCACATCGCGCATTTCGTCATCGACGGCGGCATTCGCAGCGCCGCGCGCAGCGAGCCTGCCGACAGACCGGATTCGATGCTCGATCCCGACGCGATTGCCTTGAGTTATTGGAACGTGTTGCAACAGCCGCGCAGCGCCTGGAGCTGGGAACTGGAATTGCGGCCATGGGTGGAGAAGTTTTAACCTCCGAGTCAATGATGCCGCCACACATGCTGACGTCATCATCCGCCAACGGGTCGCGCGAATGCGCGCCCGATGACAGGCTCCGGCGGATGATCCAGTATTCGGCGACGCCGATGAACTTCTGCGACGGCGGTGATTACTGGATACCCGCTTTCGCGGGTATGACGGCCGGGTTTGAGTTGAACGCGGGACAAACCGCGCATGGGAAGGGATCAAATGACCACCGAAACCACCATCGACACCGGCACCGACGAACTCTTGTGTGCGATCCGCGACCGCGTCGCGATCATCACGCTCAACCGCCCGGCGGTCCGCAATGCCCTGTCCGACAATTTGACGCCGGCGCTGCGCAACATGATCAAGCTCTGCGGCGAGAACCCCGACGTCGGCGTGCTGTTGATCACCGGCGCCGGCACCGCGTTCTGCGCCGGCGGCAACGTCAAGGGCATGGGCGCCCATCGCGACCAGAAGAAGCTGGACATGTCCTATGACGAGAAGGTCGAGGACCTTCAGGAGCGGCAACGGTTGCTGACCGGCGCGCTGGTGACGGTGCGCAAGCCGACCATCGCGGCGCTGCCCGGTCCCGCGGTCGGCGCAGGGCTGGCCATCGCCATGGCCTGCGACATCCGCATCGCAGCGGAATCGGCATTCGTTTCCACCGGCTATCTGCGGGTGGGTTTAAGCGGCGACTATGGCATCGCCTGGCTGTTGACGCGTCTCGTCGGAACCGCGCGGGCGCGCGAATTGATGTTCACCGCCGACAAGGTCGATGCCTCAAGGTGCGAGGCGATTGGCCTCGTCAACCGCGTGGTGCCGGATGCGAAACTTCAGGAAGAAGCGTTTGCGCTGGCCAAATCGATGGCGGAAGGGCCGACCATTGCGTTGCGCTACATGAAGGACAATCTCGACGAAGCGCTGCTGTTCGATTTCGCCACCGCGCGCGACCATGAAGCCGCACGCCTGATCCGCACCACCATGACCGCGGACCATCGCGAAGCGGTGCAGGCTTTTATCGAGAAGCGCAAGGCGACGTTCAAGGGGAATTAAGCGGAGGGATTCACTCCCCATGGTGAGGAGGCGCTCTTGCGCCGTCTCGAACCATGAGATCCCGGCACATCCATCCTTCGAGACGCGGTGAAGACGCCGCTCCTCCAGCGATAACGGCGGAGCCGTTACGCAGGGATAGGAAGGAGTCTTCAAACCGCCGTCTGATGCGCGATCTGCCGGGCAGCCAGCCGCCAGCTCGCGCAGGGAATCTCCTGCGGCGCGCGCGCGATATGTTTTTCGAAGCGCACCAGCTTCCAGTCGCCAGGGCTGTTGGTGAAGGCGAAACCGGACTTGCGGGCAAGGCCGATCATGACGTCGTTGGAGCGCAGCGTATCGCCGAACAGCCGTTCGGCGCCGAACGCTGCCGCGCGGCATTCGAGGTTTTTGAGCAATGCCGAACCGACGCCCTGGCCTTGCCAGCGGTCGTCGATCGACAGGCCGAACTCGAAACTTGAGGTATCGGCATCGAACGCGTAACGGGCTTCGCCGACGATGGTCTCGGTGCCATCGATCGGCATCGTCGCAATCACAGTGAAACCGTCGGCCTCGCCGACATGGATGAAATGATCGAGCTGGGATTGCGGGAGCTCGCTCATCGCGCCGAGGAAGCGGTTGTAGCGGGAGCGGACCGAGAGCGACCGGAAGTACCCCTGCAGCGCATCAGCGTCGCGCGGCTCAACGAAGCGCACCATCACGGGCTTGCCGCTACGCAACCGCAGCATATCGGAATGCTGCCGAAGGTCGTTGAGTCGAAGCGCGATCATGGCTTAGGTCCCAGTAGTCCCGAAAAGACGGTGGCCGGCGCCCCTCCATGGAGGCGACGCCGGCCTGGCTGCTTCTTAAGCCCGCCAAAACGGCTTTTCGACTTCGAAAGCGATGTCGCTCCAGGAAAGGCCGACATCGTGCAGGTCACGTTCGGTCAGTGTGGCCAGCTGCCGCCGCTGCTGCTGGCGCTCGCGCCAGACGTGTAACGCTTCGCCGATTTGCGCAAAAAACCCGGAACCATGATGATTTATCATCGATTCATGTGTGAAAATGGACATTTTCGTCTCCTAAAGCTAATCTGTTAGCTCCAATATCGGCATTATCGACGCTTTCCACAAACGACACTTTGTGCCGCTTCACATGACATAGGCTCATGTATATGATGGTCCGGAAATGACCGCCCGATTGCCATCGCTTAACGGATTGCGCGCGTTCGAGGCCGCAGCCCGGCACTTGAGTTTCACCGTTGCGGCCTCCGAGCTGAACGTCACGCAAACCGCGATCAGCCATCAGATCAGGCGGCTTGAGGAAGAACTGGGGATTCGCCTGTTCATCCGGCAGAACCGCGCGCTGGCACTGACGCCGGAAGCGCGGGATTATCTGCCCGGTGTCCGGGCCGCATTCAACGATCTGCGGCTCGCGACCGAACGACTGTTGCGCAGGGAAAATGACCACGTGCTGACCATCAGCACGCTGGCGTCGCTGGCCGCAAAATGGCTGTTGCCGCGGCTTTCCGCGTTCCAGGAGGCGCATCCGGGGATTGACGTGCGCATCACCACGTCAACCGGCCTTGTCGATTTCAAGAGCGGCGACGTCGATGCCGCGATCCGCTATGGCCGCGGCCATTGGCCCGGGCTTCGCGCCGACTGGCTGATGGCCGACGAACTGTTTCCGGTGTGCAGCCCCGCCTTGCTGGCGGGCAAAAAACCGCTGCGGTGCCCGGAAGATTTGGCGGACCATGTGCTGCTTCACTCAAGCGCCGCTAATGACGACGACTGGCGGCTTTGGCTCACCGCCGCCGGTCTGCCGGCCAACCTCTCGAAGCAACCCGGCATCACCTTCGATCTGGTGTTCATGACCGTGCAGGCGGCGATCGACGGAATCGGCGTGGCCATGGGCAGGACTTCCTATGTCGAGGCCGACATCGCCAAGGGCCGTCTGGTGGTTCCGTTCAAGATCACGCTGCCGGCGGATGCCGGCTTCTATCTCGTCTCACCCGAGGCGAAGGCCGATACACCTAAGCTGTCGGCATTTCGGCAGTGGCTAAAGGCCTCGATTCATGGCAAACCCGAAAAACTCCCTGACGTGAAGCAGCTCGCTCGGCGCCGCCGGGTTTGATTTCCGTGCAAACAATAATAACAAGACGCATGGTCGACTTTCATCGTAAATTCGATGTGCTGGTGATCGGCGGCGGCAATGCCGCGCTGTGTGCCGCCATCAGCGCCCGGCGGACCGGCGCGTCGGTGCTGGTGCTGGAAGGCGCCCCGAAGTTTTATCGGGGCGGCAACACCCGCCATACGCGCAATATGCGCTGCGCCCACGACGCCGCAACCGACATTCTCACCGGGCCCTATACCGAGCAGGAATTCTGGGACGACCTGCTGCGCGTCACCGGCGGCGAAACCGACGAAGAACTCGCACGGCACATGATTGCCGAGTCCAAGGACATCCTGGGCTGGATTGTCGAACAGGGCGTGCGCTGGCAACCGTCGCTGGGCGGCACGCTGAGCCTCGGCCGCACCAATTCGTTCTTCCTCGGCGGCGGCAGGGCGATGCTGAATGCGCTTTATCTCACGGCCGAACAGCTCGGTGTTGAAATTCTCTACGACGCCGAGGTGCTTGATCTGCGCATCGAAGACGGCATGTTTCTCTCCGCCGCGTTGAAGCAGGGCGATGGCCGCGTCAACGTCAGTGCGTCAACCCTGGTTGCCGCCGCCGGTGGCTTCGAAGCCAATATCGAATGGTTGAAGGAGCTATGGGGCGACGCCGCCGACAATTTCCTGATCCGCGGCACGCCCTATAACCGCGGCTCGATACTGAAGATGCTGCTGGCCAAGGGCGTGCAGGAAGTCGGCGATCCCAAGCAGTGCCATGCGGTCGCGATCGACGCCCGCGCGCCGAAATTCGACGGCGGCATCATCACCCGGCACGACTCCGTGGTGTTCGGAATTGTCGTGAACAAGCACGCCGTGCGCTTCTACGACGAGGGCGAGGATATCTGGCCCAAGCGCTACGCCATCTGGGGCCGCCTGGTCGCGGCACAGCCCGACCAGATCGCCTACATTATTTTCGACTCGACGGTTCTCAATAGTTTCATGCCGACGCTGTTTCCGCCGATCAAAGCCGATAGCATTGCCGAGCTCGCCGGCAAATTCGATCTCGACTCCAACGCGCTGGAAAAAACCATCGCCGACTTCAACGCGGCGGTGCGCCCCGGCACCTTCGATCACACCATCCTCGATGATTGCCGCACGGAAGGGTTGACCCCGCCCAAGACCCACTGGGCGCGACGGATCGAGACGCCGCCTTATTATGCCTATCCGGTGCGGCCCGGCATCACCTTCACCTATCTGGGCACCCGCGTGAACAAGCAGGCGCGCATGCTGATGAAGGACGGCAAGCCGGCCGCCAACATGTTCGCCGCGGGCGAGATCATGGCGGGCAACGTCCTCGGCAAAGGCTACGCCGCCGGCATCGGCATGACCATCGGCAGCGTGTTCGGACGGATCGCGGGACGAGAAGCGGCGCAAAATGCCCGGAACTAGAGGAGCGATCATGTCAGATATTCGCGGCGTGACCCTCGCCGCCGTGTTGACGGTCGCGACCTCGGTGGCGGCAAGTGCAGCCGAGCCCATTGCCTTGCGCGACATGGGTTCATTCCATGTCGGCGGCCGGCTGGTCGAAATCAGCGGCAAGCCTGTCAAGGAAATCACCTTCGCGCCGGGCGGTGTGCCCGCGAAGATCGATCCCAACGGCACCTATCAGGTCGAGCAGATGTATGTGCAATATTTTCTGCCCGCCAACGAAAAAGGCGCCTATCCGCTGTTGCTGTGGCATGGCGGCGGCCTGACGGGCGTGACCTACGAGACCACGCCGGACGGCCGGGAAGGCTGGCTCAATTATTTCTTGCGTAAGGGCTGGAGTGTCTACAACTCCGACGCCGTCGAGCGCGGACGCGCCGGCTGGGCGCAATATCCCGATATCTTCAAGAGCGAACCGGTATTTCTGACCACCAGCAACCCGTTCGAACGGTTTCGCATCGGCGCCGGCCCCGGCTCCTACGATGCGGACCCGGCGAAGCGAAAGCTGATGCCCGGCAGCCAGTTTCCCGGCGAAGGCTACGACAATTTCGTCAAGCAGAACGTGCCGCGCTGGACCACCAACGATGACGCCACCTTGGCCGCCTATATCGCCGAAATCGACCGCGTCTGTCCGTGCGTCATTCTGTTTCACAGCCAGGCCGGCACCTTCGGCTTCAAGGCGGCGCAAGCGCGGCCCGACAAGGTCAAAGCGCTGATCGCGGTCGAACCTGCCGGTGTCGGCGATCCGGCAAAGCTCGAGGCGTTGAAAGCGATCCCGTCGCTGGTGATCTATGGCGACTTCATCGAGCAGGACTCGCGCTGGCCGAAAATTCGCGCCACCGGCATAGCCTTTGCGGATGGCATCAAGGCCGCGGGCGGCAGCGTCGATGTCGTCGATCTGCCCAAGGCCGGCATATCGGGCAATTCGCACATGATGATGATGGACAAGAACAACACCGAGGTTGCCGCGCTGATCCAGACGTGGCTGGAGGGCAAGGGGCTGACCAAATAGCCCTGAGCACATTTTTCGCAAGCGGGAAGCGGCGCAACATGCACGGAACCAGAATCCTCGAAGAGGCCGACCGCCTGATGACGGTCTGCAATTCGTGCCGCTATTGCGAAGGCCTCTGCGCGGTATTTCCGGCGATGGAAATGCGCCGCTCGTTCTCCGATGGGGACCTGAATTATCTCGCCAATCTCTGCCACGGCTGCGGCGCCTGCTACACCGACTGCCAGTTCTCGCCGCCGCATGAATTCAACGTCAATGTGCCGAAGACGCTTGCCGTCGCGCGCGCCGAATCCTATGCCGCCTATGCTTGGCCGCACGCCTTCTCCGGCCTATTCGCGCGCAACGGCCTCGCCATCAGCATCATTGCAGCGTTAAGCGTTGCGGCGTTCATTTTCGGCTTTGCCGCCTTCAATGACCGGCAGGTTCTGTTTGGCGTCCATACCGGACCCGGCGCGTTCTACAAATTGATGCCGCATAACGCGATGGCATTGCTGTTCGGCGCGGTGTTTCTTTATGCGATCGCAGCACTGGTGATGGGTGTGCGCGCGTTCTGGCGCGATATCGGCGAGCCGATCGGGATGCTTGTCGAGGGGAAGTCGCTCTGGCAGGCGATGAAGGACGCGGGCCAGCTGCGCTATCTCGACGGCGGCGGCGTCGGCTGCGTCAACGAAGACGAGCGGCCGAGCGACCTGCGCAAGATCTATCACCATTTCACGTTTTACGGCTTCATGCTGTGTTTCGCGTCCACCACGGTGGCGACGCTGTATCATTACCTGATCGCGCGCGAGGCGCCGTATCCGTGGTGGGACCTGCCGGTGGTGCTGGGCACGTTGGGCGGGATCGGTCTTCTGATCGGGCCTGCCGGCCTGCTTAAGGAAAAATGGAAGCGCGATCCGGCGCTGGTCGACGAGGCGCGCACCGGCATGGATGTCGCGTTCATCGCCATGCTGTTCTTGACCAGTCTGACCGGCATGGCGCTGTTGCTGTTTCGGGACAGTGCCGCGATGGGGCCGCTGCTGGCGCTGCATCTCGGCGTGGTGTTTTCCCTGTTCATCACCATGCCCTACGGCAAATTCGTGCACGGCATCTACCGTTATGTCGCGCTGGTGCGTTACGCGCGGGAGCGGCAGATGGCAGGGCACGTTTAGCCAGCCCTACCGCCGTCATTCCCCGATGTGCAATTGCACATCTGAGGATGCGCCTCTTGGCGCAGGCCCGGAATCCATACTCCCCGCGGTGGTTATGGATTCCGGGCTCGCGCTACGCGCGCCCCGGAATGACGGCTTTAACTCACAAATCCACCACCACGTAATCGCTCTCCACCGACACCGCGAGCGTCTCCGCCACGTAGGGTCCCTTCACCACGCTTGCGCCCGGTTCGACGTTGACGGGATAGGCTTTGGCGCGAAAACGCTTGGGATCGCAGTAGGATTGGCCGGTGCGGATATCGAATTCCCAGCCGTGCCAGGGGCAGCGGATGATTTCGCCTAACCTCGTATATTCGATCTCGCCGGGATCGGACGATTGCGCCAGCCCTATCAGCGGCCCCTCGCACAACGCAGCACCCTGATGCGGACAGCGGTTCAACAGGCCGAAGAACTCGCCCTTGATATTGAAGACCGCGATCGGCCGCTCATCGATGGTGAGGAATTTTCGCGTGCCCAGCGGCAGCTCCTCCACCGGGGCGATGACATGGCGAGTCATGTTATTTTCCGACGCATGATCTTTTCGGAAAACCGGTTCCCACCCATCGGGTCGTGGCCCGAGGGCATGCTTTTCCGGATCATGCTATGCAAGCCCGTACAGCTTCCGCGCATTATCGAGATAAAACGCTTCGCGGTTGGCGTCGCTGACGCCGGCCGGCAGCACCCGCGACGGATCGTCGTAATCCCAATGCGGATAGTCGGTCGCGAATAATAACTTGTCCCAGCCGACCCACTCGATCACCTCGAACAGATGATCGCGCCTTTCGGGGTCTTCCATCGGCTGCGTGGTCCAGAAGATGTGGTCGCGGATGTATTCCGACGGCGGACGTTTGACATGCGGCACCTCGCTCTTCAGCCGCTGCCAGTTCTTGTCGAGCCGCCACGACAGCGACGGCGCCCAGCCGAAGCCGGCTTCGATCATGACCATCTTCAGTTTCGAGTGCCGCTCGAACACGCCTTCCAGCACGATGCTGGCGAGCGCGGTCTGCTGGCACTGCGAGTGGCCGACCATCTCCTCGATGTAGTAGCTCGGCCAGCCCGACGCGGTGATCGGATTGCCGCCGAAGCCGAAGGCATGCACGCCGATCGGAAGTCCCGCCTCCTCCGCCGCCTCGTAAATCGGCCAGTAGCGGCGCTGTCCGAGCGGCTCGACGTTGCGGCTCAACAGCAGTACCTGGACAAAGTTCTTGTCGCCGGCGCGCTTGCGGATTTCGGCGGCAGCCGCCGGACCATCCTCGTTGGCGACCACGACGGAGCCTTTCAGGCGGCTGTCCTGGCTGGTCCATTTGTCGATTTGCCAGTCGTTGATCGCGGTCGCCAGTGCAGCGCTCAGATCGTGATTGCGAAGGCCCTGCCCGGTGTTGAGCGGGCACAATATGCCGAGCGCGACGTTGTTCGGATCGAGATGCTGCTTTTGCATGAACGACAGCGACGAGCCCTGCGGACCGCCTTCCGGCGGCCACGCGTCACGGCGCGAGGCGTTCGGCTGCGCCTTCGGATAGGGCGGGCCATCCATCATGCCCTGATAGGGATGCTTGCCATAGGTTTCGAGATGATCGTGCCAGCGTTTGGCGAGGTACGGGTAAAGCTCGGTCGCGGTCGCGCGCGCCGGATGGATATCGCAATCGGCAATCGCTGACTTGACGGCGACGGATGAAACCGGTTCAGCGCCGGCTCGGAACTGCACATTCATGGCGTGGTCTCCTGCGTCACCGCGCTCTTGAGACGGCTGTAGGTCGCGTGCGGATTGTCGATCATGATCTTGCGCACAAGTTCCAAGGACATCCCCTCGGGCAGCACCGCGTCATCGTCGAACTGCCAGTGCGGATAGTCGGTCGAGAATAGGAGCAATTCATCCGACTGCATATGGTCAAACAGGCGGTTCAGGGTTGCCGGATCCGGCGGTGCATCGATCGGCTGCAGCGAGAACCGGATGTTGCTGCGCACAATTTCCATCGGCGCGCGATCCACCCACGGCGTTTCCATGCGCACGCCGCGCCAGAACTTGTGCAGCCGCCACAGATAGGACGGCAGCCAGGTGAAGCCGGACTCCAGCATCACCATTTTCAGCTTCGGATGCCGCGCGAACACGCCCTCGACGATCAGGCTGGTCAGCTGGGTCTGGAACGCCTGCGCCTGCGCAACGTAATCCTCGATGTGATAGGAACCCCAGCCGACCGACGTCGGCGGGTTATGATAATTGCTGCCGGCGTGAATGCCGACGGCCAGGCCCAGCCGCTCGGCGGCGGCGTAAATCGGCCAGTAGGCGCGCTTGCCCAGGGGCATGTCGCCCATCACAAGCATCAACACCTGAACGAAACGCTTGTCCTTGGCGCAGCGCTCGATCTCGGCCACCGACTTCTCGATGCTCTGCACCGGGATCACGATCGAGCCACGCAGCCGCGTGTCCTTGTCGAGCCATTGCTTCACCAGCCAGTCGTTCAAGGCGCGGCAGAATGCATCCGCCATGTCCTCGGAGAATACCATCTGCACGCCATACAGCGGATTGCAGATGGCATAGCTGACGCCGAACCGGTCGAGCGCCTGCGTCTTCATGTCTTCAAGGCTGGAGCCCGGCTTGCCCTCTGCCGGCCGCCAGTCCGGCCGCGAGGTGATCGGCGAATTCAGGGGATAGGACTGCGACACCAGATCGGTCATTCCCCGGGTCGTGACCTGATCGCGCCAGTAATCGTTGAGATAGGGCAACAGGCTGGTCAAATGAGGAACGGCAGGATGCAGATCGCAATCCACGCCGCCCGCGATCGGTGACGTCATGACGTTGGTTTCCTCCGGCGTCTCTTCTTGCGCGCGGCGCCTGTTGACCTCGGTGCGGAGCACCTTAACCCGGATAGCATATGGCGCGCGGGCTGCGTCGTCCATCGGCGGGCCCTGTGATCCCGAGTCGGCACCCATGCAATCCTGTGCTAGGACATCTGAAAATCGTCGCGGGGGGATTCGTATGCACCAGGTGAGAATTGCCGCCGTCGCGGCCATGATGGCATTGTCCGGGGCGGCCTTGGCGCAAACGCCGCCGGCCGCGGCACCGCCGCCGCCGGATTTTTCCAAGGTCGAGATCAAGACCACCGACCTCGGCGACAATTGCTACATGCTCGAAGGCCAGGGCGGCAACATCACCGTGGCGGTGGCGAAAGAAGGGATCATCATGGTGGACGGCCAGTTCGCGCCGCTGCATGACAAGATCAAGGCCGCCATTGCTGTTATCTCGAACCTGCCGATCAAATATCTCATCAATACGCACTATCATGGCGACCACACCGGCGGGAACGAACTCTTTGCCAAGGACGGCGCGATCATCGTCGCGCAGATCAACGTCAAGAACCGGCTCGCGGCCGGAACGACGAATGGCCTCACCGGCGCCAAGACACCGCCAGCGCCGCAAGCTGCGCTGCCGTCCGACACCTATACGAACTTTTCCAAGATCAGGCTCCGGGGCCGCGTCGCCGACCTCAAGCACATCGAGAACGCCCATACCGACGGCGACACCTATGTCTGGTTCAAGACCGCCAACCTGCTGTCGACCGGCGACACCTTCACCAATGGCCGCTATCCCAATATCGATTTTGCCAACGGCGGCAACATCAGGGGCATGATCGCCGCCACCGACATCTATCTCAAGCTCACCAACGCCAAAACGCGCATCGTGCCGGGCCACGGGCCGCTCGCCGACAAGGCCGCGCTGGTCGAATACCACAAGATGCTGATCACGGCGCGCGACCGCATGGCAAAGCTGGTCAAGGAAGGCAAGAGCGAGGCTGACGTGGTGGCGGCCAAACCGTTCGCGGATCTCGATGCGAAATGGGCGCCCACCGAATTGGCCAGCACCAACTTTATCCGCGTGGTTTATCACTCGCTCGCCGACAAGGCCGAGGCCAAGCCGCACTTCTTGAAACGAATCTTCCGCAGGAGTTGAGAACAGATGAAGGATCTCGTTGCCATCGCCGAGCAGATCGCCGCCAAGCTGATCGAACGGCGCCAGACCATCGCGGTCGCCGAATCCTCGACCGGCGGATTGATTTCCGCAAGCCTGCTCGCGGTGCCCGGCGCGTCGGCTTACTTCCTCGGCGGCGCCGTGGTCTATACCCGCGACGCGCGGCGGATTCTGATGGACATCCCCGACGACGCCATGAAGGGAATCCGTTCGGCCTCGGAGCCTTACGCCAAATTGCTGGCGAGCCAGATGCGAACGCGCTTTGCCACCGATTGGGGCCTGTCCGAAACCGGCGCCACCGGCCCGACCGGCAACCGCTACGGCGACGCCGCCGGCCACAGCTGCATCGGCATCGCAGGTCTTGAACCCTCGGCGATGACGCTCGAAACCGGCAGCGCCGACCGCCTCGCCAACATGCACGTGTTCGCAAGCACGGCGCTGAATTTCCTGTTGCAGAACTTGTCGCGGTGAGGATTCGCCATCGTCGTCCCGGCGAACGCCGGGACCCATACGCCGTGTCATTTCGATAGGGCACTGAAGCGAACACCTTCCGCAACCACGCACGCCGGTGGTTATGGGTCCCGGCCTTCGCCGGGACGACGCATCGTGTGGTGCATTCGCATTCAATGAATTGCTATCGATTCAATTTTCAAACAGCCGCGCCGCGTTTCTGTTCCCTCCCCCCTTGCGGGGGAGGGTTAGGGAGGGGGGTGAGCCGCAAGGTTGATGCTCGTGGCTACCCCCCTCTCCAACTCTCCCCCGCAAGGGGGGAGAGAGCAGACTGAGCGCGTCGCCACCGCAACGATGGATTTAATTTTCAAATAGCAGCCGTCATTAGCAGACACACAGTTGCGCCCTCGCGACGCGAAGCGCCCGAGGCGTTGATGAAGCTTCCGCCCAAAGAGGGCGTGGGGAACGCCGGATGCCCGTTGCACCCGCGGCCTCGTGTGCACTTTGTATTGGTGGAACGCACACGAGTAACAACGAGTACACCGGAATCACCCGGCATTCCCGCACGCAATGGTTTTAACGGCTTATGTCGCGCTCTCCCCGGTGACCGGGCTCTTTTGCCACCGTCATCAGCGGATATGTTTTGTCTAAGCCCGGTAGGGCCGACTTAAACTCCGCGAACTTGACGCCAGCGTCGGGGCGTCAGGACCACACGATTTTGCCGTACGCGTCAGCGCCGTTCGTCTGCTCGCCTGGTGATCGCTCACAGGCCTCATCGACCCGCCCTGCAATTCCATCGCGCGCCAACGCTGCCGCGTCCACCGCATTCCACCCCGCGTCCGTGACGATCATGATACGCCCCTCTTGTGGGGTGGGATGCGAGAGTTCTAGATCTGATTTGGGGTAAGTGGGAACAGAAATATTTTTCGGAAAACCAGAAATAAGACTCGATACGCCTGTCGACAAACCTTCCGACGGGCAAATCACTTGAGCCGGTCTTGTCGTCAATCCGCCGGATGCGTGGAGCCCCGCGAAACCCATCCCCTCCACGACATGCAATTGATGGATATCGCTTCGCTCCACCGATCCTACGCGCTTCGCGCGTCAGGTGATCCGGAGGCGTCGTAGCAGCTTTGCAAGAACTGTCTCGTAGTCTTTTGGGTCGGTGAAATCGGCGTAAAGCTTGCCTTTCAGGAATTCAGGCAATTCGCATTTCTCGAAGAGCAATGGCAGGACGACGACCTCGCCACCCACAACCTCGCGGTTCATGGCGATATCGAGCTCTTTCTTCACCCACGGCGCGCCGATCGACCTGGTCGAAAGAACCACAGCGATGTAACGGCTAACCTTCATGCCCTCTTCAATTTTGGTGATGAGCGAGTCGCCAATGTCGATCTCGGCCTCATCGACCCATACCCGCGGCACCCCGTGGGCCAAGAGATCACTGCGTAATTGCCGCACGAACGGCTTATCCACGCCAGTATGGCTCAAAAAGATGCTGTGGTATTTTTCATGCCCGGCGTTGGCTTTCTCAAGTGCGAGGCTGTCCCTGACCAGTTGGTTCTCTGCTTCAGGTGAGGTAGGTGGCGTAACGAGCCAGCCGACCGTCGACCCGAGCGTTACGCGCCCTCCGATGCTGTAGCCCTCCGGCGTCGAGGCGATCGAGGCGTAACCTTCAACCTCGTCCGACAGACATAACGTCCATCCGCTGCGGGCGAGCACATCGAAATAGCGAGTGAATGGGCTGTCCGGATCGATGGTGCCCATCCGCCGTCCCTTCTTCACCAGCAAATCTGCGCGCGTCACCAGCGCGGCGACCTTCGGCGCCACATAACCCATATGGGTTTCACGGTAGCCGTAGAAATTCATCCGCTTCGCTTCGGACAGGCACCACACCACGGTGGCACCCGCGGCAAGCGCGGCCTCCATTTCTTTCTTGCGATCTTCAAAATGGAAAGCGGAGTCGATGTCGTAGCTGTCCTTTTGACGCTTCAGTTCACCCAACTCGTTGGTGGATCCGGAGAACTCGCCGCCCACACCGAACAAAAAATGACTGAAGCTGCGCGGATTGATGATGATGGTGTCGTATTCGTAGAGTGGAAACGCAGCCCGGTCTTGAGCAACGCCGGGTTGACAAAGGCCCAAGTTGTCGATTTCGACACCCGCTATAGGTTCGCCGGTGTAGGTAAGGCCTACCGTCAGGACGCGCTTTATCATCAGTTGTTTACCTCATCGCTACGCCGGTCCGCTTCACGCGGAAACCAATCGTTGCATTAAGGGCAGCTCATTATCAAATGTCGCGTTCGCCGTAACGACGTTGTGAGTTGGCCCTCACTTCTCCCGGAACGAGCGCATCAGCTGATCGCTGAGCGGCTTGATCAGATACGACAGCATGGTGCGGTCGCCGGTCTGTACGAAGGCTTCGACCGGCATGCCGGGGATCAGCTTGCTCTCGCCGAGGCGCGCGACTTCTTCGCGCGGCATCGAGACGCGGATGGTGTAATAACTTTGCCCGGTGCGCTGGTCGGTGGTGACGTCGGGCGAAACCCGGGTGACGACGCCGTTCAATTCCGGCGTGGTGCGCTGGTTGAAGGCCGACAGCCGCAGCAGCGTCTTCTGGCCGATCTGCAGCTTGTCGATATCCTGCGGATTGACCTTGGCCTCGACCGAAAGGTCATCGGCCTGCGGCACGATCATCATGATGGCGTCGCCGGCGGTGATCACGCCGCCCACGGTATGCACCGTGGATTGCAGCACCATGCCGTCCTGCGGGGCGCGGATGTCGACCCGCCGCAACTGGTCTTCCGCCGTGACCTTGCGCTCGACGAACTCGCCGATCTTGTCGTTGGTCTCACGCAGGTCCTTGGAGACTTCGCTGACCAGATCCTTGTCGACCTGGATGATCTGCAGCTCGGTCTCGGTGATCTTGCCCTTGGCCTGCGCGCGCGACGCGACGTATTGCGCCCGCTCGCCGTTGAGCCGGGCGGCGTCGCGCTCAAGCGTGGTCAGGCGCGACATCTGCACCAGGTGCTTGTCATAGAGTTCGCGAACGCCGGTCAGTTCCTTTTCCACCAGCGCGATTTCCTGGTTCTTCGCCTTCTCCTGCGCCGCAAGACCGGCGATCTCCTCGTTCAACTGCGTGACGCGTTCGCGCAACTGCGCCTTCTGTCCGATCCGCCCGTTGGTGCGAACCTCGAACAATTTGGTCTCGCTGGCGATGACGTTTTTGACATCGGGATCATCGGCACGCTCGATCAGCATTTTCGGGAATACCACCCTGTCGAGGCCGCGCTGTTCGGCCTCCAGCCGTGCCGCCCGCGCCCACAAGCCGTCGAGGTTCTTGGTGACGATGGCAAGGCCCGCCTTGGTGACGGTGTCGTCGAGCCGCACCACCACGTCGCCGGCCTTGACCAGATCGCCATCGCGCACACGCACTTCGCCGACCACGCCGCCGGTCGGATGCTGCACTTTCTTCACATTGGAATCGACGACGACCGCGCCCGGCGCGATCAGCGCGCCCGAGATCTGCGCGGTCGATGCCCAGCCGCCAAGCCCGCCCGCGAGCACGACGACCACGGCGAGCCCGATGATCAAATGCAGCCGGATCGACAGCCGCGCGCCCTTTTCGTTGCCCGTGATAGCCGTGCCGCCGATCATGATTTGGCTCCGGAATCGGATACGATCTTGATCGGAGAAGGCGGCGCCACCCGCTGCAGCACCTGCCCGAGAACCTGTTCCTTGGGGCCAAACGCCTGCATGCGGCCGTCCCTCAACACAAGAAGCTGATCGACCGCCTCGATCCCGATCGGCCGGTGCGCCACCACCACCACGACGGCGCCGCGCTCGCGCGCGGAGCGAACCGCCCGCGTCAGCGCCTCATCGCCCTCGGTGTCGAGATTGGAGTTCGGCTCATCAAGCACGATCAGAAACGGATCGCCGTACAGCGCCCGCGCCAGCGCCACGCGCTGCGCCTGACCGGCCGAAAGTGCTGTGCCCTGCTCGCCGATCTGGGTGTCGTAGCCGTCGCGCATCTTGATGATCATCTCATGCACGCCGGCCTCCTTGGCGGCGGCGATGATGGCGGCAGAACCGGCTTCCGGATCGAAACGGCAGATGTTCTGGGCGACGGAGCCCGCAAACAATTCGACATCCTGCGGCAGATAACCGACGTGACGGCCGAGCGCATCCGACGACCATTGATCGAGCGCGGCGCCATCGAGCCGTACTTTTCCGCGCACCGGCTGCCACACGCCCACGAGAGCCCGCACCAGCGACGACTTGCCCGATCCGCTCGGCCCGATCACGCCCAATCCGCTGCCGGCCTCGAGCGCGAAGCTCACTTCCTGAACGATCACCTTCTGATCGCCCGGCGGCACGATGCTGACACCCTCGACCGACAGACGCTTCGACGGATCCTGCAACTGCGTCGGCGTTGACTGCGCGGGCAAGGATACCAGCAGCCGGTTCAGGCGGTGCCAGCTCTGGCGCGCGGCCACGAAACCTTTCCAATGCGCGATCGCGAGATCGACCGGCGCCAGCGCCCGCGCGCTCAGGATCGAGCCGGCGATGATGATGCCGGCGGTGGCTTCCTGGTGAATCACCAGGTAGGCGCCGACCGCAAGCACCGCCGACTGCAGCGTCATGCGCATCACCTTGGCGATCGCGCCGAGGCCTCCGGCGACATCGCTGGCGCGCTGATTGCCCGCAAGATACTTCTCGTTGGCTTCGCTCCAGCGCCGGGTCAGGCGCCCGGACATTCCCATCGCCACCAGCACTTCGGCGTTGCGCCGGCTGGTGGCGGCGAGATCGTTGCGCCGCGCCGCCAGACCCATCGCCTCCCGCGCCGGCTCGCGCGACATGAATTCGGTGGCGATGGTGAGGGCGACCAGGATGATGGCGCCGACCAGCGCCGTCACGCCGATCATGACATGGAAGGCGAAACAGATCGCCAGATAGAACGGCAGCCACGGCAGATCGAAGAACGCGCCCGGTCCCATGCTGGAAAGGAACGAGCGGACGTTGTCGAGATCGCGCAGCGGCTGCAGGCCCTCGTTGCGTCCGCCCACCATCAGCGGCAGCCGCACCACGGTTTCGAACACCCGGGCATTGAGGGTCTCGTCGAGCGAGGTCCCGATCCGAACCAGGATTCGTCCCCGGATCAGGTCGAGCGCGCCTTGGGCGATGTACAATCCGCCGGCCAGAATAACCAGGCCGACCAGGGTCGGGATGCTCCGGCTCGGCAGCACCCGGTCGTAGATCTCCAGCATGAAGATCGAGCCGGTCAAATAGAGCAGGTTGATCATGCAACTCATGACGCCGACGCCGATGAAGGCACTGCGGCAGGCGCGCAGCGCATCACCGAGTTCGGAACGCCGGACACCGGGAGCGGCTGCCATCAATCCTGATCTCTTCCGAAAGGAGTACGCGAACCCCAGAGTATTACGGGTGCGCGACACCAATCTTACCGATTCTTAGCGCTAACGTCTATTGATGTCGCGTTAACCTAAACGGCGTTGGAAGCCTCAAAACCAGGCTGACGAAGCCCGGCGATGGCATGTCGGCACCGTTGGTCCGTTACGGCCTCATGGTTCGAGACGCGCGGCGTTGCCGCGCTCCTCACCATGAGGGTCTAAGACCTCATCCTGAGGAGGCGCGAAGCGCCGTCTCGAAGGATGAGGAGGCGCCAACGGGTCCGCGCGAAGCGCGGCCCGACGACAGGCTCCGCGCCGTCTCGAAGGATGATGCGCTAACCCGCCGCCGCTGCAGCCTTCGGAAATGGCACCAGCACGACCGACATCGAGACGCGGCCAATCTCGCCGCACGCGTCGAGCAGGGTCCCGCTTCCCACCCCGCAGCCGGTGGCCGGTCGCCACCGGGTCTGGGCGCGAATACCCACCCACTCGCCCGACGGCGGCCTGAAAAGCTGGACCGTCAGGTTCGGATTGGGATCTGCCACCACATCCTGCAACGGCCGCACGATGCCATGGGTCCAGTCCGCCGGACCGAGCACCGACGACAACGGACCTGCGCCCGCGATGATCGGATGATGGAGGCGAAACCAGGCGACGTCGTCGCCGGCGCGCGCCTCCATCGCGTCCATGAACCATGGCCTGCCATGGGCTGCCTTGCGGGTGCGCACCGGAAACCGTGTCGGGTCGACGGGGTCGCAGGCTTGGTCGGCAAATCCCGGCAGTTCGACCGCACGTTCGCGCGACAGCGTCACCCGCACGGTCGCGCAAGGCTGCTCCTCATCGATCGGCCACAGCGTATTGTCGACGACGCTGACGCGGCCGCCCTCGGTCACCACACTGAGCTGCGTGCGCAGGTTTGCCATCGGCGTTGGCCGCAGAAACCACGCCGTCACCGAGACCGCCGTCCCCCATTTCCGCTCGGCGGACGTCGCTTCGACTTCAGCCGTCAGCAGGCTTGCCACCGCGCCGCCCTGCAGTCCCGCGAACGGCCCCGCGGCCAGCGCCGAGGGCTGCCAGTGATTTGCAACGTCGAGCGGTTCGAAAATCGGCAAGGCGTTTGCTGACAAGGCATTTCCTTCAGATGAATGGGATTGAGCGTCGGCCTAATCTGAACGATGATCAGCCCTATAACAAAAGGGATCTAGTCACCTCAGATGAGCCAAATTCATCTATCCGGATCGCCGGATCTGCCGCTGCGGGCGATCCCGCCGCTGACCGCGCTGCTGGCGTTCGAGCGCGCCGCGTCGCAGCTGAGCTTCCGCCGCGCGGCGCGCGACCTCGCGCTCAGCCCGTCGGCGATCAGCCATCAGATCCGCGGATTGGAAGCGCAGTTCGGCGTCAAGCTGTTCGTCCGCGGCGCGCGCTCGGTGCGATTGACCGCGGATGGGGAGCGCTATCTCGCCAAGGTCTCGGCGGCGCTGGCGACGCTGCAGGAAGCCGGCCGCGAGATGCTGCGGCATCGCCGCGGCAACGGCGACGAGCTCTGGATCAGCGCGCTGCCGTTTTTCACCAGCACGGTGCTGATCCCGGCGCTGGCGGATTTCAAGCGGCGCCATCCCGCAACCACGTTGCGCATCGAAGCCACCCATCAATACGCCGACTTCAGCAGCTCGCAGGTCGATGTCGCCATTCGGTATGGCCGCGAGCATTCGACCGGACTGAAATTCGAACCGCTGGTCGCGGTCACGGGGTTGCCGGTTTGCGCGCCCGCGCTGATCAAGGGCGGCCTGCGCAAGCTCGAGGATTTATCCCGTCAGGTGCTGATCCACCTCACCTCGCAGCCGCGCGTCTGGCCGGCCTGGCTCAAGGAAGCCGGAATTGCAGAGCTGACCCCGCGCGGACATCTTTGGCTCGACAGCGTGCCGGCGATGCTGGAGGCCGCGGAGCAAGGACTCGGCGTTACGCTGGCCATGGCGCCGCTGATCAAGGCGCGCCCGGGATTTGGCAAGAAGCTGGTGGCGCCGTTTGATGTCGAGGCCCGTCACACTGAGACCATTTATCTGGTGTCCCGTGCTGAACAGGCGCGCGACCGTCGAATTGGCGCGCTGCGGCGATGGATCATCGATGCCGTCGGCCGTATCACCTAGTCGGCACCAGCTTGGTGTTGGCGGGCAAGCGATTGCGCGCAAAGCGGAACTTCGCCGGACCGCCGGGAACCAAGCTGAGTTCCAATCATTTGTCGTCCCACCCTTGGTCCAACACTATTGGAGTTATCCATGATCCGCCGTTTTATCGGAATTGCCGTCCTTGTCGCCGCAGTGGCGCTCCCTGTTGTGGCGCAGGCCCAAGGGGTTCCCGGTGGAATTGAGCGAGGCTCAAGAGACGGCGAAAGAGCCGCCGGTGCTGTCGGCGCCGTGGTCGGCGGTGTCATTGGCGGGGTGCTCGGTGGCGTCGCCGGGGTTCTCGGCGTCGAGGAGCGTCCGCGCTTTCGCAATTACGCTGCCGAGCAGCACCGCCCGTCCTATCAATATCGTGAGGACGTACGAGTTGGCGGGGTGCTGCCCGACGAGGGCGTCAACTACTACGACGTGCCGCCGGAATATGGTGCCCGGGATTACCGTTACACGGTTGTGAACGGCCGCACCGTGCTGGTCGATCCGCGAACCAACCGCATTGTCGAGGTCGTCGAATAACATCGCTCTGCATCGAGCGAACGAAATGGGGTCGTCTCTCGAGACGGCCCCATTGTTTTTCGAATCGGAATTTCGGAAGCGCTGGCCGGCCGCCGCGGCTCAGTACCGGCGGCCGCCTCGAAAAAGCAGCCGCACGATCACCAACAATATGATGGCGCCGATCGCGGAATAGATGATCTCGCGCACCAGGCCGGTGCCGATGGCAATGCCGAGCCTCGGAAACAACAGGCTGGCGACCAGCGCGCCGGCGATACCGACGAGAATATCGCCGATGATCCCAAAGCCGGTGCCCTGGACGATTTGTCCCGCCAGCCAGCCTGCAATCAGGCCGACGAACAGAATAACGAGAATGCTTTCATTGGACATGCGCATAAAGATTTCCCCCGTTGGTGAACGCCATTTCTCCACGCCGCTTTCGAGCCTATCGATAATCGCCTGAGGTGACTATTCCAATCTCGGTGCTTAGCAAAATACGCTCAAGCCGCTGACACCAAATGAAACTTTCACTCGCGTTCCGCGTTATGCAGGAATGACGCAACCCGATATCTGGTATGTGGCCTTTGGGCCGGACAAAACCGTGAAAACCGACGACAGCGCGACGGGCGTGATGCGCACGACCCGGACCTTCAAAACGGAAGTCGATGCCAAGCTGTTCGCCATGCAGATTCTGGCGAAAGGCTGGACCGCCAGCGCGGGCACGCTCAACCCTCATCAGCCCAAGCAGATCGTCGGGCCCTCCCAGATCGAACGCTGGGTCGACCCGGGTCTTGACGGCTGAAGGCTCCTGGCGACTGAAGGCTTATCTTACTGTCGCTTGCGATTACGTCGCAGCAGCGATCTCGGCGCGTTCGGCCAGGATACACCTTGCGACCCTGTTCGCTGCCATCGGCACGTTGGGCGGCAGTTGCTCGACGCAGCGCGGCTGGACGAAGCCGCAGCGCGGCGCGAACGAGCAGTTGCTCGGCGCCTTGTCGAGCGAGGGCGGCGTTCCCGGGATGGTTTCCAGCCGCTGGCCGCGTTTGGCGCCGTGCACGGTGGAGGCCAGCAAACCGCGCGCGTAAGGATGTACCGGTGAACGCACGATCTGGCTCAACGTGCCCTGCTCGACGATCTGCCCCGCATACATCACCGCCACGCGATCGCAGATTTCGATCGCGACCCCGATATCGTGGGTGACGAAAATAACCGACATGCCGAACTCGCGCTGCAGCTCGCGCAGCAGCAGCAGGATCTGGATCTGCACGGTGGCATCGAGCGCCGTGGTCGGCTCGTCCGCCAGCAGAATCTTCGGCTTGCAGGCCAGCGCCAGCGCGATCATCGCGCGCTGCCGCATGCCGCCGGACATCTCGTGCGGATAGGCATCGAGCCGGCGTTTGGCCGAGGGAATCCGCACCACCTCCAGCATTTCCAGCGCGCGCGCCGTTGCGTCGGCCTGGCTCTTGCCTTCGTGACGCATCACGGTCTCCGCGATCTGCTGGCCGATGGTGTAGACCGGATCGAGCGCCAGCGCCGGCTCCTGGAAGATCATCGACACCGTCTGGCCGCGGAATGCCGACAGTTCCTCGTCATCGAGCGCCAGCACGTCGCGCCCGAGCACCTGAACACTTCCCGAGATCTGCGTGCGCTTCTTCGGCAACAGCCGCATCAGCGCCCGCAAGGTGACGCTCTTGCCGGAGCCGGACTCGCCGAGCAGGCCGAGCACCTCGCCCTCGCCAAGGACGAGGCTGAGATCGTTGACGGCATGCACGGTGCGCTCGCCGGTGAAGCGAATGTTGAGATCGCGGATTTCGACCAGATTGCTCATGCTGGTTTCGGCACCCGGGCGTGAAAATCGGTTGCGCGCTGGAACGCAGCCCCAATCCGCAGCAGCATGGCCTCATCGAACGAACGGCCGATCAATTGCATCCCAACCGGAAGACCGCTTTTTGTAAAACCTGAAGGGATCGCCAGCGCCGGCAGCCCGAGATAATTGATCGGGCGGGTGAACCGCGTCAGCCGCTGGATCACCGCTTCGGCGTCGGGGCTGTTGCCGACGTCGCTCTCGGCGATGGTCGGCGCGGCGACCGGCGCCACCGGCGCGATCACGGCATCGACGCCGGCAACCGCCGCGAGGTACGCAGCCAGCGCCGGCCCGCGCCAGCGCATCGCCTCGAGATAGGACACGCCGGGGATGGCGAGGCCATTCTGAAGCCGCATCAGAACCTGCGGGCCGTAATCCTGCGGGCGCTCGATCATCCATCGCTTGTGAAACGCCGCGGCTTCGACCGCGAGCACCAGCTGACATGCGGCC
>DATHHQ010000205.1:0-2959 GCA_035490095.1 Bradyrhizobium sp.
TGACCGTCATCGCGCGCCTTTGCATGCTGCCGGCGCTGATGCTGATGCGCGGAGTCGAGGAGCTCGCCAGCCTGGAAGAGTCACGCGAGCTCGCAAAGGTCCCGCCGGACGAGTTACGCATGGACTTGGTCAATGCGATCGAGTCGCTTTCGCCGTCCCATCGCGAAGTGCTGCTGCTGCGAGATCTCGAAGATCTGACGATTGGAGAAATCGCCGGGCGTCTCGGCGTGACGCGCGAAGCGGCCAAAAGCCGCCTGCGCCGCGCCCGCACATTGGTGCGCGAATACCTGCTCGGCACAAAGGACAGCGGACGAGAGAGCACATGAATTACTTTCGTGGAGTCGGCATGTTCGGGAGCGCCTTCCTCGGCGCGCACCTGATGCGCGGCGCAGCTGCGGCGGCGCTACTCGCTTGGGCCATCGTCCACCAGACCGCGCACCCTTGGCTATCCTTGGGCGCGGGCGTTGCCGCCCTCGTCGCGCTACGCGGATGCCCGATGTGCTGGACTGTGGGCTTGGTCGAGACGCTTTCGCAAGGCCGTCGCGATTCAACGATCAGATAGTTGTTGGCGTGCGTGAGCCGGCGCCTCGATGTCGGGGCTGGCGCGGCACGGTCGATGAAGATGGGCAATACTGCCTCGCCGTGACGCTATGATGCAACGTTCAATTTTGCACGACTGGTGCCCCGGGGTGTTCGTGAGCCGCCGATACTGCTACGATGATCACCCCGGATTTTCGATGGAGTCACCGCCTACTTCCGTTGAACGCGCTGACCGGACATGGCTGCTCTAACCTTGCGACAGGACGGGAAGGAGGTACCGTGCCGAAAACGATCGCGATATTGGGCTCCGCCCTCTTCTTTGCGGTTGCGCCCAGCACAGTGGCGGGGCTCGTTCCCTGGTGGATTACGCGTTGGGAGTTTCGGCCGCCCTTCCTCGATCTCGACGCAACGCGCGCCGTCGGGATCCTGTTGATCGTCGCCGGTCTGCCCGGGCTTGTCGACTCGTTTGCGCGCTTTGCGCTGCAAGGATTGGGCACGCCGGCGCCGATCGCACCGACGCAGAACCTCGTGGTGACGGGTCTTTATCGCTACGTGCGCAATCCTATTTACGTTGCCCTTGTCGCCGTCATTCTAGGCCAAGCGGCCTTGTTCGGCGACCAGCGCCTTCTTGCGTACGGTGTGTTGGTGTGGCTCGCCTTCCACGCGTTTGTCGTGGGGTACGAGGAGCCGGTGCTCGTTCGTAGGTTCGGAACGGAGTACGAGGATTTCCGGGCCAACGTCCCGCGCTGGATTCCGCGGCTCACGCCCTGGCGAGCCGCACGACGCCGGAATCATTCGTGACGCGGGCGCCGCCGCGGGAAGGGCGTGGTAGCGTGCCCTGTCGAAATGGCGCGCCCGAGGAGATTCGAACTCTTCTCACCACAGATTCGTCGTGCTCGGTCACACGTCCGTTCGTAGCGCAGCACAGCACCAGGCTGCCGCCACGGGCAGCCGGGGTTTTGCCAGGCGAACTAGCTCCGGACCTGATTTGCCAATGCCGCCACGAAGCGGTCGGCATCGGCCTCGTCGTTGAAAACGTGGGGCGAGATGCGCATGCGGCCAAGGCGCGCGGCGACGTAGATGCCTTCGCTCGCCAATCCCTCGATGAGGCCTGCCGGCATCCCATCCTGAAAGCCAGGGTTCTTGAAACTGAGGCTCAGGATATGCGGTGCCCGAAAGCGACGCTCCGGCGCGCTGACGCCGGTGCCGCGCAAGCCCTCCGCGATCCGTTCTGTCAGCATCAGGAGACGTTGCACCACGGCCGATGCGCCCCATTCGGCCATCATTTCCATCCCGATCGAGGCCATCTCCATCGAAATGAAATGGTCGCGCTCGCCCATGTCGAAGCGCCGTGCATCGGGGAGGTAGCTGAGATCGGCGAAATAGACCGCATTCTCGGCGCGCACGTCGCGGCGGCCGAACGAGGTCTGCTCAAGCGGTATACCGCGCTGATGGCGCTTGGCGATGTAGAGAAAAGCCCGACCGTAGGGCCCGAGCAGCCACTTGTAGGTCGGGAAAATCACAAAATCCGGATCGAGACGCCGCACGTCCATCGTCAGCACACCGGCGCTGTGCGTCGCGTCGATCAGGAAGCTGGCTCCCCGCTGCCGCAGCGCCGCGCCGACTTTTTCGATGTCTATCAGCCCGCCGTCCGACCAGTGCACCGATGAGATCGAGGCAAGGCTTATCGGCGGAGCATCTGGCCGTTCGATCGCCGCGAGAACCGCCGACGTCCAGTCGCCGTCGTCCGGCCGGCGGATCGTCTCGACGGCAAAACCCTGCGCGTCGGCCCGGGTTTGCCATTCGAGCACCGGCGAGGAATGATCGTTTTCCAGCACGATGATGCGCGTGCCGCGGTCGATCGTCAGAACCTTCGCCGCTGTCGCGACGCCGTAACTGATCGAGGGGATCAGCGCCATATCGGCGGCATCGGCATGGATCAACCGGGCAGCGGCAGCCCGCGCGCGTTCGTGCTGGTGGTTTGCGAACCCGGGCTCGAGCGTCCAGGGTGTGCCTTTGCGCCCCACCGCGGCGCGCCCGGCCTCCTGGGTTCGGAGCGGCAGCGGGCTGTAGGAGGCCGAATTCAAGTAGCAGATATGGCGCGGCATCTCGAACAGGGCGCGCTGCGAAGCAAGCATTTTGAACGATCTCGTTGTTGGGACATATCTATCATGGCCCATCTCGGCCGCGCCAGCCACGGCTTGCGCGCGCAGGGCGAAAAACCGGCTCAAGTGATTTGCCCGTCGGGCGGTTTGTTGACAGGGCTGTCGAGTCTTTTATTTCTGATTTTCCGAAAAATATTTGTTCCCTCTGACCCAAATCAGATCTAGAACTTTCGCATCCCACCCCACCAGAGGGGCGTATCATGATCGTCACGGACGCGGGGAGGGGTGCGGTGGACGCAGCAGCGTTTTGCGCG
>DATHHQ010000206.1:0-3625 GCA_035490095.1 Bradyrhizobium sp.
CGCCAATCCCACCGACACCGATTTTTTTGCGCGCAGGCCGAAGCTCGATCACGCCAGCTTCACGGCGTTCGGCATGACCCGCCGTCCCGGCCGTTCGGCGTCGAACGATCCAGGCCTCGCGGCGCTGCTGGAGGCCAAGGCGGATACGATCTGTTTTGTCGCGAAATCATCGGCCTATCAGGTACGCGTCGCGCTCGAGACCACCAACGAGGAAAACCTGGCCTCGATCCGCGACAGCGTGAAGGCTGCCAAGGCCGCCGGCCGCGAAGTCATGCTCGACTGCGAGCATTTCTTCGACGGCTATAAGGAAAATGCCGAATTCGCGCTGGCCTGCGCCAAGGCCGCCTATGATTCCGGCGCCCGGTGGGTGGTGTTGTGCGACACCAATGGCGGCACCATGCCGAACGAGGTCGAGACCATCGTCACCGAGGTGGTGAAGCATATCCCCGGCGACCACGTCGGCATTCACGCCCATAACGACACCGAGCAGGCCGTCGCCAATTCGCTGGCCGCGGTGCGCGCCGGGGCGCGGCAGATCCAGGGCACGCTGAACGGGCTCGGCGAACGCTGCGGCAACGCCAATTTGTGCTCGCTGATCCCGACCCTGCGGCTGAAGCGCGAGTTTGCCGATCGCTTCGAGATCGGTGTGTCGCCGGACAAGATGGCGACCTTGATGAAGGTTTCGCGGACGCTGGACGACATGCTCAATCGTGCGCCCAATCGCCACGCGCCCTATGTCGGCGAAAGTGCATTCGTGACCAAAACCGGCATTCATGCTTCGGCGGTGCTCAAGGATCCGCAGACCTATGAACATGTGTCGCCCGAGGCGGTCGGCAATCACCGCAAGGTGCTGGTATCCGACCAGGCTGGCCGCTCCAACGTGATCGCCGAGCTGGAACGGGCAGGCATTGCCTACGACAAGAAAGACCCGAAGCTGGTCCGTCTCGTCGAGGAACTCAAGGAGCGCGAGGCCGCGGGCTATGCCTACGAGTCCGCCAACGCGTCGTTCGATCTGTTGGCACGGCGCACGCTTGGCAAGGTGCCGGAATATTTCCGGGTCGAACAGTTCGATGTCAATGTCGAACAGCGCTACAACGCCAACGGCCAGCGCGTCACGGTGGCAATGGCGGTGGTGAAGGTCGACGTCGACGGCGAGAAACTGATCTCGGCGGCGGAGGGCAACGGTCCCGTCAACGCGCTTGACGTGGCGTTGCGCAAGGATCTCGGCAAATACCAGAAATACATCGAAGGCTTGAAGCTGATCGACTACCGCGTCCGTATCCTCAATGGCGGCACCGAGGCGGTAACGCGGGTGTTGATCGAGAGCGAAGATGAGCAGGGCGAGCGCTGGACCACCATCGGCGTGTCGCCCAACATCATCGACGCGTCGTTTCAGGCGCTGATGGATTCGGTTGTTTACAAGCTGGTGAAATCCAGCGCGCCGGCGTGACAAGGTCGCGTCGCTCCGGAATGACGTTTTAATATCAGGCGGGATGCATCTCTTATGATCGACCACGTCTCCGTTGGCGTCAGCGACCTCGAACGCGCCGCGCGATTTTATGAACTGGCGCTGGCGCCGCTCGGGCTTTCGCGGTTGGTGACGCGGCCGGCGACGATCGGTTTCGGCAAGAGCTATCCCGAGTTCTGGATCAACCTGCGCACCGGTATGCCGCCGGTTCAGCCGGGGAGCGGCGTCCATATCTGTCTTCGGGCCAAGTCAACCGGCGACGTCGATGCGTTCCACACCGCGGCGTTGATGGCCGGAGGCCGCTCCGACGGCGCGCCGGGGCTACGTCCGCACGATCGGGTACGCTACTACGCAGCGTTCGTGTTTGATCCCGATGGCAATCGCATTGAAGCGGTGACGTTCCCGAAGGATGATGCACAGGCATCGCCGTGATAGCTCAAGCCGCTAGCGCACATTCCGCAAAAGCACGCACTCGGACCTGATCCGGGGGGCAAGACATTAAAGCCGTTTTACGATTTCCGGCGCCATCTGCTCTGTACCTTCTGGCACGCGGGCCGCGGCAGCACGCAAGCTCGGCAAGATATCCTGGACCCGTTCCGCCTTGAGAATTTCCACGGCTAGACTGGGTCGAATGAATTGCGTCGCACGCATATGTGCGAGCAGCGCGAGCAGTGGTTCCCAGAAACCATCGATGTTCGCGAGCAGGATCGGCTTGGAGTGGCGGCCGAGTTGCTGCCAGGTCAATTGCTCGACCAGTTCCTCCAGCGTGCCGATTCCGCCAGGCAGCGCCACGAACGCGTCGGAACGCTCGAACATCAGCCGCTTGCGTTCGTGCATGTCGGGCGTGACGATCAGTTCCTGAACGCGCGCCAGGGCGTTTTCGCGGGCAATGAGAAAGTCCGGAATAATACCGATAACGTTGCCGCCATGATCCAGTGTGGATTTGGCGATGGCGCCCATCAACCCGTTCGAGCCCCCGCCATAGACCAGGCTCACGCCATTCTCGGCGAAGATTTTTCCGAGCGTGGTCGCACCTTCAACAAAGTGGGGATTGGTGCCTGGGCCGGAGCCGCAGTAGACACAGACAGTTTTGATCTTGTTCATGATTGGCATGTGGCACTGCAGCGTAAATCGGTCAAGTCCATTGAATTGGCGACGGCAGCTGAATTAATCCGCAAGTGTCTGAAAATACCGAAAGAATTGCTCCGCGAGGGTGCAAGCGGCGTTCAAACGCTCTATATGACGGGCAGAATGCAGATCAACCAAGAACAGGGGCGACAGTGATTCCTCAGGCTCTTATTGATGGCTCATACTGATTTGTCCAGAGGCGCCGGCGAAGCGCAGGCTTCTTCCGACAGGTCCATCGAACAGGCGACCCTGATCGGGACGCTGCTGCACCTGTGGCCGTACATCTGGCCCGGCGATCGCGTCGATCTCAAGATGCGCGTGGTCTGGTCGATGGTGCTGCTGCTGGTCGCAAAGCTCGCGACGCTCTCGGTGCCGTTTACCTTCAAATGGGCGATTGATGCTCTGACCGGCGTGGGTAGCGCGCCGGTGCAGCCATCGAACTGGACGATGTGGCTGATCGCGTCGCCCCTGATCATGACCGGCAGCTACGGCGCCATCCGCGTGCTGATGGCGATCCTGACCCAATGGCGCGACGGAATCTTCGCCCGGGTGGCGATGCACGCGGTGCGCAAGCTCGCTTATCTCACCTTCGTCCACATGCACGAGCTGTCGCTGCGCTTTCATCTCGAGCGCAAGACCGGAGGATTGACGCGCGTGCTGGAGCGCGGGCGGCTCGGCATCGAAGTGATCGTGCGGATGGTGATCCTGCAACTCGCTCCGACCATTGTCGAGGTTTCGCTGCTGATGGGCGTGCTGCTGTGGCAGTTCGACTGGCGCTATGTGCTCGTTACCATGATTACCGTCGTGATCTTCATGTACTACACCTACGTCGCGACCGAATGGCGCATCGAGATTCGCCGCAAGATGAACGACTCCGACACCGAGGCAAACACCAAGGCGATCGATTCGCTTCTGAACTACGAGACGGTCAAGTATTTCAGCGCCGAGGAGCGCGAAGCCACGCGCTACGACCGTTCGATGGAACGCTATGAACGCAACAGCGTGAAAACCTACACATCGCTGGCGGTG
>DATHHQ010000207.1:0-7763 GCA_035490095.1 Bradyrhizobium sp.
GCGGTGTTCTTGTTCGCCATGTTGACGACCTGCACGCGGCGGTTCACTTCCGCCAGCGGGTTGGCCGGGTCCTTGAGCTTGCTCTTGCCGTAGCCGACGGTCACGAGGTCAGCGGCGGCAATGCTGTATTTACCGGTGAGATAGCGCTTGATCGAATCCGCGCGCCGTTCCGACAGGTCCTGGTTGTAGGCCTCGCCGCCGGCGGCGTCGGTATGACCCGCGACGACGAAGGTCGAGCCCTTCAGGTCAGGGTTGGTCAGCGCTTTTCCGAGCGCCTGCACCGAAGGCAGGGATTTTGTGCTGATATCGGCTGAATTGTAATCGAAGGTGATTTCCAGATCGATATTCGGCTTGTCCTTGGCGATCGCGGAGATTTCTTCGCGCTCGCTCGCCGAGAGCGAACGCGTCGCCCGGCCGCGGATGTTCTGAAGCAAACGCCCCTCGGCCGCGGCGGCCGCCTGATCGGCCTGCGGAGCTACCGACAGGCCGCGGGTCAGCGGTGGCTTCTTGGCAGGCGCAAGCGCCCGGACGATTTGATCCTCGGTGACATCATCGGCGGCGACGGCTTTTCCCATCCCAAACGAAAGTGCTGCACCAATCGCCAGCATCGAAAGAGCTGCGGTAAGACATTTTCTTCCAGACATCCTCGACATTGTCAGTCCTCCTGCGCCCACGCGCGGTTCCCGTGAATTCGCACATCAGCCGCCGCACCGATCGGTCGGCGCCGGCTGCTTTCCCGTATGTCGCTGGCGCGCGCCGCGCGGTTCGAGGAAACGCCGGGTCTTTCAAGCTAAATTTTCGTCAGCGGACCCCGTAATCGGAGAATTCCTTGACAATATTCGGGTCCATCGCCTTGGCGTTGGCTATATCAAGTTCGCCCTCCGAAATCGCGCCATTGCGCTTTTTGGCGAGCCCCCGGCCGTACAGCGACGAGGTCAATCTCGGATTGATTCTGAGTGCGGCGTCAAAATCGGCGATCGCGTTCTTGGTCTGCCCGCTCTTGAGATTGACCAGCCCGCGGCTGTCGAGGGCATCGACAAAGTTGGGGCGCAGCCGAAGCGCCTCATTGCAGTCCTTCAATGCCGCCTGCAGGTCGCCGATCACGGTGCGCGTCCAGCACCGGTTGTTGAAGGCTTCGACGTCCTTGGGGTTCAGCCGCAGCGAGGCATCGAAGTCCTTGAGGGCAAGGTTGTACGCCCCCTTGCTGGCATAGACCTGTCCGCGCCGATAGAGCGCGCCGGCGTCGTCGGGATTGTCGGCGAGCTTGTCGGTCAGGCTCTTGATGGTCGGATCGTCGGCAAGCGCCAGCGCCGTGGTTCCGTCGATTTTTTCCGTCGGCTTGTCGGCCGCCGGCTTGTCGAGCACCGGCTTGTCGATCACCGGTTTCTCGGGTGGCGGAATCTTGAGTTCGACCTGTTTTGGCGGCGGCGGCAGCACCGGGTCGACGCGCGGCAACGGCGGCGGTTCGGGCGCGGGTCTGGGGAGCGCCGCCACCGGGCCGGATGGCTTGGCGCCGGAACCGGAGCCCGGGATAAACGAAAAGTCCTCGGCCAACGAGGACGAAATCCACGGCACCTGCTCGCTGCGCGAGGCGCGGGTGACGCCGACCCGGGTCCGGTTCAGCGTCTCCTCGGCCATCAGGTCGGGAACGCGAATCTCCTTGAGCAGTTCCTGCACGAACAGGCTGTGATCGCCGCCATTGTCCGAGATGACCGAAGACAACGCCGCCGAATACATCACCAGCGTTCCGTTCGGCGCGATCACCGGCGCAAGGCCGGCGGAAAAGCTGCGAAACCGGCGCTCGAATGGATTGCGCCTGGAGGCATCGATCAGCGCGATCTTGACGCCGGCGCCGCGGCCATTGATTTCGCCCAGCACCGACTCCAGGCTGAAGCCATCGCGGCGAACATCCGGTTCCGTCCAGATCTGGGCGTCGACCGGTATCATATAGCTCTGGCGGCCGGACTGGACGCCGAATCCGCTGAAGAAAATCAGCGCGACGGAGCCGGGCTTGATGCGGGCGTAGAGCTTGTCGAAAGCCCGGCGCATCGCTTCGCCGGTCAGGTTCTCCCCGACCTCGACACTGAAGCCGTCGCGCTTGAGCTCGTCGGCGACCTCGCGGGCGTCGTTGATGGGTTCCTTGAGCGGCGCTTCGGCGTCGGGATATTTGGCGTTGCCGATCACAAGCGCAAACCGGTCGGCGCGGTTGTCCGCCGCCATCGATGGCACAAGCGGCGCGACCGTCACCATCATGATCGCAAGCAAAGCGACGTGGATTTTCATAAGACGCAGTCCGCCCAACCAACTAGGCGCCGATACCAGCTTGCGCCTCGGCGACCTTACTCTACGCAAACTCCATTATCAAACCGGGCTCACGAACCGTCAACCGCTTGCGAAGCCGCGTTTAATTGCGACAATTAACCGCGCCCGACCGCGTTCGTCATTGCGAGCCGACGGGGTCGCGCGAAGGCGTGCCCCAGTGACAGGCTCCGAAGCAATCCGGTGACGCGGGACAAGAATGGATTGCTTCGGAGCTTCACTCCACGCCGCGACACTAACAGCAGTCCTCGTCACTCAATGTGACCCATCTCACATTGGGATTCATTCTCCCGTCACCAAGCTGACATGCGTTTCGCAGGTTTGACCTTTGTGGATGACGGTGGCTTGGTGGGACCATCGGCCAACCGCGCAACCAACAACAAGAAATGAAACCGATGGGAAACGTCTACGAAATTTACGCGCTCCGGTATGCGACGATGTCGCCGCGCACGCCCCACCTCAATTACCTGCTGCCTGATCCCCACGAGACCACGGCGCAAGACCTCGATTACTTCGTCTGGCTGATCCGAGGCCACGGCCGCGATATCCTGGTCGATACCGGTTTCAACGCCGAGGAAGCCAGCTTGCGAAGCCGCAAGCTGACGCTCAATCCGGTCGATGCGCTGGCGCGCTTTGGCGTCAACGCCGACGACATCAAGGACGTGGTCGTCACCCATCTGCATTACGATCACGCCGGCAATCTCGACCGCTTTCCCAATGCGCGGTTTCATCTGCAGGATCGCGAGATGAGCTACGCCACCGGGCGCTGCATGTGCCACGGGACCTTGCGGCATCCGTTTTCGGTGGAGCATGTCACGCTGATGGTCCGCCATGTCTTCAGCGACCGCGTCAGCTTTCACTCCGGCGACGGCGAGGTTGCGCCGGGCGTGACATTGCATCGCGTCGGCGGTCATTCCGACGGGCTGCAGGTGGTGCGGGTCGAGACCGCGCGCGGTCCGGTGGTGCTGGCGTCGGACGCGTCGCATTTCTATGGCAACATGCATCGCCGCAATCCGTTTCCGATCCTGTATAATCTTGGCGACATGTTCGAGGGATGGGATATCGCGCAGCGTCTGGCCGGCCATCCCGACCGCGTCATTCCCGGCCACGATCCGATCGTGACCGAGATCTATCCGCGCGCCAGCGACAAGGTCGATGCCTATGCGCTGCACCTTGCGCCATCGCGCTCGTTCGCGAAATAGCCGAAGCGGGGAAACAGATGCGGGCGATGGAGCCTTGATCCAACCGGAGTCAGCCATGATCAGTCGCTTTCCTGGCCTCACGCCAACCCGCAGCCGCGCTGTCGTTCACGACGACCTTGTGCTCACCGTGGCGGTCGCGCCCGATCCGGTCACCTCCTCGATGTACGAGCAGAGCGCAAAGGCGCTCGCCCGGATCGACGAGAGCCTCGCGCTGTGCGGCTCGGATAAAAGCAGGATCCTCTCGGCCATCGTCTACATCACCGACATGAAGCGGAAGGGCGAGATGAACCGCGCCTGGGACGAATGGGTCGATCCGAAGAATCCACCGATGCGGGCCTGCATCGGCGTCGATCTCGAACCGCCGCATATCGTGGAGATCGTGGTAACAGCAGCGAAGTGAGCGGTCGCGGGCTCCGGTCCTCATCCTGAGGAGCGGCGTCTTCGCCGCGTCTCGAAGGATGGCGACATACCGCTCCTCATGGTTCGAGACGCGCGCAAAGGGCGCGCTCCTCACCATGAGGTACTTGCTTTGCGGTGCAGGCTTTCAATACGCCTCGATCTTGCTCGCCCCCTTGCTGGTCTGCACGAGACTGAGACTCTTCTCGATCTTGCCGAGCATCAGCGCAAAATCCCTTCGCTCTTGCGCGGAAAGACAAGAAAGGATGACCTGCTCCTTGCGCTTGAGGCGCGGGATCAGTTTCTCGTATAGCGCCTTGCCTTTCCGGGTCATGCGCAGGGCGAATTCGCGGCGGTCGTCTTCATTTTCGACGCGTTCCACCAGTTGCCGTTTCATCAGCGCCGTGACGGCGCGGCTGATGGTGGATTTGTGGGTTCGGGTGCAATGCGCAATATATTGCGCGCTGCAGGCGTCGTTGCGGAAGCCGAGCGTCGCCAGCACGCGCCATTCCGGAATATCCAGCCCGTAGCGTTCCTGATACTCGCCCGAAAGCGCCGCGCTGACCTCGGCGGCCAGCCGGTTCAGCCGGAATGGCACAAATCTGAACAGATCGAGTGTTGCCAAAAAACCGCTCCCATGGGAGTTGACGCCGAAACGTCCGAGGCGTTTAGATGGTTGCAGATGCGACTATCTTAAGCCGGGCGATGCCCCTTGGCCAGAGCAACGTGAGCATGGCGCAGTCCAGAAATCAATTCGGCTATCGCCGCCACGCCGATCAGGATCGGACCGGTACGGACGCGGCTCAACATCCCGTGGTGGTGGTCGGCGCCGGGCCGGTCGGATTGTCGCTTGCGATCGATCTGGCGCAGCGCGGCCAGTCCGTCGTGCTGCTCGATGATGCCGACAGGATCGGCGAAGGCTCGCGCGCGATCTGTTTTTCCAAACGCTCGCTCGAGTTCTGGGATCGGCTCGGCGTCGGCAGCCGCATGGTCGACAAGGGCGTGGTGTGGAGCGTCGGCAGGATTTTTCACGGCGCGTCGCAGCTTTATCAATTCAATCTGCTGCCGGAGGAGGGGCACAAGCGGCCCGCCTTCATCAACCTCCAGCAATTCTATGCCGAAGCCTATCTGGTGGACCGGGTGCAGGAGCTCGCGGCGATCGACCTGCGCTGGCGCAACAAGGTGATTGGCTTGGAGCAGCGCAACGACCAATCGGTGCTGACCATCGAAACGCCGGACGGACCCTACCTGCTGCGCGCGAACTATGTCGTCGCCTGCGACGGCGCGCGCTCATCGTTGCGGCAAATGGTCGGTGCGGATTTCGCGGGCCAGGTGTTTGAGGATCAATTTCTGATCGCCGACGTCAAGATGACGGCGGAATTTCCGACCGAACGCTGGTTCTGGTTCGACCCGCCGTTTCATGCCGGCCGGTCTGCGTTGTTGCACAAGCAGCCCGACGACATCTGGCGGATCGATCTGCAGCTCCATCCCGATGCGGATCCTGCGATCGAGAAGCAGCCTGAAAATGTGCGGCCACGGATCGCGCGGATGCTCGGGCATGAGAAGTTCGATTTCGAATGGATCTCGCTTTACAAATTCCAGTGCCGCCGGATGGATGAATTTATCCATGGCCGCGTGATCTTCGCCGGCGATGCCGCGCATCAGGTCTCGCCATTCGGCGCGCGGGGCGCCAATTCCGGTCTGGAGGACGCCGAGAATCTGGCGTGGAAACTGGACCGCGTTCTGAGGGGGATATCGCCGGAAACCTTGCTTGAGAGCTATCACACCGAGCGAAGCGCTGCGGCCGACGAGAACATCCGGGAATCGACCCGCTCGACCGATTTCATGGCACCGAGCTCCCGCCAGGAGGCGCGGTTGCGGAAGGCGGTGCTGTCGCTGGCCAGGGAAACCGAATTCGGCAAACGCATGATCAATGGCGGTCGGCTCTCGATTCCGTCGATCTACGATTCGCCGCTTTCGACCGCCGATTTCGATTCGTGGCGCGGCGGCCCGCGGCCCGGCGCTTCCATGCTCGATGCGCCGGTTGCCGCGCACGCCGGCGATCTGGCGTTCTTGACCGAAGCCTTCATCAAAGCTGGAACACGGTTCACGCTGCTTGAGTTTGCCAACGGTGCCGCGGTCGATCCTCCCGATGGCGTGGGAGTGATCCGCATCGGCGGCAAGGATGGTCTTCTCGATGCCGCGGGGCTGCTTGGCGCCCGCTACGATGCCGAGCCCGGCACGGCCTATCTGTTGCGGCCTGACGGCTATGTCGCCGCACGTTTCCGGCACCCTATTCGCGCCGTGCTCGACGCCGCGTTGGCGCGTGCCGCCGGTATCAATTGAGGTTCGACCATGGCATTGTCTACCAGCTCAAATTTCGTCAAGCCGGATGATGCATTTCGCGCCATCGTCGAGGCGCATCGCGGATTGAGTGACGCGCAGAGCGCCGATCTCGATGCGGCGCTGGTTCTGATTCTCGCCAACCATATCGGCGATCTCGACGTGCTGCGCGAGGCGATAGCACTTGCCCAGCGGCGAATGGTGGATGCCAGCCAGCAACAGCAGCAGCAGCAACAACAATAAGCTCAGAGGGGTTGAATTGATGGCCAAAGGTTTTGCATCCACCACCGACATGGCGGAGAAGAAAATCACCTTCTCCGAGATCGGCACCGATCTCTATGCCTTTACCGCCGAGGGCGATCCGAACTCCGCTGTCATTGTCGGCGACGACGGCTGCATCGTGTTCGACGCGCAGGCGACGCCGGCGATGGCCAACAAGGTGATCGAGCGGGTGCGCACCGTCACCGACAAGCCGATCAAATATGTGGTGCTGTCGCACTATCATGCAGTGCGGGTACTCGGCGCGTCGGCCTACAAGGCGCAAGGTGTAGTAGCCTCGGCGGAGACCCATCGCCTGATCGAAGAGCGCGGCCAGCAGGATTGGGATTCGGAATACGGCCGCTTTCCGCGCCTGTTCCAGGATGCCCAGAGCATCCCGGGCCTGACCTGGCCGACGCTGACATTCGAAACCGACATGTCGATCTATCTCGGCAAACGTGAAGTGCGGCTGATGTCGCTCGGCGCCGGACATACCTCGGGCGATATCGTCGCCTGGGTGCCGGATGCCGAAGTGATGTTTTCCGGCGACCTGATCGAATATCATTCGGCGTGCTATTGCGGCGATGCGCATTTGCGGGAATGGCCGACGACCCTGAACGAAATTCGCGCCTTCAATCCGAAAGCGATCGCGCCGGGGCGGGGCGATGCCCTCAAGGGCTTCGCTGTCGGGCGCGACGCCATCGCGATGACGCGCGATTTCGTCACTTCGCTTTACGGCGCGGCCGAAACCGCGGTCGCCAAAGGCCGCAATCTCAAGGAAACGATGGCGGCGACCCGCGAGGTGATGGATCCGAAGTTTTCAGGTTTTGCGATCTACGAGCATTGCCTGCCGTTCAACGTCTCGCGCGCGTTCGATGAGGCATCGGGCATCGACGATCCCGTGATCTGGACTGACAAGCGCGATCAGGAAATGTGGGCTGCCTTGCAAGGAGGATGACCATGAATGTCAACACCGCGCCTGAAATCATCAACCGGAGTTGTGGCAATATCACGCCGGGCTATATGTCCGGTTTCGGCAACAGCTTCGAGACCGAGGCGCTGCCCGGAGCGCTGCCGATGGGGCGCAATTCGCCGCAGCGTTGTGCGTATGGGCTTTATGCCGAACAGCTGTCGGGATCGCCGTTCACGGCGCCGCGCGGCAGCAATGAACGCTCGTGGCTCTATCGCATCCGGCCGTCGGTGAAGCACTCGGGCCGCTTCGCCAAGGTCGATGCCGGCCTGTGG
>DATHHQ010000208.1:0-6096 GCA_035490095.1 Bradyrhizobium sp.
GCCGCCTGCCGCCGCATCAGGGCGGGCTCGTCCGAGGTGGCCACCACCACCACCGACCGCGCCAGCCCCTCGTCCCCGAGGTCGTCCTGCAGAAATTCCTGCACCTCCCGGCCGCGTTCGCCGACCAGGCCGATGACCGTGATATCGGCGTCCACATTGCGCGCCAGCATCGACAACAGCACCGACTTGCCGACGCCGGAGCCGGCGAAGATGCCGAGCCGCTGGCCGCGGCAACAGGTCAGAAAGGTATTGAGCGCGCGCACGCCGAGATCGAGCGGCGGACCGACCCGCCTGCGCGAATGTGCCGGCGGCGGCGAGTTGCGGTAGGGCATCGGCGAGGCGCCCTGCGGCAACGGCCCCTTGCCGTCGATCGGCTCGCCCATCGCATTGATGACTCGACCCAGCCATAATGCCGACGGCCGCACCTGACTTGCCGCGTTGGCGATGACCGCACGGCAGCCGCGCCTGACACCCTCGAGGCCGGCGAACGGCATCACCACGGCATTGTTCCCGGTGAAGCCGATGACCTCCGATGGGATGAATCTATTGCCGCTGGTCTCGATGACGATGCGGGCACCCACCGACATCGCGTGAATGGGGCCTGCGATCTCGACCATCAGGCCGCGCACGCCGATGACGCGGCCATATATATTGACGCCGTCGATGTCGGTGATCTGTTCGGCGAGTGCCTTCATTGCGAAAACCTTAAGTTTCCACGCGTTAGGGCCATTCCTTAACCTCGTGTTTACCCGCATCGTTAATCATTACGTCACTGTCTTTGGTGTGACTGAACGCGCTCGACCATCAATATGAAGGGCGAGTCATGAGAGTCGACTAGACCCGACTCTTAATGTGGAACCTGAACGAGGCTGGAAACCAAAAGCTGCTTCTGCGCAACATCTTAGGGCGATTCGTTAAAAATTGCACTGAAAGAGCTTGCGGACTGGAAACAGATTTTGTTAACCATATGTTGTCAGGATCCGAATCATCAGTTGTTCAAAGGCGTTTTGAGTGCCGCAAAGTAGTGCGGCCGACCTGACGCCCGGAGCGGCGACTAGAGGGGACTGGCATGCGCGTATTGCTGATAGAAGATGACAGCGCCGTCGCGCAGTCGATCGAACTGATGCTCAAATCCGAGAGTTTCAACGTCTATACGACGGACCTCGGAGAGGAGGGCGTCGATCTCGGAAAACTTTACGATTACGACATTATCCTCCTCGACCTGAATTTGCCCGACATGTCCGGTTACGACGTGCTCAAGCAGCTTCGGGTGTCCAAGATCAAGACACCGATTCTGATCCTCTCCGGCCTCGCCGGTATCGAGGACAAGGTCAAGGGTCTCGGCGTCGGCGCCGACGATTACATGACCAAGCCCTTCCACAAGGACGAACTGGTCGCCCGCATCCATGCCATCGTGCGCCGTTCCAAGGGCCACGCCCAGTCGGTCATCCAGACCGGCGATCTCGTGGTCAATCTCGACACCAAGACCGTCGAGGTCGGTGGCCAGCGCGTCCATCTGACCGGCAAGGAATACCAGATGCTGGAGCTGCTCTCGCTCCGCAAGGGTACCACCCTGACCAAGGAAATGTTCCTCAACCATCTCTACGGCGGCATGGATGAGCCCGAACTGAAGATCATCGACGTCTTCATCTGCAAGCTGCGCAAGAAGCTCGCCAACGCCTCCGAAGGCCGCAACTTCATCGAAACCGTGTGGGGCCGCGGCTATGTGCTGCGCGAGCCGCACGAGGTCGAAGAGCGGATTCCCGCCTGATCACGAGTTGACCCGAGAGCCTCGTCCGGCTCCCGCCTCCCCGACTGGACCCCGCCGCAAATGGCGGGGTTTTTGTTTGTGGATGGAACCGGCGCTTTGCGTGCGCCGACAGACGGATCGTGCAACCCTTGCGGTTGGACGACTCGGGGCGCCTTTTCAATGATCCTGCAATCACTGGCCGGACTGCCAGCGTTCCTGGTCTACTTTTGTACGGCCCTGGTCGCCGTGGTCGCCTACCTCTTCGTCTATACCCGGGTCACCCCGCACGATGAATTCCGGCTGATCCGCGACAACGTGCCTTCGGCCGCGATCGCGCTCGGCCTCAGCCTGCTCGGTTTCGTGCTGCCGGTGGTCAGCGCCATCGCCCACTCCGCGAATGTCGTGGATTGCCTGATCTGGAGCGCGATCGCGCTTATCGTCCAGATCGCGGTCTATTTTATCGTCAAGATCCCGGTGCCAAACCTGTCGGCGCGGATCGCGGCCGGCGAACTCGCGCCCGCGATCTGGCTCGGGCTTGCATCGCTCGCCGCCGGCGCGCTCAACGCCGCCTCGATGATCTATTGATCATGGCAGAGAAACCAGACCGGGAGTTCGGGACGCGAAGGCCGGTTGCGATCCAATCCTCCGCGCCGGTGAAGCGCTCCCACCATGTGGCCCTGCTTCTGATGGGCACCTTTGCCATCGGCGGTGGCGCCTATGCGCTGATGCCGAGCGAGAACTGCGAACCGAGCCGGCCGGGGATGGCGGCGCCGTCGGGACTGCAAACCGGAGCCGAATGCCCACCCCGCGGATCCTCATCCAGCAGCAGCCACGGCTCATCGGGCGGATCGTCGTCGCGCAGCAATTTCTTCAGCGGCGATTCATCGAGCCATTCCTCGTCAGGCACGTCGTCCGATTCCAGCTCAAGCGGCGTGACGCGCGGCGGATTCGGCTCGTTTGCGCACGCGTTCACGTCGCATTTTTCCGGCGGCGGCTGACGACGAAACCACCCGGCCCGCGTCCCCGCACGATCCTGTGAAACGATTGGCTTTGGCTTGTGTGCAGAATGCAAGTCTGCCTCAATGCCGAGCCTTGAACGGCAAAGGCTTGAATGCCGAGGCTTGAATGGCGAGGCTGGCCGAGACTGTTCGAGTGTGTGAGTGCAGGTGATCGCATGAAACGTTCCCGCCGTGTCATCTTGACCATGATGGGTACCGCGACAGTCGGCGCGGTGTCGATGGGCTTTGTGCCGCGTATCGATTGCGGTCCCGGACGCGTGCCATATCGAACGCGCGGCCCGGATGGACGCCTCATTCAGAGTTGCCCCGCGACATATGGCGGCTTTGGCGGTGGGCCGCATCGATTCCACGGCCATGGTCACGGCCATGGCCATGGTCATGGGCATGGCGGAGGCTAGCGCCTGATCCAGCGCCGCCTGTTCAGAGACGTTTATCTTTTGTTTGAGCGCGATCTCCGGGCAAAACGCCTCGCGCTTGCGTTACGGAAACCGGTTTCCGCTTTTCCGGATCATGCTCTACCATCGTTCCATGCAGCGAATTATTTGCCCTGAACGCAGCGACTGGCACACGACCGCCGAAGAAACCGGGTTTGATTTCCACACCATCGATGGCGAGCGCTATTGGGACGAGCGCGCCTATTATGCGTTCTCGCTGGAGGAGATCGAACATCGGATCGAGGCGCCATCGGCTGAGATCGACGCCATGTGCCTCGAACTCGTCGGCAACGCCGTCGACGATGACAATTATTTGCGCCGATTGAAGATACCGGAAGCATTCTGGCCACTGATCGCTACGAGCTGGCACCGCGACGAGAGCAGTCTCTACGGCCGGCTCGACCTCAGTTATGACGGACGCGGCCCTGCCAAACTGCTGGAATATAACGCGGATACACCGACTTCGATTTTCGAGGCGGCGGTGTTTCAATGGACCTGGCTCGAGCAGGCGATCGAGCGGCAGATCATTCCCGGACATGCCGACCAGTTCAATTCGATCCATGAGCGCCTGATCGACGCGTGGAAGAAAGTGGGCGCCGGAAGCCACGTTCATCTCGCCGGAACGACCGAAGAGACCGAGGATGCCGGCACGCTGGCCTATCTCGAGGACACCGCGCGGCAGGCCGGTCTTGCGACCACATTGATCGATATCGAGGACATCGGATTGCGCGACGACGGCAGCTTCGTCGATCTGGACGATCGTCCCATCGATCTCATGTTCAAGCTTTACCCCTGGGAATGGATGTTTCACGATGCGTTCGGCGCGAGACTCGCCGATGCGCCGACGCGCTGGATCGAGCCGCCGTGGAAAGCCATCCTCTCCAACAAAGGCATTCTTCCGTTGCTATGGGAGATGTTTCCTGGTCATCCCAATCTGCTGCCGGCGTATTTCGAGGACGATCCGAACGCAGCGCAGCTCGGCGCCTCCTTCGTGCGCAAGCCGCTCTATTCCCGCGAAGGAGCCAATATAGCGCTGGTCAGCGGCGGCGTTACCGTTGTCGAACAGGAGGGGCCGTATGGCGCCGAAGGTTTTATTCGCCAGGCCCTGGCGCCGCTGCCGAATTTTTCCGGCCAATACCCGGTGCTTGGCAGCTGGCTGATCGATCACACGCCGTGCGGGCTATCGATCCGCGAGGACGAAAACCCGATCACCGGCAATACGTCGCGGTTCTTGCCGCACGCGATCCTCTAAGCCTAGCGCGCCGCCGAAGCGACCACCTTCAACGCGGGCGGCATCATCGCGAGGAAGCCCGTGCGGGCCGTCCGGTCCAGGTTCGGACGGTAAAGCCCGCGCCGCTCCGGATAGGGCTTGAAGGCATCGGAGATTCCGACGACGGATTCAGCCGCGCCCAGCGCCAGGACGCCATCGGGCTCGATCATCCTGGCAAGGCGATCGAAGATGCCGACCTTGGTGTCCTGGTCGAAATAGATCAGGACGTTGCGGCAGAAGATCACGTCGAACGTTCCAAGATGAGAGAAGTCCTGCAGCAGATTCAGTTGCCGGTGCGCAACCATGGCGCGGATATCGGCATTGAGCTGCCACAGCTCGCCGATTTGCGTGAAATGCTTGACCAGCATCTGGATCGGCAATCCGCGCTGGACCTCGAACTGGCTGAAGATTCCAGCCCTGGATTTTTCAAGGACGGCTTGCGACAGGTCGGTCGCAACGATTTCAACCCGCCACCCCGCCAGCGCCGCAAATTCCTTCAGGCACATCGCGATCGAATACGGCTCCTGCCCGGTGGAGGAAGCCGCGCACCAGATGCGCAGGGAGCGGCGGTTGGCGCGCGCCCGCATCAGCTCGGGCAGTACCGTCTCGCGCAGATGATCGAACGGAATCTTGTCGCGAAAAAAGAAGGTTTCGTTGGTGGTCATTGCCTCGGCCACCTCCGCCGTCAGCGCCTCGGACCCGGTCTTCATTTTCGCAACGAGTTCGGCGATCCCGGCCAGGCCAACCCTTCGCGCCAGCGGGATCAATCGGCTTTCGACCAGATACTGCTTGTCGGAAGACAGGTCCAATCCGGAGCGCTCTTTCAGAAGCTTGCGCAAAAACTCATAGTCCAGCGGCGTCACGAACGATCTCCCGAAAACACCCGGACCAACTTCGACGCGATCTGATTGAGCGGCAGAATGGCGGCGCAAATGCCGGCATTCGCGGCTGCGCCCGGCATTCCCCAAACCACGCTCGAAGCTTCGTCCTGGGCGATCACGTTGCCGCCGGCCGCTACAATCTCCTTGCCGCCGCGCATTCCGTCCGAGCCCATGCCGGTCAGCACGACGGCCAGAACGCCGCCCTGCCAAACATCGATCGCGGAGGTGAACAACGGGTCGACGGCGGGTTTGCAGAAATTGATCGGCGGCCCATCGTCGAGGGCGATCACGACATCGGCGCCATGCCGCGCGACGCGCATATGACGGCCGCCCGGCGCGAGATAGATCTGGCCTGCCTTGACGATCTCCCCATCAATGGCTTCGCGCGCCGGCCGATGGCTTGAGCGCGCGAGATGCTCTGCAAGAATCGTCGTGAATGTGGGCGGCATATGTTGGGTGATAAGCACGGGGAAACGATCGATGACAGCCCCGAGTTCGGTGACCAGCGCCATCAGCGCCTGCGGACCGCCCGTCGATGAGCCGATTAAAAGCACGCGCGGCGCCTGCGTACCGAACGCGCGGCGTACAAGCGGTGGGTGTGCAACCGGAACCAGCGCCGGCCGAGGCGATGGATCACGCGGCCGGCCCGGCACAGGCGCCAAAGGAGGACACGGTGAAGCCGGAGCTGCGCGGCGAACCTTGGCGCCGAGATGGCGAATTTTCTGAATGAGATCGTGGCGAA
>DATHHQ010000209.1:0-4025 GCA_035490095.1 Bradyrhizobium sp.
GACGCACGAGCCTTTTGAAATCAGATCCGATCAATGCAATCTGAGCAACTACGCAATGGTATTGCCGATGCCTCGACGTCCGCAGTATTCAGCGAGCGTTAGATTCCGCACAGGACCGTGCGCCAAGCTCCCGCCGACTGATGCCAAAGTGTCGACCAATACCATCCTGCAATAGATTCGTCTGCCGCCGCGTGGTGTGATCGCTTCCGGCTATCTTCATTGAACGCGACCGCCTAGGCGCAAGCACTTAAGAGGAACTAGACATGTCGATCAACTTCACCAACCATTTTTCAACCGACGATGCGGCGCGGGAGAAGCCCATGTCAACCTCATCGACGATAGCCGACAGCAGTGCCCCCTCTGCCAACCACACGATCATCCGTGTTGGCCTGATCGGCGTCGGAAACTGGGCTTTGAACGGCCCCGTTCGCGTGCTCAGCCTTATGCCGCAATATGAAATGGCGGCTGTCTACAGCCAGCGTCGCGACGCCGCGCAGTCTGCTGCGGACACCTTCGGTATCAGGCATGTCGTCGGATCGATCGATGAATTGGTTCGCCATCCAGACGTCGACATCGTCCTCGTGCTCACGACAGGACCGCAGCACGAGGAAGCGGTACGCGCAGCGATCGCTGCGGGGAAGACCGTGTACTGCGAGTGGCCCTTGACGCCGGACTCGAAGACCTCGGCTGAACTGGTCGACCTTGCGGCAAAAGCTGGTGTGCAAACCATTCTCGGCACCCAACGCCGGTTCGCGCCAGGGCTGCGCTATCTGAAGGATCTTCTCGGCGATGGCTACGTCGGTCGTGTGCGCTCGGTCAGGATGCATGTGACGGTGAGCAGTTTCGGCAAAAATCGCAGCAAGGCGCTTCGTTGGAGCGCCTTCCCCGAAAATTTCATGGGCGTTACCTCAATTTTCGGCGCGCACTTGATGGACCCGCTCTTCTCTATCGTAGGCCGTCCGACTGAGATCTCGGCCGTTTCTGTCAACCAGTGGCCGGAAATCACAATCGTCGAAACGGGCGAGGAGATCAGCACGAAGGTTCCGGATCAATTGCTGCTGCAAGGCATCCTCGCAAGCGGAGCCGTGTTCGCCGTTCATATCGAGGGCGGGAAGCATCATGGCACCGGCGTTCAGATCGATATCACGGGTGATGATGGTGACTTGCAGATCACCAACACCTCGGCGTTCGGGGACGTGGGCGAAGAATATAATCTATTCGGTGCCCGCGTAGCGGACACCAAGATGGCGCCACTCGCAGTGCCCGCATCGTACAACTGGTTGCCACCCTCTGATCTTCCTAGCGGCGTGCTGGAGCTCGCCGATCTCTTCGAGGTTCATGCCCGCGATCTCGCAAGCGGCTCGCGAACCGTGCCCAGCTTCGAGGACGCCCTCTTCATGCAGCGGCTGCTTGAACAGGCAGCGGTCTCGTCAGCCAGCGGACATCGCATCAAGCTTTAGACGCTGCCGCGGCCGGTCCTCCGCCTTGGGGCAAATCACACCGGCCGCGACCATCCTCCACCAACTGCCAAGTGACATTCGCGCCGCTCTGCGAGCAGGCGAACGATGATCGCTGGCGCTTTGAAGGCGAAATGTCATGCCAACCACCGCGAGAGTCGCCCGTATTCACGAATATGGTCCTCCCGAAGTCCTGAGGTTCGAGGACATCGTCGTCGGTGAGCCCGGCGACGACGAGGCTTTGGTCCGCAACACCGTCATCGGCCTCAACTTCGTTGACGTTTATTATCGTAGAGGTTCTCTTCCGGTCCCTGCCTTTCCAGCGATCATCGGCGACGAGGCCGCCGGGGTAGTCGAAGCCGTTGGCAAAAACGTCAAGAACGTCAGCGTGGGTGACCGCGTCGTCTATGGCGATATCGCATTTGGCGCCTACGCTACGGCCCGCTTGCATCGCGCAGACCGGCTTGTCCGCATTCCGGCAGGTGTTTCCGACGACCAGGCAGCTAGTGCCTTTCTGAAGGGGCTCACCGCCCGCTTTCTGCTCAAAGAGGTGCTCGAGCTCCGACCCGGTGACACCGTTCTGTATCATGCAGCAGCGGGCGGTGTAGGCCAGATTTTCGTTCAATGGGCGAAAGCACTTGGCCTAAAGGTGATCGGCACAGTGTCCAGCGACGCCAAGGCGAAGCTTGCACGTCATGCCGGCTGCGACCACGTCATCAATTATTCCTCCGAAGACTTCGTCGCCGAAGCGCTCGCGTTCACCGCAGGCAATGGCGTGGCAGCTGTTTTCGACTCCGTCGGGGCGGACACGTTCCGTGGGTCGCTGGCAGTTCTCAGGCCGCGCGGAACGCTTGTGCAATTCGGGAAGGCGTCTGGGTTCCCGGAACCGCTGGACCCATTCGAGTTGGCACCACGCGCGCTTTATCTGACGTGGCCCATTCTCCCTCACTATACGTCCACCGCGGAAGATCTGGCGATCGCCGCGGCCGACCTGTTCGACGCAATCGCGACGGGAATTCTCAAGGTCGATCCGAGCAATCTTTATCCGTTTAGCCAGCTAATTAAAGCTCACCATGATCTCGAAGAGCGCCGAACCACCGGCGCGGCAGTGCTGCGTGTGACGGCCGCCGATCTCCCTTGATCAATTTTCACGCGCTGCAACGTCCGAAGACGCCCGCGGCCCCGATCCACGAAACAATGCTCAACCAAAGGAATATTGCGATGAATACTTCTGTGATTGAAGCGATCGAGCGCTAGAAAACCACCAACCTTTACGATGGCGCGAGGAACGGCTGAAATAGGGCGGGATTTGGCGTTGGCGTCAACCGATAGGACGGTTGCAGTTCACGCCAAATCGCAGATATGGACTCAGGTCTTGGCTGAAATCACGCGCAAGTAACAATATTCCTTCAGGCCTTCGGCGCCATACTGCACGCCAAAGCCCGAGTCCTTGTTACCGCCGAACGGCACGTTCGGATTTATGACCAAGTGCTGGTTGATCCAAACGGTCCCGGCCTCCATCCGATGAGCGACCGCATCCAGCTCCGCCGGGTCGCGGCCCCAAACCGATCCCCCAAGCCCGTAGTCTGTTGAATTGGCGATCTCGATCGCCTCGTCGATGGTGCCGTACTTGATCATCGATCTCAGAGGACCGAAGTTTTCGAGCTTCACGTAGTCGGCGTGGGGGGACGGGTCGTCGAGGATCGTGACTGGAAAGAAGTTGCCCTTCCCTTCGATCTCGTCGCCGCGGTAAAGAACGCCTGCGCCATCTTTTCGAATGGCCGCCCAGGTCGCCTGCAGCCGCAGAAGTTGCGCCCGGTTTTGGATGGGCCCGATCGTGGTGGCGGGATCGAATCCATCGCCTAGGACTTGCTCGGCGGCAAAACTCGAGAGCGCAGCGGCCACTTCGTCGTAGCGGCTTTCATGCACCAACAGCCGCTTGATCGTGATGCAACCCTGACCGTTTACCAAGAACATCCCCCAGAAAATGGGAGCGATCGCCGCATCAATGTCGACGTCGGGCAACACAATCCCGGCGTCATTGCCGCCCAACTCGAGGGTCAGGTGCTTCAGCGTCTGGGAGGCGGACTCGAAAACCCGCCGGCCGGTCTGAGTGGAGCCCGTGAACGAGATCTTGTCGGCTTCGGGGTGGGACGTCATCCAGGGGCCGACATTGTCGCCTCCAGTCACCACGTTCAGGATGCCGGCGGGGAGAATGTCCCGCACCAGTTCCGCGACGCGCAACACGGTCAGTGGTGTATAGAAAGACGGCTTCAGGACGACTGTGTTGCCCGCGATCAGGGCGGGAACGACCTTGTCGTACGACAGAAGCAACGGGAGATTCCAGGGACTGATGGCCGCGACGACGCCGTGGGGCGCATAGTGCCGGGTGACCCGGCCGACGCCCGGTTGGGTGGTTTCCACGTCGGGAAGGCTTTGCGCGAGAACGCCGGGCGCGAAGTCATCCAAGACAGCCGCGACTTCCCACAAAGCCAGACTTCTCGGGCGCCCACCTTCGGCCATGAGAAGGGTGACGAGCTCCTCACGATGCGCTTTGACATTCTCGAA
>DATHHQ010000210.1:0-16639 GCA_035490095.1 Bradyrhizobium sp.
CCGGGCAAGGCATCGCCCATCTCGCCTTCAAGTTCGGCGCGCGGCACCAGGGCCGCCACCGAATCGATCACCAGCACGTCGACCGCGCCGGAGCGCACCAGGGTGTCGCAGATTTCCAGCGCCTGCTCGCCGGTGTCGGGCTGCGAGATCAAGAGCTCGTCGATATTGACGCCGAGCTTTCGGGCATAGACCGGATCGAGCGCGTGTTCGGCATCGATGAACGCGCAGATGCCGCCCTTCTTCTGGCCTTCGGCCACCGTGTGCAGCGCCAGCGTGGTTTTCCCTGAGGATTCCGGCCCGTAAATTTCCACCACCCGGCCGCGCGGCAGGCCGCCGACGCCGAGCGCGATGTCGAGCCCGAGCGAGCCCGAGGAAATGGTCTCGATGTCCATCGAGCGGTCGTTCTTGCCCAGCTTCATCACCGAGCCCTTGCCGAACTGGCGCTCGATCTGGGAGAGCGCGGCGGACAGGGCCTTGGTCTTGTCCATGGAGGATCCTTCGACGATACGCAGGGCAGTGGTGGGGGCGGCCATTGGTGGTGCTCCTTATGGCGGGGATTCGCTAGCGGGACAAACGGTGGCAACAACGGACCAGCTACTTTGTCTGGTCATCAACTGGATCTGATGGAACACCGTACCTCATTTGTTCTTCGTTCGCAATATGTTCTTTCTTCCGCCTGTGAATAACACGCGCCGCTACCCTTAGTGGTGCAATTTTAAGTTGTGGGCGGGCTCGGTGCTGTTAACAAACCGATAATTCTGGACCCACCAATCTCCGTAGAACTACGTAATTTTCCGCTGACGGAACGCTTGCGTGCGTTACCCGCAGCGCATGACGCTGGCGCGCATTGAGCCCCACTCGGCTGGCCACTTCCATTGAAACCGTGCCGCAGTTTCGCAGTGAGAGCAATATTGAACAGATGCAACTTGAAGTTCTGTTTAAGGTTGACCACAGCAAGTCGCGGAGATTTCCCATGATGCACAAGGGCGTGCACTACACGGTGGCAGTGACGGCGGTACCGAGCATCTGGAAATGGCAATTCCAGATCGGCGACGCGGTCAAAACCGGCAAGACGGAAACCAGGATCAACCTGCTGGCGATCCGCCGTGTTCAGCTGCGAATCGACCGCGAGTTCAAGAAAACCACGGACAACCCAACTCCGTAGTTTCTACGGACCTGGCGCGTGAGCGAAATCCCTCCGCCGCAAGATGTTCCGGTTGGTGCCCCATCATTTCGATGGCTTATTTGGCTTTCGCAAGGTGCAACCTGCGAAGCCCGGTTGTTTATCCTTCCGCTCCGGAATTGACAGGGATCAAGACGCAACGCCGTGCAGTCGTCAGACTGACCAGTTGCATGAGCAACTTCGTCTTCAAATGTCCCCGGACCGGTATGAACGTGCAGCATCGGCTGGCGGACGAGGCCGTCCCCGGCGATCAGCGCTGCATCTACGAAACGGTGCTCTGCCAGGCCTGTGGCCGGCTTCATTTCATCAATCGATCGAGCCACAGGTTGCTCGGTGAAAAAGAGGAATAGCCGGCGCCATGTGTCGGCCCGCGTCCATCCGCGCCTTCGGGCGATGCGAGGGAACTTCGGATTGCTAGTCGGCGCTGCGCAGCCGTCGCATCGTGAATTCGATGTCGCCATCGGGCAGTTCGCGCCAGCTTTCGACCCCGCTCATATAGGCGGCCTTGGGATAGCGGGTGAGGAAGTCGCGCGCCCTGGTCCGCGCCTTGTCGCGAGGCAGGGTGAAGGTCTCGCGCAGATAGCCGTCGTCTAGCTTCTTCCGTCGGCCGGCCATCCGGTCGGCAAGATCGCGCGGGCGAAAGGCCATGTCGCAACTCCAAACAGGTATCGACTGGCTTAATATAGCGCTTGCGGGAACCGATCCGAGTCCCTCAGGGCCAGAGGGTCGACCAGAAATTGTGTCGCTTACCGGACATAAAACCGGTATAATTTCAACATTGTCGGCAATAACTCTAGGGCGCCGGCGACTGAGAGCCCCCAAAAGGGGTACTGCCGCCTCGTTGCGAGCGAGTCCTATGGATCAGCCTTTCTACCTTCGCGAACAGGCCGGGCGTTGCCGCCGTCTGGCCCGCGATTGTACCGATCCAATGTTGCGCGACAGCCTTCTGACGCTCGCCGAGGAATACACCGGGCGGGCCAGCGCCCGGGAAGATCACGAAACGGCAGTTTGGCAGGCCGGCTCAGGCGAGGATGACCAGGACGCTGATTGACCGGCTTGCAGCGATTGGCGCCGCCATCAACCACGAGAGACAAGAGTATGCCCGATCGACGCACGAACCGGCTTCTCTCGCTCTTGCCGGATAACGAATACGAGCGGCTGCGGCCGCATTTGTCGCATGTCATTTTCGATTACAGAAAAAGCCTCTACGAGGCATCGCGTCCGATCGACCACGTGTATTTCCCGATCGACGGAGTCGCTTCCCTGGTGATCACGATAGCCAATGGTGCCAGCGCGGAGGTCGGCACCATCGGCAGCGAAGGATTAGTGGGATTGCCGATTTGTCTCGGGGACCGCAATGCCCCTTCATCGGTTTATGTGCAGGTTCCCGGGACGGCTCTCACCATGGACGCCCGCCTTTTCCGCAGCGAACTCGACCGGAGCCCGGCATTGAACCTGATCATGCTCCGCTATGCCCATGCCTTCTTCAACCAGGTCGCGCAATCGGCAGCCTGCGCCCACCTGCACAAGGTAGAGCAGCGCTGTTGCCGCTGGCTGTTGATGACCCGCGACCGGATGCCATCCGGCGACTTCTTGCTCACCCATGAATTCCTCGGGATGATGCTGGGCGTGCGTCGAACCACGGTCACCGATGTGATGGGCGCCCTGCAAAAAGCCGGGCTTGTCCGGTATCGGCGGGGGCACGTCACGATCCTCGACCACGAGGCTTTGCGGCAACGAGCCTGCGAATGCTACGAGATCTCGAAACTGGAATTCGACGGGCTGCTTGGCGATACCGCCGTCGCGCCAAGGACCGATAAGAGGCATCGATTGATCAGCGAAGTCGGATAGCAAACATACATCCGCCATCCGCTGCGTCCGCTCTCCGACAATAGATTTCAATCCGCGAAAACGCCCCCTGCTGCCAGAAACGTTGCGGCGCAGTTGCCATTCAAGCGGGATAAACGCGCCCCGGAAACCGACGCTATGACGGCTACCGGACCGACAGCGCCCCGTCATGTTCCTATACATGAGCCTTCCCGCGGATCGCCCTCTCGGAGCGTCCCTCACCCCTGCGGTAAATCGGCCCGACCGACCGGGCAGGATATCGCAGTGGCAGTACCCGTCTCAAACGCCGGTCTTCCCTTGGACAATAAGCTCATCGCCTCGCTGCCGCGCGATCACTTCGATCGGCTGCTGCCGCACTTCACGTCCGTGCAACTGCCGCAGGGGCTGGTGATGTTCGAATCGGGCGACGAGGTCGATCAGGTTTACTTCCCGCATTACGGCATGCTGTCGCTGCTCGCCGTGCTGCGCGACGGCAAGGCGATCGAGACCGCGACCGTCGGGCGCGAAGGCGTGGTCGGGGCGATGGCCGGGCTCGGCCTGTACAAGTCGCTGGTTCGCGTCGTGGTGCAGATGCCGGTGGCCTGCAGCAAGATCGCCGCCACCCATTTCAGGACTGTCGCCGCCGGCAGCGATCCCGTGCGCAATCTCTGCATCCGCTACAACGAGGTGCTGCTGTCGCAGGCGCGGGTGACGGCCGCCTGCAATGCGCTGCACTCGATCGAGGCGCGATTTTGCCGCTGGCTGCTGCAGAGCGCGGATCGGGCCGCGAGCGACACCGTCACGCTGACACAGGAGTTTCTCGCCGAGATGCTCGGCGTGCGGCGCACCTCGGTGACGGAGGTCGCAAGCAAGGTGCAAAACGCAGGCGCGATCACCTATTCGCGCGGCGTGATCAAGATCCTGGACCGGCCCGCGCTGCTGCGGATGTCATGCGAGTGCTACGAAACGCTGCTGGACCAATCGGTGATACTGGCCTGATTTTCCACGCAAGCCCCTGTTTCAGCTGGCAATTGTCATATTCCCGGAATTCTACCCTCGGAAGCACGTCGGAATCCGAGAAGAAATTAACGCTCCCCTGCCCCCGTCCAAAAGCTACGGACGCCCGCGAGCTTCGCCAGCGTTCGCCTCCTCGTTCAAGCATTTCGTCTTAATTCGCGGTGCTGCCGGTTTTGGTCCGCGGCTTCGCAGGAGCCGATGCCTTGGGCGTGTCCACGCTACGCACATTGCCCCAGGGATCCGAAGACGCCTTGGCGTCCGGTATTTTCTTCAGGGATTCCTTGTAGGCCTTTTGCTGGGCCGCCTCCTGCTCTTTTTCCTCGGGGCTTTTCGTTTGAAACTCCGGCATGATATTGATGCTGGGAGTCTGTGCGTAAGCCGGCGCTGTCAGCAGCGCCACCAGCGCTGCTATGCGAAAAACTTTCATGGAACGCTCCCTGCATTTCCCCATCCGTATACCACTGCGCCGGCCTCGACGCCAAGCGTAGCAGCTGCGCGCCAACATGGCCGACCTGCTCCCCGCCCCCTATTACTCGGCCTCGAGTTTGGCATTTTCAAGCTACGCGGGGCGGCCATCCGTGCTGGCCGATAGGCGGGTGGTTCGCCTCGGACGCACCATGAGCTTTGGCCGTGTCATCTTGTCGAGCGCCACCGGCAACGAGCCGATGGCGCTGGTCTCAAGCGCCGTTGCGATGCTGTGAGCGTTCGCCCGGTTCCGCAATCAGTACCCGCCCCTTGATCGGCCCTGATAGCCGCCGCCACCGTAGCGACCCCCTCCGAAACCGCCGATGCCCAGGCCGATGCCAATGGAGGGTCCCGGCGAGGGTTGATAATAGTCAGGCGGCGGCGGACGGCGGTAGACCACAACGTCGTCGTCGTCATCACGCGAACGCCGCGGCGGCTGCGCGCTGGCGCGCTTGGGCTGATCGGGATCGGTCCGCTTCTTGGGCGGATCGGGATCGGCGCGCTTCCTGGGCGGCAGATCGACTTTCTTCAGCGGCAATGGCGGCGCGCCACAGGGGCATGTCGGGGCGGCAAGCGAGGCGTTGGTCGGCAGCGCAGTTCCGGCCGGCGCGGACGCGGCTGACACGCTCGGCGCGCCGCCGATGGCGGCCAGGCTGGCTGCGATGTTGGGGCGGTTGCGCAGGCGATCTTCCAGCTTGCGCGCTGTCGCGGTGAGATCGCTATCGGGGTACTGGAGCAGGAATGAGCGATATCCTGCCGCGGTGTTGATAATCACCGCATTGTTCCACGCCACCATCCGGCGGTGGCGATCGAGCCATTCACGGGCCTGCGGACCGAACGGCGGTTGCGCGAACAGACCGACAAACGCCTCATAGGCCTCGTCGGTGCCATCAGCCACGATCATTTCATTGGCGATCTCGACCCGCTTGCCCTGCAATTCACGACGCCATTGATCGACGGTGCGCTTGGCCTCAACTTGCTTCGGGGCCGCCGCGCCGGATCCGGGAAAGAACCTGAAATCGTCTGTTAGCGAGGAGCTATCCCAGGGCGTCTGGCGTCCCTCGGTCGCCTTGTTGACCGAAACCCGGACGCGCTTGAAGGTATCTTCGATCGAAAGCCCGGGCTCTTTGGCTGCCGAAAGCAGCGCTGTCGTATAGGGACTGTCGGCGCCGCTGCCGTCCTCGGCTTCGGCACCAGGTGACGTCGAAAACGACATGAACGTGCCGGGAGCGCCGGTCTTCGCATCGACGATCGCCAGCCCGTGGCCTGCGCTGCGGTTGATCGCGGGGAATGGGTTGTTGCGGCACGCATCGAGCAGCAAGATGCGGGTCTTGCTCGGCACCGACGTCAATGTGTTGAGGACGTCGTTGAGACGTATCGCCTGCAGCGGAATGTCGGTTTCCCGCTTCGGGTCGACGTCCACGGGCACGAGAAAATTCTCGCCGTCGATTTGGAGGCCATGCCCCGCGTAGAAGACGAGTGCAACGGTATCGGGGCCTTTCGCTGCTACTTTTGCCGCGAAGTCGCCGACCTTTGCACGCATCTCGTTCTGCGAGAGATCGGCAGCATCCATCACTTCGAACCCGGCATTGCCGAGCAATTGGGACATCGCCCTGGCGTCGTTTGCCGGATTGGGAAGCGGAACCACGGCACGGTAATTGGACTGGCCGATGACGAGTGCAACACGACTCTCGGCAAATGCCGCGTGCGAACCCAACAAGATTCCCGCTGCCATCAGCGTACGGTGAAGGAAGGGACGAAACATGCTGACACCTCCAAGGTAACTGGTTGGTCAGTCGTTATCGTCCGCAGGTTCAAGTCCAGTTTCAGAAACCTTCCTATTTCGGTTTCCTGGCAGGCTCTGCAGGGCGCATGCTGCCCCACGGGTCGTACTTTTCCTTGGAATCCGGGATTCTTTCGAGCGCGGCCTTGTAGGCCTTCTCATCGATTTTCTTTTCCGGCCGCTCGGTCTTTTTTTCGTCGCCTTGATGACGCTTGGCGTTCATCTGCGCGTGCGCTGGCATTGCGATCAGCGCCAGCGTGACCGCCGCGACCGTGAGGGTCTTCGCCACCTCTGCCTCCCCCGCCATTCTGCCGGCAAACCTACCGCGACCCGATCATGGCAAACAAGGGAACGTCGTGGCGGCACACGATCGCGTGTTCCTCGCCCGCTTCAGCAATTGTTGATGGCCGAGGGGCGTCAATTGACCGCACCGCGCCCAATCCTGGCCGCGACGTAGGATAATGTCGGCGAATGCGGTGGCGAATTGTTTATGCGGCGTTGATGGCGGGCGCGGCGCTCGCGCAGGCGGGCTGCGGCACCGCCGATAGCCGCTCGCCGGTGCCGGAATTCATGCGCGCCAGAGCCACTGAGCCGATGCCACCCGAACCACCGCCCGATGTCGGCCGACTGGTTCGCGAACAACTGGATTCAGTATTCATCGCCGCGTCATACCCGCGCCAAGTGCAGGTCTCGCCGCCGCTGCACGAGCCGCAAGGCTCGGGCTGGACCGCTTGCGTCAGGGCCGAGCTTACTTCCGCCACGGGCCAACCGCTGGGCGCCCAGACCTATCGCATCACCATCAGCGGCGGCGCCATCATCGACCGGCGCCGCGCCGAGGCCGAAGACAACTGCGGATCCGAGACCTACCAGCCGATCTGACGGCTCGGCGCCGCTCCCGCCACCGCGATGCCGACATTGACGCACCCGAGCGCGGCCGTCACGACATCGGACGGGCTTCCATAACTTCCCCCCGCGTGCAATCCAGCGAGGGCTAACATCTGGTATAAATGTCCGTGGAGCTTGACCGCAGTCGACCGCGATTGAACAAAATCGGGACGAAAACGACGAAATTGAAAGGGCTACGGTTGAGGGCAGTTCTGGACTCCAGGTTTGGTCCGGCCCATTACCCTGTGCCCATGAGGGATCGAATTTAAATGGATGTCGGGACTTGGCTAAGCGGTCTGGGCTTAGGTCAATACGAAGCCGTCTTTCGTGAAAGCGAGATCGACGCCGACGTTCTGACAGAGCTGACCGATCAACACCTCAAAGACCTGGGTATTGCACTCGGGCACCGGCTGAAGCTGCTGCGCGCGATCCGCCAGCTTGCCGGCGATGCAGCGGTCAAGGCGTCGGAACAGCCGAAGCCGCAAGATGCGGCCGATCGGCGTCAATTGACGGTGATGTTCTGCGATCTCGTCGATTCGACCGCATTGACGGCGCAACTCGATCCGGAAGACATGGGCGACCTGCTCCGGGCGTTTCAGCGTGCCGTCGCGGCCGCGGTAACCCGCTTCGACGGCCATGTCGCCAAATGGACGGGGGACGGCGCGAGCGTCTATTTCGGCTATCCCCGCGCCCATGAGGATGACGCCGAACGTGCGACGCGCGCGAGCATTGCGCTGATTGAAGCCGTGGGAAGACTTCGGCGCGAGCGCAGCGTCGATCTTGAGGTGCGGATCGGTATTTCGACCGGCCTGGTCGTGGTGGGCGAACTGATCGGCGAAGGCGAGGCGCTCGAACGCGGCGTCGTCGGAGACACACCGAATCTCGCCTCGCGGCTGCAGGCCCTGGCCAAGCCCGACACCGTCGTGGTCTCTGAATCGACAAGAAGGCTGCTTGGCAGGACATTTGAGTTGAAGGCGCTCGGGCCGCTGGAACTCAAGGGCTTCAGGGCTCCGGTTCCCGCCTGGGTGATCGCGGGCGAGCGCGAGAACGTGAGCCGCTTCGATGCGTCGCGCTCGGAGGCAATGACGCCGTTTGTTGGCCGCGAGCAAGAGGTCGCACTTCTCGTCAACCGGTGGCGCCGCGCCGCCAAGGGCGAAGGTCAGGTCGCGCTGTTGTCGGGAGAGGCAGGCATCGGCAAGTCGCGGATTCTGGCGGCGCTGCGCGACCGCATTGGCGACGAACGGTATCTTACCTTCCGCTATCAATGCTCGCCGCATCACGTCAACGACGCGTTCTATCCTGTCATAGGTCAAATCTGGCATGGTGCGGGTTTTGTCAGCGGCGAGCCGGCCGCTTCGCGGCTGGACAAATTGGAGGTGATGATCTCACGCGCGGGTCTCGAAAGCGGCGAGATCGCGCCTTATCTGGCGTCGTTTCTGGCGATCCCGACCGACGGGCGGTATCCGGCGCTCGAAATGGCTCCAAGCGAACAAAAGGAGCGGACCATTGCCGCAATGATCGCGCTGGTGGTCGGATTCGCGAAAACCGCGCCGCTGCTGATGCTGGTTGAAGACGCGCATTGGATCGATCCCACATCGCTCGATCTGCTCGGCCGGATCGTCGACAGAGTGCAGCACCTTGCCGTGCTGTATGTGGTGACGTCCCGGGCGGAGTTCACCGCGCCATGGGTCGGCCGTCCGCATGTCACCGCTCTCTCGCTCAACCGTTTCGAGCGAAGTCAGGCGGTAACGATGATCGATCGCATTATGTCGAGTAAGGCGCTACCGGCCGAGGTGCTCGATCAGATCATTGCCAAGACCGACGGCGTACCGCTGTTCGTGGAAGAGCTGACCAAGAGCGTGCTCGAATCCGGCCTGTTGCGCGAAGAAAACGGCGCCTATGTCCTCGCCTCCGCGCTGACGCCGCTGGCCATCCCCTCGACCTTGCACGATTCCCTGACGGCGCGGCTGGACCGCCTCTCACCCATCAAGGAGATCGCTCAGATCGGGTCGGCGATCGGGCGCGAGTTCTCCTACGATCTGTTGGAAGCGGTATCGCCGATCACCGGACAGGCATTGCGGGACGCCCTGCGCCAGCTCATGGAATCCGAACTGATTTATGGTCGCGGCGCGCCGCCCAAGGCGACCTACATTTTCAAGCACGCGCTGGTGCAGGACACCGCGTATGTTTCGCTGTTGCGCGGCCGGCGTCAGCGCATTCATGCCGATGTAGCGCAGGCGCTGATGCAACGCACCGGCGACGAGGAATGTCCGCCCGCCATCATCGCGCATCATTTCACCGAGGCGGGCCTGGCCGAACAGGCCGCGCCGTACTGGCTCGCGGCCGCAGAGCTGGCGCTCTCGCAGTCGGCCCCGGCGGAAGCGGAGGGTCATGCCAGTGCAGGCATCGCATTGATCCAGCGCGTCACCGAAAGTCCGGAACGCGACGCTCTCGAACTGGGACTTTTGGTCGCACGCGCCAATGCAATGATACCTTTGAAAAGCATTTCCGCGCCGGAAACGTTCGAGGCCCATGCCGCGGCGAAGCGGCTGCTCGACAGAGGCATCGGCACGGACTTGCAGCGCGTGTCCATTCTGTATGGGCTTTGCTCAGCCAGCACCCTCACGTCACGATTGAAGCAAGCGCTCGATTTTGCCCACCAGATCATCGAAGTCGCCGAGCGCCTGGATGACCCGACCTACCGGGTCGTCGGATACCGACAGCTCGGGACGATTCAGTTTTATGCCGGACGGAACCGCGAAGCGCTGCAGAACCTGCAAAAGGGTTACTCGTACCGCGACCCACGCCGGCAACGGGCGCTCAGCTATCGGTTCGGCTGGGATCAGGGCGTTGCTATCCTTTCCTTTGAAGTATTGGTGCGGCTGTCGCTTGGCCTTCTCGACAGCGCCGCGCAAGTCGGCGAACAGGTCCGAATTGAACTGCTAAGCCACGGGCATGCCATGACGGTCGCTTCGGCGACGTTTTGCACCCGGACCTGGCCCGAGCTCGTACTGGAAGATCTGGTGGGGCTGGAGCGGGATAGCGGCGAACTCGCGGCCTATTGCGCCGAAAAAAGGGTGGAGCAGATTCGCCTGTTGGCCAGCCTCCACCAGGCCTACGCGCGCGCCGCGCGCGAGCCTGTCGAGAGAAACATCGCAACCTTTCGCGCCACGCTCGGCGCGTTACGCAGATCAGGTGGAAACGCCGGAAGCTCCATCACCATATGCAATCTTGCCGAAGCGTTGTTGGCGGCGGGAGATCTCGAAGGCGCCGAGGCGGCTCTACAAGACGCCTTCGCCTTCGTCGAGCAATCCGGGGAGCGTTACTGGCTCGCCGGTTTACACCGCCTGAGCGGACACGTTGCGCTCAAACGGCGACAGCCGGATCGGTTGCGCGCGGAAGCCTGCTTCAGAAAAGCAATTGAGATCGCCCGTGGCCAGGAAGCGCGTTTGCTCGAACTGCGCACGGCGATCGACCTCGCCCGGTTGTGGCATGACACCGGGTCGGACGATGATCCCTGCGCGCTGCTGGAGCCGATCCTGGCCGCGATCGAGGGAGGCGAGACGACGCATGACGTTCGCAATGCTCGCGCCTTGCTGGCCGAGCTGAGGGTGAATGATTTCAATCATCCACATGGCAAGACAGCTTTGGCGCATTCGCGAGCATCTGCCGGATCGACCAAAGATTCACGGCTGAATTAACGGCCGGTCGCAATTTGCGTTGCAAAAATGAACCTCTGGTTGCAAAATACCAGGACGCGCACACGGCCAGATCATCTTTTAAAGGGAGACCGGATCGACAGCGGACCGGCAATACGAAACGACAGCGTTTTATTTCTTCTCCGTGACGAATTTCTACCGAATTCGGAAAAATTCCTTTCTGTTTCAGGCTTGCGACGACGGCGGCCGCGTCATCCGGGGCAATTTCAATGCGGGCCATGACTTCGGCAACGCTCAGCTTCATGAAGGAGGAAAAGCGTTAATCGCCGGCCTGAAGACATTTAAATGTAATCAATCAAGTGCATCACGGCGCGAACTACACCGCGCGATAATTTTACAGGAGAGCCCGATGTCGCCAACCACTGCTGGAAAGACCCCCCTCGACGCCCTACGCTCGTTTGAAAGGACGACCGCTCAGGGCCTCGGCAGCTTGTGGGGTATGACGCTCGAACACCTGTCCGAAAAACATGCCAAGGCCGCGGCGGCCTGGACGCCAGATCCGAAAGGCGGCGTGGCGCGCACCCCTGACGGCGTCGTGGTCACCAGCAAGGAACTGGTGATGCAGGTTCTGCTCAACCCCGACGGCAACTACACCATCGAGGGCTATCAGGACCGCATGAATCAAAGCATCGGCCTGATTTATCTCGGCATGGATTGGGGGCCGGAATACGTCAAGCAATCCACCAAGTCCAACGAAGCCATCGGACGCGTCACCAGGAAAGAGGCATTCGACTTTGCCCTGAAGGAGACCCGCGCGGCGCTGGCGGCCTTGCAAGATCCCGGCGCCTTCAGCATCGTCGAGGTTTCGGACACCGTCTTTGCGGGCATCTGCAATCACTGGTTCGATATCCCCGATGGCGAATTTGTAAAGGCCGGCGGATTTCAGATGTCGAACCTCGTGGGGCCGGCGCGCTGCCCGGGCGATTACACCCCGCCTTCCGGCTACATCGTTCATCCCGACCCGGATCTGTTGCTGACCCACATCGGGCAGCGTACCGGCCAGATCCTCCGGGAAGCGGTCGGCAAGCTCGTGGCTTCAATGCGCAAATCGGGAAAATCTCCCGTCGGCTCCATCACCAAGGCTCTGTTCGAAGAATTTCCGAACCCTGAGGATAACGACCTGCTGGCGCGAACCATCGTCGGGGTGATGATGGGCGCGCTGCCGACCATCAACGGCAACCTGATCACCATCGTCAAGACCTGGCAGAAAACCGCGACGCTCTACGTCCTGCAAGCCAAACTGAAAAAGAGCGCGCAGAGCGACGAGTTCGCGCGCGCCCATGAGGTGATCGAGCAGCCGATGCAAGAGACGATGCAGATGACGCCGACGCCGGACTCGCTGTGGCGCCTGGCGGCTAAAGACCACACGCTCGGGACCAAAGACCCGGTGCAGGTCCGTGCCGGTGACAAGATCTATCTCAGCGTCGTGAAGGCGACCCAGGAAGACCTCCGTGCCGGCATCACCGATGTCTGCCCGCTGTTCGGCGGCAACCGAAGCGTGTCGCCTCATCCGACCCACGCCTGCCCGGGATTCGAAATGGGGTTCGGCATCTTGCTCGGCATCGTCTACGGGGTTGTGGAGTGGCATCCCTAGAACGGGCGACCGTTGAGGACGACGCGCCGATCGATCGGCGGCCAAATGTTGTCCGGAAGGTCCTTGCGCCTCGACTTTTACGCCAGGCGTGGTCGCCACTAGGGCGACCACCGCAAATGGCGAGATTGGATTTAGCTCCAGCCGCGATGTCTGCCGCGTGACCATCCATAGTGATGCCCGCGGCCTCTGCCCCAACCGTAATGATGGCCACGACCTCCGCGCCCCATATGCCCGTGACCATGACCGTGGCCGCCGCGCACCAGAACGGTATCGACGCCGGTTTGCGCAGCGACGGGAGCCAGCGGCGACATCGGCATCGCCGCGGCCGGCAGCGTGGGTGTTATCGCCAATGCGCAAAGAGCGGCGGCACCGATCAGCAGAAAACGATTCATTTGGCATTTCTCCCTTGGGCCGCGGTTGCGGGGCGCAGGGCAATGTCCCCGCTCCCTGAAAGTTCCGTCCAAAGCAACATTGACCGGGGTGGTCGCCGTCGTTCCGGCCGACCTAACTAAAGGCAGCGCGCTTGCGCTCTTTCCGGGCAGAGCTTGAAGGAGTTCGACAGCGAAAACAGCAGCCTGGCGCTGCGGCTTGAGTTGTCGGGTGCGCGATAGCCAAGCGGCACGGCCACACCGATGTCAGCCCGCAGGTCGCCGCCCAGAAAGAACCGCACGCCGCCGCCGGCCGACGTGAGCGACAGACCGTCGGCGTAGCTGTAGCCGTCGTTCCAGGCCGCCCCGGCGTCGACGAAGCCGTAGAGTTGATAGCCGGTCAGGTACTGAAAGCTCAGTTTCTGATCGAAACGCAGTTCGAGCGAACCGGCGACGCCGTTGTCGCCGCTGATCTCGGCGCTGCCATAGCCGCGTCCGAAGGCCGCGCCGCCCAGGTAGAACTGCTGCGACGTGAACAGCGGGCCGGACGCGATCTGGCCAGCCCCTGACATTTTCACCGACCAGGCGTCGGACAGCGCCTGGTAGCGTGTAAACCAGAAATCGATCACCGAGAAATTGCCTGACGCGCCGTCGCGCGACAGAAAGTCATCACCCTTGTGCGAGGCACCCAGGATATCGAGACCCTGACGCCACATCAGCGTGAAGTAATTGTTGCCGCCAAAATTATCCTGCAGCCGGTAATCGGAGGTCAGGCTCACGGTGCGGATGTGATCGTTGTAGAACGGGCCCAACACATCGCTCTCGGAGACGTTGCTGAAGCCAGCCGCCGCGGTGAGCGTCAGCGTCGAGGCCTGCGATTGCAGCGGAACGATGCTGCCGTGAACCTCGTAAGACTCGGTCCTGGTGTTGTCGTTATACAGCCGCCTGAAGTCGCCCGGCCGAACCTCGCTGTACAGCGCGGACGCGCCGATCCGCATTCCGTCGGTGCCGACCGGGACATCGTAGGACAGCCGGCCAAACGCAAGCTCTCGCGGATCGCCGGGTGCGGTCGACAGATTAAGTGCCAACGTGTCGCCGGGCAGCAGATAGGAATTGAATGCGCCAGTTGCATAGGCTTGCCAGGGGCCGACCGTTGATGAACCTAGATTGTCGACTCCGAACGAGGTGTAGACGCGCCAGGTTTTCAAGTAGACGACGAGGCGGAAGCGACCTGTCGCGACGCCGATCTCCTCGAGCCCGGTGTCGGCGATGCGCACTCCCGGCCGGCCGTTGATCAGCAGCAGCTGCCGTTCCAGCGTCGCCAGTCGCGAGGGCTGCTCAGCCACGACCGGGTCGAGAACAGGCCGCACACCGAAACGCTCCACGTCTTCGCCTTTCAGCGCGACTTCCGTAATGCTGCCTTCGATCACCTGAAGACGGAGGTGGCCGTCCCTGATGTCCTGCGGTGGAACGATGGCGCGGCTCAGGTGAAAGCCGGCCGCGCGATAGAGGTCGCTGATGGCTCCGGCGATGGCGACAAGATCGGCCTGGGAGACTTTTTTCCCGAGATAGGGTTGATAGGCCGTTATGAGCTGATCGGCTGGTATCGTCAGGGCGCCGGTCACCGAGACCTGGCGCAGCTTCACCAGCGGTTTCGAATCCGCCAGCGCCTCCGGCCGCGATAGCCGCGGCATCTGCAGCGCGGATCGAGTTGCCGGCGTCTGCCCGGATTGCGATGCGTCGAAACGTTTTTCTGTCTGTCGCGGATCAAAGCCGGGCTGGCTGGCCTGCTGTGCGTTTGCCGGTACGGACAACACGATCGCCGAAATGATCAGCACCAGGCTCGCGAAAGCGAACCTCGCGGTAGCGCGGTGCCGCCCTGCTCCCGCCCGGGATACCGATCGTCCGTAGTTCCACGGATGACATAGAGTGAACGACGGAAAAACCATTAGCCTCATGATTTTTCTTAGTTTTTTATGGTCAACGAACCGTTAACAGCCACGTAAATTTGGCCGGCCTTCCACTCATTCAATCTTGAAACATTTCCAGTAAGTCTGCGGGTCAATTGCAGGCTGATGGAGGGTTGAATGACGCGATCTGGTGGGTTTGGGCGCATCCTGGCGATGGCGCTCGCTCTCGGCGCGTCTTCCATTGCGCACGCCGGCGACGGGGAAGCCTGGTCAGTCAGCAAATCATCCGGCGAAGTATGGATGACCACGACCGGCGCCCGGCAGGTCTCGCTCGGCCGGGAGGAGATCTTGAAACCGGGCGACACCATCCGCACCGGCCGTAACGGGCGCGTGCTTCTGGTGCGCGGCGAGGAAACAATTCTGGTCGCGCCGAACTCGGTGATCGGACTGCCCACAGAGAAGAAGGACGGGCTGTCGACGACGATCGTGCAGCAGGCCGGCTCGATCCTGCTCGATGTGGAAAAGCGCAACGTCAAGCATTTCGAGGTCGAGACCCCCTACCTCGCCGCAGTCGTCAAGGGCACGCAGTTTCGCGTCTCCGTAAATGCCGGCAGCGCGCGGATCGACGTGATCAGAGGACAGGTTGAGGTCGCGGACTTCAGGTCGGGCCAAATCGCGCAACTGCTGCCCGGACAGGTCGCGACCGCTTTCGCGCAGGGCAAAGCTGGTCTTTCATTGAGCGGATCGGGCGCGTTCAGTCCGATCGAACAGGGCCGGCCGCGCGCATCGACCATCGAGCGGATCATGGTTCCAAAGACCGGACTTTCCGCACCGCGCCACGCGGCGAACGGGCAGTTCAACCGCGCGCTCGGGCACGGCGATCACGCCGCGGCCCGCATCAATTCGAATTCGCACGCATCGCTGCAGCCGCAGAAGAATGCCGGCGGTCCTGGGCATAGTGCGACGCGAATATCGGCCTCGCTCGGCGAAGTCAGGCTGAATTTCCACAAGGTCACCCACGGTCTCGCCCACGGCGCGATCTCGACGCCCCGTTCGGCGAGAAGTGCGGCCAACAAGGACACGGTTTGGGCTTCTCGCGAAGCCGCCGCAGCCACGGGCGTCAGTCAGGGCAATTCAAACGACAGTAACAGCGCCATCAGCGCGGCCGGCATCAGCGCAGCCGCGACATCGGGCGTTACGGGATCCATAGCTGCCGTCACCGGGGCTGGGAACGGCAACGGAAATGGTAACGGCAATGGCAACGGCAACGGCGCGAACGGCAACGGAAACAACGGCAATGGCCACGCCTACGGCCATAACAAATAGGCCGAGAGATTTTTAAACCGCTGGGCCGGGCACGCGGGCGGTTGCGGGATTGAAGGTGGGGGACAACATGAAACACTACCGGCCGCATATCTTTGTGGTGGTTGCACTGGCAATCGTGCTGTCGTCCGGCTGGCACGACACGCTCCGCAATACGCTGACCGATTTGCGGTTCAGCTGGGTATCGCGTCAGGCCAGCGGCGATGTTGTCGTGATTGCGATCGACGCCCCCTCGATCGAGAAAATCGGTGTCTGGCCATGGCCACGCCGCCTCCACGCCGACTTGCTGCGGCGGCTGGAAATCGCTGATGTCCGGGACATCGTATTCGACGTTGATTTCAGCACGCCGTCCGACGCGGCGTCAGACCAGGCATTTGCTGAAGCGCTGCGGAACGCGGGTGGATCGGTGGTTTTGCCGTCCTTCAAGCAGCCGGGAGCAGCCGGCGGCAATGGAGCGGCGGTCTATATCAATCGTCCGCTGAAGCAATTCGGCGACCACTCATGGACCGCGGTCGTGAATGTCGCGGTTGAACGGGATGGCCTTGTCCGCCGCTACCCGTTTGGC
>DATHHQ010000211.1:0-12652 GCA_035490095.1 Bradyrhizobium sp.
CGAATTGATGAGCGGCAACATCTGCCGCTGTGGCGCCTATCCGAACATCGTGGCGGCGATCCAGCAGGCGATGGGGCAGTAATGATCAATTTTCAATACGCGCGGGCCAGCGACGTCACTGAGGCGGTGCGGATGATCGCCACCGATCCGACCGCAAAGTTCATCGCGGGCGGCACCAATTTGATTGATCTGATGAAGGAGGATGTCGAGCGCCCGTCACGGCTGATCGACATTTCGCGGCTGCCGCTGAAAACCGTGGAGGAGACGGCGGGCGGAGGCTTGCGGATCGGCGCGCTGGTGCCGAACTCCGACCTCGCCTATCACCCGCTGATCGAGCAACGCTATCCGATACTCTCAAGCGCGATCCTGGCCGGCGCCTCGCAGCAGCTGCGCAACATGGCATCGACCGGTGGCAATCTCCTGCAGCGCACACGCTGCGCTTATTTCTATGACACCGCGACGCCGTGCAACAAGCGCCAGCCCGATAGCGGCTGCTCGGCCATCGGCGGCATCAACCGCGGCCATGCGATCCTGGGCGCGAGCGAATCCTGCATCGCCACCCATCCATCCGACATGTGCGTGGCGCTCACGGCGCTCGATGCAAGGGTACACATGATGGGACCCGAAGGCGCCCGGGTGGTCGCATTCAGCGATTTCCATCGGCTGCCCGGAAATACCCCGCAGATCGATACCAACCTGCATGCGAACGAAATCGTCACCGCGGTCGAACTTCCCGCCAAGGGGTTTCCGGCCAATTACTCCTACCTGAAGATCCGCGATCGGCTTTCCTACGCCTTCGCACTGGTCTCGATCGCCGCCGCACTGGACCTCGAAGGCGGCACGATCAAGGAGGCCCGTCTCGCGCTCGGTGGCGTCGCGCACAAGCCGTGGCGTGACTCCGCCGCGGAAGCCACACTGCGCGGGCAAGCTGCAAGCGAGGCTAATTTCACGCGCGCGGCTGAGCTGTTGCTGCGGGATGCCAAGGGTTACGAGCACAATGCCTTCAAGATCGACCTCGCGCGTCGTGGCATCGTCCGCACCCTGACACAGGCCGCGCAAGCGACGCCGCAATCGCAATCCGACAAAAGAATTCGATGACACATGTCAGCCGCCGAAGTCTCCTGCAGGGCGTAGCTGCGCTCGGGGCGATCGGCAACAAGGGCGCCTGCGCAAATGACGTGCAGGCTGCCATCGTGACCAAACCAGAACATCCAGCGAGCAAACCCATGACACATTACATCGGCACCCCCACCTCACGCGTCGACGGTCGCGCCAAGGTTACCGGCGAGACCAAATATGCCGGCGAATTCAACGCTCCCGGCCTCGCCTGCGGCAGCGTCGTCGAGTCGACCATCCCTCGGGGCCGCATCGCGCGCATCGACACCAGCGAAGCGCTGCGCGTCGAAGGCGTGCTCGACGTGCTCACCCACGACAACCGGCCACGGATGGCCGGCACGGACAAGGCCTGGAAAGACGACGTCGCGCCGGAAGAAGGCTCGCCGTTCCGTCCGCTCTACGACGACAGGATCATGTTCAGCGGCCAGCCGGTCGCACTGGTGCTGGCCGAGGAATGGGAAATCGCGCGCTACGCGGCTTCGCTGGTGCGCATCGAGTACGAACAGCAGGCCTTCGTCACCGACGTCTACAAACAGCGCGAACAGGCGTTTGTGGTCAAGAAGCCCGACAAGGCGCATGGCGACGCCGCCAAGGCCTTTGCTGCAGCCGACGTGCGCCATGAGGCCGAATATTTCATCCCGACCGAGCATCACAACCCGATGGAGTTGTTTGCCTCCACAGCGAGGTGGGACGGCGGCGGCAAGCTCACGGTCTATGACAAGACCCAGGGCGTACAGAACGTACAACGCTATCTGTGCAGCGCGTTCGAGAAGAAGCCAGACGAGATTCGTGTCATGTCGCCATATGTGGGCGGTGCGTTCGGTTCAGGGCTGCGTCCGCAATACCAGGTGGTGCTGGCCGTGCTGGGCGCGCTGGCGCTGCAGCGCTCGGTGCGTCTGGTGCTGACGCGCCAGCAGATGTATGGGCTCGGCTACCGGCCGGCGACCATCGAGTACCTTGCGCTCGGTGCGAAGGCCGACGGAACGCTCGACGCGATCACCCACGAGGCGATCGCCGTCACCTCGGAATTCGAGGACTTTTCGCGCAACGACACCGGTTGGGCGGCGCTGCTCTACAAGTCCGCCAATGCGAAATACGTGCACCGGCTGGCGCGCCTCGACGTCCCCACCTCCTGCGACATGCGCGCCCCAGGTGCTGCCACCGGCGTCTATGCACTGGAAAGCGCGATGGACGAGCTTGCCGTGGCGCTGAAGCTCGATCCCGTGGAGCTAAGGCTGCGCTGCTACTCGGACCGCGACCAGAACGAAGATATTCCCTACACCAGCAAGGCGTTGCGCGAATGCTACCGTGAGGGCGCAGAAGCCTTCGGCTGGGACAAGCGCAAGCCGGAACCGCGCGCGATGCGCGACGGCAATGACCTTGTCGGCTGGGGCATGGCGACCGGCGTCTGGGAAGCGTTGCAGATGCCGGCGGCCGCCCGCATCGCGCTGACTGCGAACGGCCACGCGGAAGTATCGTGTGCTGCGTCCGACATCGGCACCGGTACCTACACGATCCTGGCGCAGGTGGCGGCGGACACGCTCGGCCTGCCGATCGAGAACATCACCGTCAAGCTCGGCGACTCGACCCTGCCGCAGGCGCCTGTGGAAGGCGGATCGTGGATGGCGGCGTCAGCCTCGCACGCGGTCGCAGCGACAGCCGAAGAGGTCCGCGGGGAATTGCTCGCGTTGGCGAAGGCCATCAAGGAGTCACCGCTGGCAGATGCGAAGCTCGAAGACGTCGTGCTCGCGGACGGCAGGATCGTCAGCAGGAAGGACTCAAGCCGCACCGTCTCGATTTCGGACGCGATGCGGCAAGGCGCGGTCGACAGGATCGAAAAGGAAAAGACCAACAGCTTCCCCGAAGACTCTTCGCACGCGCGCAACACGCATTCGGCTGTGTTCGCCGAAGTTAAGGTCGACGAGCAGATCGGCGTCATCCGCGTCACCCGCGTGGTTAGCGCGGTCGCGGCCGGGCGCATCCTGAACACCAAGACCGCCCACAGCCAGATCATGGGCGGCGTGGTGTGGGGCATCGGCATGGCGCTGCATGAGGAGACCGTGTTCGATCACAAGCTCGGCCGCATCATGAACGCCAACATCGCCGAATACCACGTGCCGGTAAATGCGGACGTGCAGGATATCAAGGTGATCTTTGTCGACGAGCCGGATGCGATCGTCAATCCGCTGGGAATCAAGGGGCTCGGTGAGATCGGCATCGTCGGCGTCGCGGCGGCGATCGCGAATGCGGTATATCACGCAACGGGCACGCGCGTGCGCGATCTTCCGATCACGCTCGACAAGCTGCAGCGCGCAGCCTCGCGGGCATAATCGAATTCGTCGCTGCGACTTCCTATCTCGAGCTTTGGACAACGTGGCAATTGAAGCTGTCCATGAAGACGATTCGCAAGGTGGCGATGGCATCGGCAGTCGCATTCTCGTTGTTCGCAGTCGTCGTGATAACAGCCGCTGCGGTACAGGCCGGGCCGATCGTACCCCCGGGGCACTACTGCGTGACGTATGATCCAGGTGGCTCGGATTGCAGCTTTGCGAGCTATGCGCAGTGTTCGGCGACTGCGTCAGACATCGACGCGGAGTGCTACGGAAAGACCGTTCGGGATGACGACGGTTCTCAATTTCAAGGCCGCCACAGCCGCGAATCGCGGGCCCAGATCCGCTGACACCGACGCTCCTATAAACAACGGCGCAACGTCGCCCGACGGAGAGCTCGAAACCTGGTGCGTAGCATTGGTGTGGCTGGAGCGCTTTAACGAAGATAGATCGAGAAAGTTGGTGGCCGTCCTACTGGTGGCCTGGACCGCGATGATCTCCCGACGTCTGCGGACTCGACCACATTCTCCGCAAGACGCCATCCTTGATGACGTAGTGATGGAAAAGCGCCGCAGCGGAGTGAAGCAGCACCACCGTGATAATGATATTTGCTACGATGCCATGCCATGCATTGACGCTGCGCATGAAATCTTCATCACCCAACCTCGGAAAGTGCCACAGGTTAAACAGCGGAAACGCGCGTGCGAACACGTTAGTGATGCCGAGTGCGACCATGATCAGCAACAGCAGGTCCAGCAGCCGATGCGTCGTCACTGCGAGCAGATGACGCACGCCACGTTCGGGCGGCGGCAATCTGCGACCGCGAATCGCACGCCAAATCATCCCGGCGACCACTACTATGGCAAGCGTGAAGCCGAACATCACATGGATCGACCAGATATCGACACGCAATGGACCGCGCGGTAGGAAGTTGGTCGTCGTGCCGATCAGAAATTGGATGGCAACGAGAATGGCGGTGGCCCAATGCAGTGTGATCGTCGTGTTGTCGTAGATTTCCGGCGATACTTTCAAGGCACGCTCCAAGTCTTCTTGACGTCCCGTCCAGACAAAGGGGGTGTCCGAGCGCAACATTGCCTGCCTGGGAACGCGTCATTGGCGCCATGACAATGGTGGAAAGACGGATTGGACGAGGTCTTATACCAACGGCCCTAAATATTGACTGTTGCCCATGTTCGGGTGGTGATTGACGCGATGCGCTTTGGATCTTGTTCGAAGAAGTTCCATGCGTCGCAGGCTTTATCAACGATGTCGTCGTAGTCGTCGAAGACGGTGATCGCGAGTTTGTTACCGCGCAGATATTCCCAGACGTTTTCGATCGGATTGAGTTCAGGAGCGTAAGGTGGCAGACGCACCAGGGTGATGTTTTCGGGGATCGTGAGCGCGGCAGCAATGTGATAGCCGGCGCCATCGAGGACGAGAGCGGCGTGGCTGCCTGGCGCCACCTTGCGGCCGATCGCAGTGAGATGCAGCGACATGGTCTCGGCGTTCGCCGCCGGCATGACCAGGCCTGCTGCGACGCGGCGTTGCGGACAGGCGGCGCCAAACAGGTAGGCCCAATCGTAGCGTTGGTCGTGCGGCGCGCGGGGCCTTGTGCCACGCTTGGCCCAGACGCGGGTCAGCGTGCCCTGTTGGCCGATCCGGGCCTCATCTTGGAACCAGATTTCGATCGGCTTGCCTTTGGCGCGGTCGGGGATTTGCGCCGTGACTGTCGCGGCGAAGTTTTTTTAAACATCTCCTGGGCTTGTTCGTCAGCCTGCGGGTGACGGGGCCTTACCGACAGTTTGCGGTAGCCGAGCCTGGCTAGAACCTTCCCGACCGAGCGCTCGTGGAGCGCGACACCGAAGCGCCGCTGCAATTCGTCGCGCAGATCGACCCGCCGCCAACGCACGACCCCGTGCACCGCGGGGTCGGGGCCGGCCTCGACAAGCCCGGCCAATTCGGCCTGCTGCCGCGCCGTGAGTTTTGATCCGGCACCTGGCGATTTGAGATTGCGAAGCCCAGCCAGTCCCGCGGCGTTGTAACGGTGCACCCAGTCCCGCAAGGTCTGACGGTCCATGCCGCAGGTTTCAGCCGCCGTCTTGCGGTCCAAGCCATCGAGCACCAGCGCAAGCGCAAGTATCCGACGCGCCGCGGCACTATTCTTCTCTCCGCTCGCCGCCTTGCGAAGCTCCGAAGCCGTCAGATCAAGTCGGGTAATCGATACCGCCGCTCCCATCGATGCCACTCCTCTCAAAAGCCAGCATCGAGTCAGAGTTTCACTGATTTGCGAATCCCTTATGAGTCAAAGTCTCAGGCCGTTGGTATTAGGGGGACGGTGACGGCATCAGACACGTTCCAGTCACTCGGCGTGCACTGCCTCGTCCGTGGCTCGGTGGACAGATTTCAGCTCAACGCAGGGTTCTGATTGATGGGAAATATCAGAATAGACTCACTCCCAACCTCTCCAAAATTAAACTGAAAGTCTGCGTCAAGACGTTGCGCAAGGGCTTCGATAATTGTGAGTCCGCTTCCAGGTCTGACCTCGGCCGTCGAAGCCGATCCATTGTCGGACACGCGACATTCGACAAACTTTCCCGATACCCTGCACTCTATCCGGATAACGCCGCCCTCTTGATCAAAAGCGTGACGCACCGCATTGGTTATGAGCTCGGCGACGATCATTCCCATCAACCAGCAGCGTTCGGAAGACATCCGGAACGGCCCTTCCACGAGCACCAGCTCGATGCTCCTATTCTCCAGTTTGGAGCGGCTGATCGATCGGCACAGCTCGCGGAGGTGTGCCGATGCATCGATGTCATCATTATTCGCCGGAATCTGGAGCGCATGATGAACCCGCGCGTAATTGTGCAATTGCTCCATCACGCCGACCAGCGCGGCTTTTACATTGCGGTCTGGAGACCTTGCGGCGGTAAACGACACCATTTGGATCACCGATGCGAACTCGTTGTTGACCCTGTGCGTGAATTCCCGAAGCAATAGACGCTCCTCCAAGGTCGAATAGGTCGATGATGCCATGGCTCTCAAGACACTCTCCTGGTTCGTAAAGGACAAAACCATCGACCAGTCCTTTTGGTCGCTTGCTGCCGCAACATGCAATGCCTCTCGACATTCATCTTTCGAATGCGAGCCTCGATTGCGAAATCGAACGTAAGACCTGTGATGCGGACGCCGAAAGCGATGCGCTTATATCAAACGTGATGCGCGGCGACATAGTCGTTTGACAACCAGCCTTCACCACCAAATTCAATTTCAGGAAGAGTTCGCCTGTGCTTGTATGGTCTGCGATCAGGACATCGGCGTTCGCATTGTCAATCCGCGTTGCAGCGCCAGCGTGAGTTTCGTGCGTTTCTTCAATCTACTACGGCTTTCGAAAGACATAAGCACAGACCTTGCGTATTTCTCCAACGTCGAAGCAGCGTGTTTTGGTGTTTTGAAAAGACCCGACCGATCAAATTCGTGGCCGAAGTTCGACAGTCGAAAGAGAGCGGCGATGTTTGGATTAACGGCGCTCGAATTGGCACGCATCCAGTTCGGCTTTACGGTCTCGTTTCATATTGTCTTTCCGGCGATCACGATCGGGTTGGCGAGCTATCTCGCCGTTCTCGAAGGCCTGTGGCTATGGACGAAAGATACCGTCTACCGCGACCTCTATCATTTCTGGTCGAAGATCTTCGCCGTGAACTTCGCCATGGGCGTCGTCTCCGGCCTCGTCATGGCCTATCAGTTCGGCACCAATTGGAGCTATTTCTCGGCCTTCGCAGGCAGCATTACCGGACCGCTGCTCACCTATGAGGTGCTCACCGCCTTCTTCCTCGAAGCTGGTTTTCTTGGCGTCGCATTGTTCGGATGGAACAAGGTCGGACCGGGGCTGCACTTTTTCGCGTCCATCATGGTGGCGTCTGGCACGCTAATTTCGGCAGGCTGGATTGTAGCCTCAAACAGCTGGATGCATACACCCCAAGGATTCGACATCGTCAGCGGTCGCGTTGTGCCGGTCGACTGGCTGAAGGTGATCTTCAATCCATCCTATCCCTATCGGCTGGCGCACATGGTCGTGGCGGCGTACCTCGCGACCGCGCTTTTCGTCGGGGCGTCCGGGGCCTGGCATCTATTGAAGCGGCGCCATTCGCGGGCGACTCGAACGATGATGTCGATGGCGATGTGGATGGTGCTGGTCGTTGCTCCGCTTCAGATCGCCATCGGCGATGCGCTCGGTCTCAACACACTCAAACACCAGCCGGCCAAGATCGCTGCCGTCGAAGGACATTGGGAAAGCAAGCCGGGAGAGAGCATTCCGCTGATCCTTTTCGGTTGGCCGGACATGGCAGCTGAAACGACCCGCTACGCAGTCGAGATCCCCTATCTCGGCAGTCTCATCCTGACCCATGACTGGAACGGCCGGATCCCCGGCCTGAAGGAATTTGCCCCAGAAGATCGGCCGAACTCGACCATTGTTTTCTGGAGCTTCCGCATCATGGTCGGACTCGGTATGCTGATGCTTTTGTTGGGCGTGTGGAGTTTGTGGCTGCGCTCACGGCAGCGCTTGTTTGGCTCAAAACTATTCCTGCGCTTCGTCGTCATGATGGGACCTTCAGGCCTGATCGCCATCCTCACAGGTTGGTACACGACCGAGATCGGTCGGCAGCCATGGGTGGTGTACGGCGTGATGCGCACGAAGGATGCTGTCTCGAATCATTCCGCGCTTGCGCTCTCCGTGACCCTGATCGTGATCCTCGTCATGTATTTCGCGATCTTTGGGACCGGCATCAGCTATATGCTGAAGCTGGTTGTAAAAGGTCCCGAGGAACATGGCCCTGAGGATGCACCCGATGAAAGCGATGGGCAGAACAGGCGGCCGGCGCGGCCGCTTTCAGCTGTGCCGGAATCATTCAATCCGGGCGTTGGGTGAAACGCCGGCCGGGAAGGAGTGCACAGCATGGGCATCGATCTTCCTCTCATCTGGGCCATTATCATCAGCTTTGGCATGATGATGTATGTGATCATGGATGGCTTTGATCTCGGGATAGGTATTTTGTTCCCGTTCGTTCACGACCGCCGCGACCGCGATACCATGGTCAATACCATCGCCCCTGTGTGGGACGGCAACGAGACCTGGTTGGCCCTGGGCGGCGCGGCGTTGATGGCGGCGTTCCCGCTCGCTTATTCCGTCATCCTGAGCGCGCTCTATCTGCCGATCGTTCTGATGCTCGGCGGGTTGATCTGGCGCGGCGTTGCGTTTGAGTTCCGGTTCAAGGCGGACGAGGCGCACAAGCCATTCTGGGATAAGGCCTTTGCCTGGGGCTCATATATCGCGACACTGTCGCAGGGCATCGCGCTCGGTGCTTTCATCAACGGTTTCGAGGTGACCGGCGGCGCTTATTCGGGTGGTGCCCTCGATTGGTTGAGTCCGTTCAGTCTCTTCACGGGTCTCGGGCTGGTCGTGGCCTTTGCGCTGCTCGGCTCGACCTGGCTGGTTTTGAAAACCGAAGGCGCGCTGCAGGTCCGAATGAAAGAACTTGCGCGATCAGTAACGATGGCAGTGCTGGCGATGATTGCGATCGTCAGCCTTTGGACGCCTTTATCACATCCGGCAGTGGCGGTGCGATGGTTCTCCCTGCCAAACATCGTCTTCTTCGCACCCGTCCCTATACTCGTGTTGCTGGCCACTTGGGCGATCCTGCGCACGCTCCGGCAGGACAGCCATGCTGCGCCGTTTTTGTTCGCGCTGTTCCTCTTGTTCCTGGGCTATAGCGGGCTCGCCATCAGCCTGTGGCCGAACATCATCCCGCCATCGATTTCCATCTGGGACGCGGCCGCGCCTCCCCAAAGTATGGGCTTCACGCTGGTGGGTGCACTCTTCATTATCCCATTCATTCTCGGCTACACCGCGTGGTCCTATTATGTCTTTCGCGGCAAGGTGAGGACGGGTGAGGGTTATCATTGATGACAGGCCGGCCTCTTTCCGACAGCCGAAAATGGCTGAGCCGCGTTGGCTGGCTGATACTGATCTGGGCGATAAGCGTCGCCGCTCTCGGAGCAGTTGCGTTGGTTTTGCGCGCAATCATGTCGTTCGCGGGTATGACTGTCTGACTGCACGATGATGCCACTCGACGGTTCCTTGAGCGCAGGCATGACGAGAGAGGATGACTGAATGCGCCAGATACCGCTGGGAACAAAAGGAAGTTCACGCTGCGCGTACCGCCGGAGCATCTCGCCATTCGGTTCAAGGACGCCATGTTGCCGCAGGTGCCCCAGTGATGATCCTGATTATGGAGAATGCCGCCCTCAGCGCCATAAGGCCTTTCCTCGATATTGGTGAGAGCGCTGTCGGTACCGCGATAAATGTACGGCATCTTGCCGCGACGCCCGTAGGTCATGATGTTCGTGCCGAAGCCGAGGTGACCAAGGTCGACGGAACGCGAATTGATTTCAAAGTGTCGGCGAGCGACGAGATGGAAGAGATCGGCAACGGAATCATGAGAGAACGGTGATCAATCTTCGCGTTTAACGAGCGCCTCACTATAAAAAGCAAGCGTTAACAGCGCGACCTCGACAGTGTGAGGGCCCAATGGATTTCGTGCCTGGGCCTCAGCCGTGGACGGTACAAAGAAGATGTTCTTCATGTGGAATGACCGTCGAATCCACTTTGTGGACGAGGGCTCCGGCACGGCCTCGGCGGCAATGCCGACAACTGGCTGAACCAACGTCGCTTTTTCGAGCGCACGCGTCGAGTGTTGAGTCTGGATTTTCCCGGCCACGGCCGGTCCGAAGGCCGCGACGTGGGGTTTCGTAGTTACTGGCACGTCATCGAAGGGCTGCTCGAACATGTTGGCCTATCTTCTACCGTGATCTGCGGCCTTTCCAAGGGTGCGCGCGCTGGCCTCGCGCTCGCCGCCAGGCGGCCGATGCGCGTCGATCGCATCATTGTCGTCAATGCGTTTATGCACCTAGCGCCTGACGACGAGGCGAAGCGGTTAGCGCTCTACGATATCCTGGCGCAGAAAGATGGCGCGAGGTCGTGGGCCAAGCAGTTGCTCGACAGTATGGGTGTTGCAAACCGGCCGGCGATCGTCCGCGGATTCCTGAAGTCCCTCGATGCAATCGATCCGGAGCACATCCGGTCGGTCTTTCGGGAGCTGATCGCCTACGACCAGCGTCCCGAACTAAAGGACGTCTCCTGTCCGACGCTTCTAATTCGTGGTGAAGAGGACGGGTTCGTCCCGTCCTACTGCGTTGAAGAGCTCCATTACGGTCTGACGAACAGTCAAGTAGTGCGGCTGCCGGCTTGCGGCCGTCTTCCCTATCTGGAAGATCCCACGGGATTCAATATCCTCGTTTCTGATTTCGTCGCTTGATCACACGGTCCGACGGTCGCATGCCGGCGCACCGTAGACCGCCCGTGTCGCTTAGGATGCCGGCGACTTTCTTATTCTACCACCTTCAACTCCACCACGCGGTCGAAGTGCCCGTACCAACCGTTCAGCTCGCTATCGCATACGACACCGTGTGTTCTTGAAAATTGTGCGAGCCTCACGAAATACGCGACGAACGGCATCCGGCAAGAAGTGTTCGATGAAAGAGATTGTTGGGTTTCTAATTCGGCGCTCGCGCCGTCCCGAGGCCCTTCCATGGGCGTTTCCTCCCTAGACTTGCCCGATGGCTCAAAAGTCATCGGGCTTCTTTCCCAAGAATGGGACGGAACCGAAGGTCGAGCTCGTCAAAACTGCGGGGATCCGGTCGTCAACCCGCGGGTAATCCAATGCCTGTGCCGACGACCTCGCCGAACTCATCCAGCAGCTCGACCTGAAGAAGATCATCAGGCTGATTTGAGCACGATCACCACCAAAGATGGCACTCAGATCTATTACAAGGATTGGGGCACCGGACAGCCCATTGTCTTCAGCCATGGCTGGCCCCTTTCCTCTGACGCGTTCGAAGACCAGATGCTCTGTCTCGCTTCGCGCGGCTATCGCTGTATCGCCCATGACCGCACTCCACGGGGGCGGCGAAGTCGCGCGTTACATCGCCCGTCACGGCACCAAGCGGGTGGCAAAGGCCGTGCTGATCGTCAGTACCGCCGCTGAGGATATCGTCCCCACGATTATCTGCTCTACCAGCGCATCGAAAGCGCGAAGTCGATGCTATCCAGCATTGACATGCCGCTCGCAGAGGTGGCGCTTAGCGTCGGCTTCCAAGCTCAGGCGCACTTCTCGACCGTCTTCAAACGCCTTACGGGGCAAAGCCCAGCGCGCTGGCGGTGCGCTATCAGGAGCGAACGCCAACTTTCCAACGAGTTTGTGTACCCCGAAGAGGAATTGCACAGCCCTACCAAAGGATGGCGTGACGGACCAGTTTCATCCGGGGGTGTGCGGGATCTCTGGAGATTGGAGCTCTGCCGTCGAGCGACATGCACACGGGCCCCGATTAAGGCCACTCGTCTCAGCTTTCCTCGTCCCAGCCGTGACTTTGGACGAAGTCGTGACATATCCTCTCGGGCGAACTTACATGCTCAATTCCTCCTGATGGTTCTCGTGTGAACTGGAAAAACGAGGATTATCTGGAAAGACTCTAAGCGTCGGTATGGCCAAACTTTCCCGATCGCTGCGCACGTGCGCGGGAGACTGATTCCACAAGCCCCATTCACAGTCGATCGGAGAGCCTTCCGTTAGATTGAACCCCAAGCAAGCTATCAGTCCAAGCTATCAACGTGAGAGGTTTGGCGGCGAACTTTGCAAGCTTATCGACGATAGCGACGTGCTGGGCGAGGCACTTCGGGGCTGTCGGAGTCGTTGATGGAGACGTCAGTGCGAACGCCGCCTTTCGCGTCGACTTATCCCAAAGTATCGACGACACCATCGTCCAATAGATTCGCCTTCACGGCTGATGGCATCTGTGTATCGCGGCCGAGGAGGCGTGGAATATCGCGTCCATCGGATGCGGCGAAAAGTTGGATGGCATCTATCTGTCGCCACCCACTCACACGCGACTTTATAGGAACAAGGAAATGCCACTCGCACGCATCGACGTGATCAAGGGCAATCCTTGCGACTATCGCCGGGCGATTGGCTACGTCGTCGAACGGCATGCCATGCGGGAAAACGCCAAGAAGGTGAGGAACGAATCATGGGCTGGATGTTCGACAATGTCGGACGTTTGATTGCCCGGTTGCAGAAGCCGGCCAACCA
>DATHHQ010000212.1:0-10014 GCA_035490095.1 Bradyrhizobium sp.
ACGAAGGAAACCGTTAAAACCATTGCGTGCGGGAACGTCGGGTGATTCCGGTGTACTCGTTGTTACTCGTGTGCGTTCTACCACTACCAAGTGCACACGAGGCCGCGGGTGCAACGGGCATCCGGCGTTCCCCACGCCCTCTTTGGGCGGAAGGTTCATCAACGGCTCGGGCGCATGGCGCGGCGAGGTCGTGAACGTGTGTTTGTTGTTTGACAATTTGCATCAATTTGGTCGTCCCGGCGAATGCCGGGACCCATACGCCGTGCCATTTGTGTTTGGCACGTTGGTCGATACCTTCCGTAACCACAAACGCCGGTGGTTATGGGTCCCGGCGTTCGCCGGGACGACGCAAGAGTTTGGACCCGGCGGGTGATTCAGTATTCCGAGGCGTCAGTGATGGAATCGCAAAGCTGCGGCGTACTGGATACTCCGCTTTCGCGGAGTATGACGGTCTTTGCGAGGCAACACTTCACGCCCCTGCGCCGCTCTCTATGTCGCGACCCGCTGAACGCCCATCGCGCCCACCCGCGTCGCGCGCTTCCCGCCTTACGGCGCCACCAATTCCACGCGGCGGTTGAGCGCGCGGCCGGCTTCGGACGCGTTGGAGCCGATCGGCGCGAGCAGGCCGACACCGGCGGTGCGCAGCCGCGGCTGGGCGATGCGATAGCTCTTCACGAGCTCAGTTGCGATTGCCTCGGCGCGGCGGCGCGACAGATCGAGGTTGTAGTCGAACGTGCCCTGGCTGTCGGTGTGGCCAACGATGAAGACGTTGAGCTGCGGCTGGCCCGCCAGCAGCTTGGCGATCTGTTCCAGCGTCGGGCGGCTTTCGGGCTTGATCACCGCCTTGTCGGTGTCGAAGTAGATGCCATACAGCGCGATGTGGCCGGTGTCGCCGAGGCCCTTGGCCATCGCGGCGGCATCCACCATCTTGTTCTCGATCGCACCGAGTTCGGCGACGATCAGCTGCGCATAGATTTCCTTGTTGTTCTCGCTGACGACAACGCTCGCATAGGTCTCGCGCCCACCATCGGCCTTGCGCCCCGCAAAATAATGATAGTTGAAACCGTCGACCCACATCTGCGGGATCGGCAGCGCGTCGATCGCTTCCGTGAACGGAATGCCGCCGCAGGCGTCGGTGTCGCAAGCGAGCAGCGTTTCAAATCCGGCCTTTGTCAACTGCGTTTCGAAATTGCGGGACACTTCGAGAATCGACGGGCCGGGATTGGTGCGATAGGCGATGCGGGTGATGCGCCCCTCCAGCCGTCGCGCATCGACCGGCTTGTCGTTCCTGAACGGGGCCGCCTGGATTCGCGCGGCGTCGAAATCCTTCACCTGATATCCGGTGACGATGCTGCCGCCGAAGCGGCCGATGCCGGGGAAATCCTTCGCGCCCGCGACGTCGCGCGTCTGTGCGCCGGCGCCGGTCGGCGCCAGAAACAGCAATGCGAGCAGCAGGTGCGGCGTCAATATCTTGCGGGCAGGGACCATCAGAAATCTCTGTATCCTCTAAGGGAAAATGGGGAGGGCGGGACAGTGCGGAGGGTTTTAGACCAGATACGGCGCGCATGCTCCGGCGACAAAGCATGGACCGGCAGATTATCCGAGATTATGACGGTTTGCGATGCGGTCCGGTTCAATCCGAGCGAGATAAACGACTTGGCGTTTGCACTGGGTTTGCACTTGGGTTTGCATTTGGGTTTGACGGACGCCCAGGATGGCAGCTCCTTGATCCAGGGCATCCAGCCCGTTAGAACAAAATAGAAACAAGCGCCGACGCTGATTTTCGCGTCATCACCACACGGCAAATGCCGAATGGCCACAAGGTGAGTATAGTCAATGCGCGCTTGAACAAATTGACGCTGACCTTGTTACCGCTCGATTCACCTCCGTGGTGTTCTGCCCCAAAGGAATTGCCGCCCATGCACGTCCTCCGCCTCGTGTCTCTACTCTGCGCCGTTGCTTTCGCCACGCCCTGCTTCGCTGCCCGTTGCGGCGGCGACTTCAACACCTTCGTCGCGGCGATGTCGGCGGAAGCGCAGGCGGCGGGAATTTCGCAAGGCGTGATCTCGCAGGCGCTCTCCGGCGTGACCCAGGATCCGGCGGTGCTGAATTTCGACCGCCGCCAGCGCGGCACCTTCAACAAGTCGTTCGAGCAATATGTTTCAACGCGGGTGGGGGCGGGGCGGATCAATACCGGCCGGGCGATGATGCTGCGTCACGCCTCGCTGCTGTCGCGGATCGAGCAGCAATTCGGGGTGCCGCCGCAGATCATCGTTGCGATCTGGGGACTGGAATCGGATTTCGGCAAGGGCGACATCGGCAAGCTGCCGGTGGTTCGAACGCTCGCCACCATGGCGCATGATTGCCGCCGCTCGGAGCTGTTCCAGGGCGAGCTGCTCGCCGCGTTGAAAATCCTGCAGCGCGGCGACCTGCCGTTGCGCGATCTGATCGGCGCCTATGCCGGCGAAATCGGCCAGACGCAATTCCTGCCGTCGTCCTATATCAAATACGGCGTCGATTTCGACGGCAACGGCCATGTCGACCTGCGCCACAGCGTGCCGGACGTGCTGGCCTCCACCGCCAACCTGCTGCACACCTCCGGCTTCAAGAATGGCGCGCCCTATGGCGAAGGCACCGCCAATTTCGAAGCGATGCGCGAGTGGAACCGGGCGACGATCTATCGCAAGACCATCGGCTATTTCGCCGATCAGCTGGTGGGGCGGTGATTGCAACCGTCATTCCGGGGCGCGCGAAGCGCGAACCTCAGATGTGCAATTGCACATCGGGGAATCTCGAGATTCCGGGTTCGATGCTACGCATCGCCCCGGAATGACGAAGAACTATTTCGCCGCCTTGGCCATCTTCTCGATCCGGCGCGCCAGCACCGACCAATAGGTGCCGGGCCGCAAGCGTTGCAGCAGGTCCATGAAGCGCGCGTCGTTACCAATCAATATCCGCGGCTGATTCTTCTCGATGCCCTGAATGATGCGCAGCGCGGCGGCGGCGGGCGTGGTCTTCGCGATGGCATCGAAACGCTCGATCGATTGCGCGCGGCGCGCATTGTCGGTGACGCCGGTGCCGGCGCGGGAGTTGCGCACGATATTGGTGGAAACGCCGCCGGGATGCACCACGGACAATCGCACCGGGCTCGCCGCCATCTGCAGCTCGTGCCGCAAACTTTCGGAAAAGCCGCGCACCGCGAATTTCGCCGCTGCATAGGCAGTCTGCCCCGGCGGCGCGATGATGCCGAAGATGCTCGACAGGTTGACGATATGGGCTTCACGCTGGCGCGCCAGATGCGGCAGGAACGCGCGCGTGGCATGCACCACGCCCCAGAAATTGATGTTCATCAGCCAGTCCATCTGCGCCTGGTCGATCTCGTTGAACTGGCCGAGCAAGGCGACGCCGGCATTGTTGACGACGATGTTGAGCCCGGGATGGGCTGATGTCGCTGCCTGCGCGAAGTCTGCGATCTGCTGCGGCTCGCTGACATCGACACGGTGCACCGTGACTTTTTGCGAATGGGTGCGGTTGATCTCGGCGGCCACCGTCTGCAAGCCCGCCTCGTCGCGATCGGCCAGCGCGACATCGCAGCCGCGCGCTGCCAGCTCAAGCGCCAGCGCCCGGCCGATGCCGCTGGCAGCGCCGGTCACGGCGGCGGCGGATCCACGGATCGCAGTCATTGGATTTCAGCTCCATGTCGGGAAGGAATTCAGGTGGGGTGAGACTTGCAGAACTTGCGGAAAAGCATCGGGCATGTCCGACAACCCTTATACGGCTGACCGGCTTTGGCAACCGCGCGACGCTGGTGCTTGGTACTTGCGCCGCAACCAACTCTGACCGAAAATACCTCACGGATCGCAAAATGGACCAAGTTGAACCAGGTGACGAAATAGCAAACGTGGCTTAACTAATTGCTCGAGCGCCACGCATGATGGGATCCATGTCTCTTTCATTCCTGTTGACGTCCTTGATCGTGATCGCCTCGCCCGGCACCGGCGTGCTCTACACGCTGGCGGCGGCGCTGACCAAGGGGTCACGGGCCAGCATCGCCGCGGCGTTCGGCTGCACGCTCGGGATCGTCCCGCATATGTCCGCCGCCATGCTCGGCCTCGCCGCGGTGTTGCACACCAGTGCATTGGCATTCGCGGCGCTGAAGTGGCTCGGGGTGCTCTATCTCATGTTCATGGCGTGGCAGGCGCTGCGTGAGCGAGGGGCGCTCGCGGTCGACGCGCGCCTCGACGGACGCTCGGCCAAGCGCGTGATCGTCACTGGATTCCTGATCAACATCCTCAATCCGAAATTGTCGATCTTCTTCCTGGCGTTCCTGCCGCAATTCATCGCGGCGAACGAGAGCCATCCCTTGATGCGGATGCTGCAATTAAGCGCCGCGTTCATGGCGATGACGTTTGCGGTATTCGCGGTCTACGGCCTGTTCGCAGCATCGGTCCGCGACCGCATCGTGACGCGGCCAAAGGTGATGACCTGGCTGCGCCGCGCCTTCGCCAGCGGCTTTGCCGCGCTCGGGGCAAGGCTGGCATTTGCGGAACGCTGAGCGATCCCGGAATCAAAAAGGCGGGCTCAAGGCCCGCCGTTTTCGCAAAACTGTTGAACCTGGTGGCGGGAACCCGGGCGGAGCGAGGCTCCACCCGGGCTCGAAGGTTACTTCTTGGACTTCTTGGCCTTCTTTGCCTTCTTCGCCTTTTTCGCCTTCTTCGCTTTCTTAGCCATAGCATCCTCTTTTGAGTTTAATGGGTGGAAACGCGACACGAGGCATGCTCGGGGAGGGCTAGCCTCGCAACAGCCTCAGTTCTCATCCGAACAGATTCGGGGCGCGCTGCCTCGCGCTGTCACGCTGCTGTCATCGCGTTATCCACAGTTGTTATGCGTATTGAGGCGGTTTTTCGGTGTTCTTCACACGTCATGGCCGCCCAACAGGCGCCGCCGGGTCCGAGACAAGCGCGGACCGACGATCCACTCCGCGCCATCCCCAGCCATCGAGAGGCGCGACGCAGCGCTGCTTCAGAGTTAACGAGGAGACAACGCATCGGCGCATTCTGCATCGATCCGGAACCAGCACGCGGCGTCTTCACCAATTCAAAACCACACTGCGGATTGCCCCGCTGCAAGTGAGAGTCCGTTAAGCGACCCAGCCGCATCTTGGCGTATGAAGCGACGGGGATCGTCATGAGCGGGCTGTTCGATGATGGGAGAGGGAGGGCAACGCGTGCCCTCGGCCGATCATGCTGAGCGTCCCGACGCTGTGGACGGCGTACGTCGTCAATTTTCTCGCGCTGGGCCTGGTCTGGGCCTATGTCGCGCGCAGTTATCCGAAATTCGAGGCGGCGCGGTTCTGGACCGGCTCGGCACTCGTCGCCGCCGGCGGCGCGGCACTGGCGATGCTGCGTATGTTCACGGATTCGCTGCTGCCGCTGTTGGTCGCCTCCATCGTGCTGATATTCGCCGTCTGCCTTGCCGCCATGGGCGTCAAGCGGTTCTACGACCAGCCGGTCTCCTGGCGCGGCACTGCGCTGATATCCGGACTGACCTTCGCCGGCCTGACGTTCTTCATGGTCGGGTACGACAGCGCGACGATGCGGGTTTTGATTTATTCGCTGGGCCAGTGTTTGCCGTTCGCGTTCGCATTGAAATTGTTGCTGTCGCGGCAGCATGGCGGTAGCAGTCCCGGCGCGCGGCTCGCGGCGACCGTCGCCATTCTCATTATCGCCATTTATGTCGTCCGCGTGGTGGCCAATCTGCTCCCTGTCAGCGTCAGCGCCGGGCTAACCTTCGTCCAGTTCAGTCCGTTGCAGTCGGCCCTGGTCCTGGTGTTGATGTTCCTGTCGATGGCCTGGAATTTCGGCTGCCTGCTGATGGCGATGGACCGGCTGCGCAACGAGGTCGCCGATCTGGCGCTGCTCGACGATCTCACCGGCGTCGGCAACCGCCGCCACCTGCTGCAGCGCCTGACCGAGGAATGCGCCAAGTCCGAGCGCAGCGGCGAGCCGTTCGCGCTGCTGGTGATCGATCTCGACGGCTTCAAGGCGATCAACGACACCCACGGCCACGCCGCCGGCGACGCCTGCCTGCAACATTTCACCCTGATGGCGCAGACCCGGCTGCGGCCCGGCGATATGCTGGCGCGCAGCGGCGGCGACGAGTTCTGCGTCGTGCTGGCCGCTTCGACGCTGCGCGAGGGCGCGATGATCGCCCGCCGCGTCCTGGAGGTGTGCCGCGAGGACGCCGCGGCCTGCGTAGGCGCGGATATCCCGATCGCGCTTTCGATCGGCGTCGCGCAATGGACCCGGGAGATCGGCCCGTTCCCGGACCGGCTGATGGCTGCGGCGGACCATGCGCTTTATGCCGCCAAGAAGGATGGCAAGAACTGCTATGCGGTTTACAACCCCGCGCCGCCGTCGGGGCCTGATGTCGCCGCCGAGGCGATGTCCGATGCGGAGCTGCGCAAGCGCGCGTGAGCGTGCTAGGCAGGCGCGCATTCCGCAAAAGCGGATACCGGTTTTGCGCGTAGAATACGCTCAGCTCCACTGGACGTAAGCTTCATGGACTCCCGCTTGCTGATAACGGCGCTCTGCGTCGTCGCATTCTTGACTCCGGCAGTCGCGCAAACGCCTGACCTCGCGACATCAGCGCGTGGCTCGGGCACGCCCGATATTCCCGGCCTGAAAATGATCTGGCTGGCGCCGTGGGGCGAAGTGTCAAGCGCCCATCCCTGGCGCAACATCATCGTGCATCAGACCGAGGGACCGGCCGGCTCGGCGCGCTCCGGCGCGCAGCAGCAGGCGAAAAACCCGACGCGGCGCGGCGTTACCGTCTGGGTCGAAACCGACGGCACGGTGTATTGGGCGGTGCCGGAAAATCTGGTTCCAATCCATGGCGACGGCGCCAACCGCAACGACAACAAATACATCGATAACGGCCCGACCTTTCATCAGGTGGTCGGCAGCAATTCGATCGGCGTGGAATTCGCAGGCAATTATCCCGACGTGACGCGTGGCGCGACCGAGGCGCAGGTCGCGGCGTGGCGGATTCTGGTGCGGGTATTGAGGGCGCGTTACGGCATTCCGGTCGGGCGGGTCTATGCGCACAACTGGATCGACTACAAGGATGCACGCTATTGCGAAGGCTGCGCGCTGGCGACGCTGGCGAGGCAGTGGGGAGAGTAGGGAATCGTAGGATACAGCGGGGCGGACTGCTCTCAACTTGTCGTCCCCGCGAACGCGGGGACCCATAACCCCTGTGTTCGTTGTTGCGACGTGCGCGCCGAAGAAAGGCCACGAGCGCTGCCTTTCTCCTGACCGACACGGCGTATGGGTCCCCGCGTTCGCGGGGACGACGACTTCGTGTATTTGAACGCCTACCTCAACACAAAAGCCGGCGTTGCCGCCGGCTTTTGTCTCTCATTGCCTTACCGCGAAAATCAATGCGCGGCGTGGAGCGTGGCTTCTTCCTGCCGGGCAATCGTGCCTTTCACGGCCGACTGCACCTTCTCGAAGGCGCGGACCTCGATCTGCCGCACGCGTTCGCGCGACACGCCGAATTCGGCGGCGAGGTCTTCCAGCGTCATCGGGTCTTCCGCCAGACGCCGCGCCTCGAAGATGCGGCGTTCCCTGGGGTTGAGCACGCCGATGGCGCCGTTCAGCGCCTCGCGGCGATGATCGAACTCCTCGTGCTCGGCCATGATGGCTTCCTGGTTGGGCGAGGTATCGACCAGCCAGTCCTGCCATTCGCCGGCTTCGCCGTCGTCACGGATCGGCGCGTTGAGCGAGGCATCGCCGCCGAGACGGCGGTTCATGTCGACCACGTCCTGGTCCGTCACGCCGAGCCGCTTGGCAATCAGCTTCACCTGGTCGGGATGAAGATCACCCTCGTCCAGCGCGGAGATCTTGCTCTTGGCCTTGCGCAGGTTGAAGAACAGTTTCTTCTGGTTCGCGGTGGTGCCCATCTTCACGAGCGACCACGAACGCAGGATGTACTCTTGTATCGACGCCTTGATCCACCACATGGCGTAGGTAGCGAGACGAAAACCCTTTTCGGGCTCGAACCGCTTCACCGCCTGCATCAGGCCGACATTGCCTTCCGAGACGACCTCGGAAATCGGCAATCCGTAGCCGCGATAGCCCATGGCTATCTTGGCCACGAGCCGGAGATGGCTGGTGACAAGGTGGTGCGCCGCGTCGCGATCGTCATGCTCGCGCCAGCGCTTGGCGAACATGTATTCCTGCTGCGGCTCCAGCATCGGGAATTTGCGGATTTCGCTGAGGTAACGAGATAAGCCGGACTCTCCGTTGAGAATCGGCAGGGTAGCTGTACGGGCCATTTGCTAGCGCCCTCCAGTGGTTCAGGCCCCCGATAGCGGCGGGCCCGGCAGACGGACGCTGTGTTAAAGCCGCCCGGGCTGCGATGTTCCGCGTTGGATATTCAACGCAGGTGCAACATACACTAAACCGAGGGGCATTTGGAAGGATGGCGGGGGTCACGTCTCCGTGGGGCTGGTATAACCTATTGGCATAACAGCATTTTTTCAGACGTCCTGCGTCATTGCGTCGCCCGTAGCGAATCCCGCAAGCGAGCGAGATCTTCGGGCAAATCCGAAATCCACTCCAAAACGGCCCCGTTTCGGGGGTGTTCCAGCGCCAGAAGGTATGCGTGCAGCGCTTGGCGCCCGAGGACGGCCAGCGCGTTCTGGCTTTCCGGGCCAAGATGGCTGGCCTTGGTCTTGAAATGCGGGCCATAGACGCCGTCGCCAAGCAAGGGATGGCCGATATGGGCGAGATGCACCCGGATCTGATGGGTGCGGCCGGTCTCGAGCTGGCAGGCCAGCAGTGCCGCGATCGGTTTGCCGTCGCGCCCGTTGAAGGTTTCCTGAACTTCCCAGTGGGTGATGGCCTCGCGGCCGCTCTCCCGCACCGCCATTTTCTCCCGGGCATAGGGATGCCGGTCGATCGGCGCGTCGACGGTGCCGCGCTGGCGGTTCGGCAGGTCCCATACCAAGGCCATGTAGCCGCGCCGCATCGCGCCGGTGCGGCCGTGGTCGGCGAATTGCTCGGTCAGCGATTTGTGCGCCCGGTCGTTCTTCGCCGCCACCATCAGCCCGGTGGTATCCTTGTCGAGCCGGTGCACGATGCCCGGGCGCCGGACGCCCCCGATCCCGGAAAGGCTGGTCCCGCAATGAGCGATCAGCGCGTTGACCAGCGTGCCGGTCTCATGCCCGGCGGCGGGATGCACCACGAGACCTTTCGGCTTGTCGATGACGATGATGTCGTCGTCCTCATAGACAATATCCAGCGCGATATCTTCGCCGGATGGCTCGGCGGCGACCGCCTCCGGCACGTCGATTGTGATCGTATCGCCGGCATTGACATGATAAGCGGGGTCGCGGACGGGGGCGCTTTTGACGGTGACGGAACCTGCGAGGATCAGCGCTTTCAGCCGCGAGCGCGACAGCTCCGGAAGGCGCACCGCGAGCATGCGATCGAGCCGGACCGAGCCCTCGTCGCCGGCGACGATGACCTCAAGCTTTTGACCGCTGTTCGAACACGAGCCTTGTTCCAATGAAGCGCCTTATTTCCCTGAAGAGCCTTGCATGACCGAAATCGTCGCGCCCGAACCGACACCCGAGCAGGCCGCGTTGTTCACGCGGGTGCGGCGGATGATGCTGATTGCAGGCCTTACCACGGCGCTGGCGGTAGCGGCCGTTCTCATCGCCATCGGCTATCGTCTTTTCCGCGCCGAGGGAAGTGCGGTGGTGACCGATACCACCTCGATGCTGCCGAAAGGCGCCCGCATCGTCGCCACCGGCGTCGCCGGCGACCGCCTGGTGGTGACGCTGGATATCGGCGGCGCCACCGAAATCCGCACTTTTGATGCGCGGACGCTTAAAGCCACCGGCCAGCTGAAATTCGTCAGCGAACCCTGAAAAACCGATCGCGATGAGGACTGCTGCCGGTCCGGAGTACGAGACCCCTCCGGGCGGGGTGTTGCCAACCCAAGCAA
>DATHHQ010000213.1:0-18053 GCA_035490095.1 Bradyrhizobium sp.
TCTTCCTTGGTGTAGCCGTCCTCCATGAACACGTCGATCTCGGGGATCACGTTGAAGGCGATACGCTTCGGGAATTTCTTGTTGATGAGTTCGCTGTTGGTGTAGACCGCCTTGGTTTGCGAAAACAGCTCGTCCATCGCGTCCTTGCCGGCGCCCGACACCGATTGATAGGTCGAGACCACGACGCGCTTGATCACCGCCTTGTCGTGCAGCGGCTTCAGCGCGACCACGAGCTGCGCGGTCGAACAGTTCGGATTGGCGATGATGTTCTTCTTGACGAAGCCTGCGACCGCGTCCGCATTGACCTCGGGCACGATCAGCGGCACATCGGGGTCCATCCGCCACGTCGACGAGTTGTCGATCACGACCGCGCCGGCGGCCGCGATTTTCGGCGACCATTCCTTCGACACCGCGCCGCCCGCCGACATCAGGCAGATATCGACGTCGCTGAAATCGTAGTGCTCGAGCGCTTTGACTTTCAGGGTGCGGTCGCCATAGGACACTTCGACGCCCATGCTGCGGCGTGACGCCAGCGCCACCACCTCGTCAGCCGGGAATTTGCGTTCGTCCAGAATGTTGAGCATTTCCCGCCCGACATTGCCGGTCGCTCCGACCAGTGCGACTTTGTAACCCATCGTTCACTCTCCGAAGAAAAATGCCTCGCCCCCGCTTGCTCACGGAAAGGGAAGAGGCAGCGCTTCTATGCGAGAAACGCCACCAATACAACGTTAGACCGTGCGTTTGGGCGTTTCATGCAATCGTTTTTGGGCCGCTGCGCCAATTCCTATGATCCGACCAGAATTCATCCAGCGTTGAACAGCTTGGCCGACGAATGTTGCCGCATGCTGGCGCATCTCGTCGCCTATGTGGGCGCTCTGGCCTTGCTTGCCATCGTCGGCACCCATCTGTGGGACGAATTGCCGGCAGGCGCTGCGCTGAAACCCCCCGCCAGAGCAGATTGGCGGGTGGCTTTGCGCTCACACCCGGCCTTCGCCATCAGCGAATTCGATTTGCCAGAAAAAACAGAGGCTTACGAAATTCTCCGGCATCCAGACGGTGGCCGCAAGGACATCCTGCGCTGGGGACCCCAAGGCCGAGGCCCGGTCGCAGAGATCGAAATCTATCGCCCCGGCGGTGAATCGAGCCGATCCAGACCGGTCGCCGAACTAGCCGCACGAATCGATCCCGATGGCTTGCACGAGCTTGAGACGGCCGGAATCATCGACAGCAAGTTCGGCGCCGTGACGCTGCTCCGCGTCCTAGGCGGCACGGACCGTGCGCGATCCTGCCTCGGCTTCATCAAACGTGTCGACGACCCCAATCTGCGGATCTCGGGCTGGTCGTGCCAGGGCGACGCCTTGCCGGCCCGGCGCGCTGCGATTGCCTGCATACTGAGCCGGCTGGTCCTGCTCTCGGCCGGAAACGATCCGAAACTGGCTGAATTATTCGCCCGCACGGAACTCCGGCGTGGCGGCTGCGCCGCCGCCCCCACCTCCTCGGTACCGGCGGATTGGGTAACAGGAGCGGAAAACCCCGGGTTGCGGGGCGCCCTCTAGTCGGCGGCCGGCCAAGATGCTGGTTTTCATGCAACTTTCTCGCTTCCGGCCGCATTATTGTGACGCGGTGTGGCCCAATTGACCTTGTGACGGTATAGCGCTGGTCGCTAAAATGACTACAAATCAGATTATGGTGGGTTAACCGCTCGTGAGGACATGATGACCTGGAAATTCCCTGCTGCGAACAAGCTCGCGGCGTTGCTCGCCGCGGCCGCTATCATCGCCGTTGGATTCGACATGACCGCGGCCAACGCGCAGTCGAAGCGGCAGTCCGACGACCGCGGCCGGGCCTATTACGGGCCGAACGGTCCCAATGTGTCCTATCAGCAGGGACCACGCACGCGCGTCTACGTCAGCAAGCGCTCCTGGCTCGATGCCGGCACCGAAGTGTTGCCGGGCGACCGCAAGTTCACCGACTACGCATTCCCGCCGGACATCGGCTACCCATCGTTCGGCCGCGAGAACAACAACCGCCCGATCGACCGCCAGCCGCTCAACCCGCCGGCTGACTTGGGCGGATACCCGCAGACCTTCCCGCTGTATTGAGGGTGCTGGCGTTGGGTGACGCCTAAGGATGTAGGGTGGGCAAAGGCGCTCCTCGCGCCGTGCGCACCATTTGAAGCTCAAACGGTTGAATGGTGGGCACGCTTCGCTTTGCCCACCCTACCGCCGATGCGCCCTCACCCGTGCAGCGCTTGCAACTCTTTCAGAATTGCCTCACCCATCTGCGTCGTGGAGACCGCCGTGGTGCCCTCGGACTTGATGTCCGCGGTGCGCAGGCCCTTGGCCAGCACGGCTGCGATCGCCGAATCGACCTTGTCGGCCAGCGCGCCCATGTCGAAGGAATAGCGCAGCGCCATTGCGAAGGATGCGATCATCGCGATCGGATTGGCCAGTCCCTTGCCGGCGATGTCGGGCGCCGAGCCGTGCACCGGCTCGAACAGCGATTTCCGTTTTTTGGTTTTGACGTCGATCTCGCCGAGCGAGGCCGACGGCAGCATGCCGAGCGAGCCGGTCAGCATTGCCGCGATATCCGAGAGCATGTCGCCGAACAGGTTGTCGGTGACGATGACGTCGAACTGCTTCGGCCATTTCACCAGATTCATGCCGCCGGAATCGGCGAGCTGATGCTCGAGTTCCACGTCCTTGTATTCGCGCGCATGCACCTGGGTAACCACCTCGTTCCAGAGCACGCCGGATTTCATGACGTTGCGCTTTTCCATCGAGGTCAGCTTGTTGCGGCGCTTGCGCGCCAAATCGAACGCGACCCGCGCGATGCGCTCGATTTCATAGGTGTCGTACACCTGCGTATCGACGGCGCGCTTCTGGCCGTTGCCGAGATCGGTGATGGTTTTCGGCTCACCGAAATACACCCCGCCGGTGAGCTCGCGCACGATCATGATGTCGAGGCCCTCGACCACGTCGCGTTTCAGGCTCGAGGCATCCGCCAGCGCGGGGTAGCAGATCGCGGGACGAAGGTTGGCGAACAGCGCCATGTCCTTGCGCAGGCGCAGGAGACCGGCTTCCGGACGCACGTCATACGGCACCTGATCCCATTTCGGTCCGCCGACCGCGCCGAAGATCACCGCGTCGCTCGCCTGCGCCAGCGTCATGGTGGCGTCTGATATCGCGACCTTGTCGGCGTCATAGGCGCTGCCGCCGACCAGGCCCCGCTCGGTCTCGAAATGCGCGATGCCTTGCGCGTTGAGCCAGTCGATCAGGCGTGTCACCTCCGCCATCACTTCGGGGCCGATGCCGTCGCCGGCGAGAAGCAGCAGTTTATGGGTCGCCATGATTCGTTACCTCGAGAACATCGTTTCTCGTCATTGCCGGGCTTGACCCGGCAATCCAGCTTTCTTGAAGACGATGGATGCCCGGGCCCGGGCATGACGACTGCGCGCGGAGTGCTAAAGCGGCATTGCGCGATTGGCAAGACACCATTGCTGGCCCCGCGCCTGTGCAATCGCCTCCTTGGCCTGCCAGAGTGCGGCTTTGCCGGAGTATCTGCTTGCACGCCCCCAACCGTCGTTTGTCTTATGCGCATCCGCGCGGGGCGCCATTACCGACGCGCTGGGCAGCCTGCCCTACGCCCTCAATGCCGGGGGCGGCGATGCTGGCATTGGCTGCGATGGCGACGGCGTTTCAGGGGTGGCTGGCGCGAACGCAAAAGTCCGCCTGACTTTCCCCGCTCCGTTCCAAGATAGGCTATTCGCCGAGCCCACTCCATCCGCTATGATGACGAGATAATGAAATCCGTCACCCAAAGCTCATCGGCCCCAAGCCCGCGCACTCTGAGCGGGTTGCTGGGCGCGCCGATCGCGCATTCGGCCGCGCCGACCATGCACGAGCGAGCAGCCGAGGCGCTCGGCTTTCGTTGTCATTACCAGCTGATCGAAATCGCGGGCGCCGGGCGAGATGAGTTGAAGGTCCTGCTCGAGGGCGTTCGGCGGCTGGGTTTTGCCGGCGTCAACGTCACCTTTCCCTACAAGGAAGCGGTGGTCGATCTGCTCGACGAATTGTCGCCGGGCGCGGCGCTGATCGGCGCGGTCAACACCGTCATTGTCCGCGACGGCCGATTGATCGGGCACAACACCGACACGACCGGTTTCGCGCGAGCCGTTACGCCACTCGTCACCGCCTCCTCGCATGGCGCCGTCGCCGTAATCGGCGCTGGCGGTGTCGGCAAGGCGATTGCCTTTGCGCTGGCAGGCCTCGGCGTCGGCGAATTGCGGATCTTCGATACCGACCACGCCAAGGCTGCGCATCTGGCAGCGCGGCTCGAGGGCCATGTAAGAACCACCGTTACTCACAGCGTCGAGGACGCGTTGCGCGGCGTTGCAGGGATGGTCAACGGCTCGCCGATTGGGATGCTGCCGAGCCATGGCACGCCGGTTCCGGATAGCCTGCTGCACGCCGGGCTGTGGGTCGCCGATGCGGTCTACTCTCCGCTCTGGACGCCGCTGTTGACGGCCGCGAGGGCAAAGGGCGCCACCGTCATGACCGGGCGCGAGCTTGCCATTTATCAAGCCGCCGACGCGTTCGAACTATTCACGGGGTTGGTGCCGTCCATCGCCGAGATGGGAATTGCATTCGACGACGTGATGGCAAAAAGATACTCCGCTTCGTACGCTGCGTAGCAACACGGCCAACGATGCGACGATAGATCGCACGATCACAGGGGGAAACCGAATGAAGCCAGGAATTTTGGCGAGCGCCTTGCTCGCGACAGTGTTGACCGGAACCGCCTTTCGCGCAATCCGGCGCGCCGATCAAACTGGCTGATGTCGCCGAACTGTCAGGCGGCGGCGCCACCGTCGGCACCAACTGGAAAAACGGCATCGATCTGGCGATCGAAGAGATCAATGCAAAGGGCGGCGTTCTCGGCAGCAAGCTCGTGGTTACCCACGCGGATTCACAGTCGAACCCTGGCGTGGCGCGCGCGCAGGTTCAGAAGGCGCTCGACGGTGAGCCTTACGTCCTGCTCGGTCCCGGTTACTCGGGGTCCGTCAAGGTCACGGCACCGCTCGCGGCGGAAGCCGGTATCGCGCAGATCATGGGTGGCGAAGCCGCCGAACTGACGCAAGGCGGCAACAAATTCCTGTTCCGCACTTCATTCGGTCAGCAATCATCGATGCCGAAAGTCGCGAAATACATCAATGACGAGGTGAAGGCGAAAACGGTCGCCATCGTCTGGGTCAACAATGATTTCGGCAAGGGCGGACGGGACGTCATCACCAAAGAGTTCGGTCGGCTTGGCATCAAGGTCGCGGCGGATATTTCCACCGAGGCCGGTCAGGCCGATTTCGCAGCCGACGTCAGCAAGATCAAGGCGGCCGCGCCCGATGCCGTCTTCATCTATGTCAACGAGGAAGAAAGCGCGCGCATGCTCAAGGAGCTGAAGCGCCAGTCGGTGACGACGCCGTTGATCGGCGAAACCACGCTTGTCGGCCAGAAGGTCGTAGAACTTGCGGGCGATGCCGCCAATGGCGCGCGGGGACATGTCGGGCTGACGACCGACGCGCCGGTTGAGCTGGTTAAGGCATTCCGGGAAAAATTCGTCAAGAAGTACAATTACGTTCCGGACCATAACGGCATCAAGGGATATCTGGCGATCTACATGATCAAGGCCACCACCGAGAAGATGGGCAAGGTCGATCCCAAGGCGTTTGCCCACAATCTGCACGGGCTGACCATCAAGGCTGCGAACGAACCGGGCATCCTGATGGATGCGACTTTCGACCAGAATGGCGACATCGACCGCCAGGGTTTTCTGGTCGAGATCGTCGAAGGCAAGCAGGTGATCAAACAGGTGCTGCCGAAGCTCAATTGAGCCGCGGCGGATGTTGGCGACGCGATGACCGGCTGGTGGCTCGCCATCGGCCACCTGCGAGATGCTGGCGCAAGGTTAGAGGTTAGCATGTCCAATCTGCTCGATCTTCTGCTGGCCGGTCTTGCGACCGGAGCCATCTACGCGATCGTCGCGGTCGGCTTCACGCTGCTGTGGCAGACCTCGCAGACCATCAATTTCGCGCAAGGCGAATTCGTCATGCTGCCGGCATTCCTGGTGCTGGCGGCGATGCACGCCGGGGCGCCATTCTGGTTTGCGATCCTGATCGGCATCCTGTTGTCGCTGCTGTTGCTCGGGCTCGGCTTCAAGATGCTGCTGGTCAATCCGATGCTTCGCCATGGCGTGTTGCCGCTGGCGATCGCGACCATGGCACTCGCCATCGGCATCAAGGAAGCCGTGAAGCAATTCTTCAGCGCCGAGGCGTCGCCGTTTCCATCGATCGTGCCCGCCGGAGACATCTCGTTCTTCGGCCACCCGGTGTCGTTGCAGAGCATCGGCGTGCTTGCGCTGGCGATCCTGACCGTGGTCGGACTGACCGCGTTTCTGAACCGCACCTCGATCGGCCATCAGATGCAGGCGGCAGCGCAAAATCCGACCGTCGCGCGCATTATCGGCGTGCCCGTCGAGCGCATGATCCTGCTGACCTTCCTGATCAACGCCATTCTGGTGGCGCTGGCGTCGCTGCTGATCACGCCGATCTATCTTGCCAAGTTTTCCAGCGGCGAAGTGCTGGGGCAGGCCGCCTTCATCGCCGCGATTGTCGGCGGTTTCAACCAGGTGCGTGGCGCGATCGCCGGTGGATTGTTGATCGGCGTGGTGGATAACCTCGCCGCAGCCTATGTCTCGACCCAGTATCGCGCCGCGGTGCCGCTGATCCTGCTGATCGTCATCATCCTGTTCCGGCCGCAAGGAATCCTCGGCCGTGCGGAGGAGCGCACGATATGACCGGGGTGGCAAAATATTGGCGCGTCGCGCTTGGCGCCGTCGTGATCGCAGGCCTGATCGTGGTGCCGGCGAACTTCAACCGCTACGGACTGTTCATTCTGAGCCAATGGGCGATGATGACCATCGCTGCCATGGGTCTTAATCTGACGCTCGGCTATGCCGGGCAGGTCTCGTTGGCACAGGGCGCATTCGTCGGCATCGGCGCCTATGCCGCCGCGATCATGACCTCGCAGGGCATGCCGCTGATATCGGCACTCAGCGTCGCCGTCGTGCTGTGTTTTGCAGTTGGCTGGATCCTCGGCTATCCGGCGCTGCGGGTGCAGCACCATTATCTGGCCTTCGTGACGCTGGCATTCTCGACGCTGGCTTTTCTTGTGTTCCGTAACGAGGACTGGCTGACCAGGGGCATTTACGGCATCAGCAATATTCCCCGGCCCAACATCTTCGGCTTTGCGACCAATCGGCCGCTGCCGTTCTACTACGTGTGCCTCGGTTCACTCGGGATCGTTTCGGTGATGGTGTGGTGGCTGATCCGGTCGCCGTGGGGCCGCGCCTTCCTGGCGCTGCGCGAGAATCCGATCAGGGCGCTCTCGCTCGGCATCGATACGCGCCGCTATACATTGATGGCGTTCGCGATCGGTTCGGCGCTGGGCGGCGTGGCCGGCGTGCTTTATGCGCCGCTGACACAATATGTCGATCCGGTGCCGTTCAACCTGTCGCTCTCGCTCGATCTGCTGATGATGGTGATCGTCGGCGGCGCCGGCTTCTTCTTCGGGCCGTTCCTGGGCGCGATGATCGCGGTGCTGCTTCCGGAATGGTTGCGGTTCACGGAAGGCTACTACCTGATGCTGTACGCCATCGCCGTGATCCTGCTGCTGATCTATTCGCCGACCGGCATTCTCGGCATCCTCGATCGCGCTCTGGCGGAGCGCCGTACCAAAATAGCGTCCGCGCGGCGCGCCGTCGCGGCATCCAGACTGGAAACGGCGCCATGACCGCGGTTCTCGAAGTCGCCAACATCAGGAAACGTTTTGGCGGCATCACCGCGGTCGACGGCGTCAGCTTTGACGTTCACGAGGGCGAAATCCTTGGATTGATCGGACCCAATGGTTGCGGCAAGTCGACGCTCTTCAACTGCATTCTCGGCCAGCTGACACCCAGTGGCGGCGAAGTGAAGGTGGATGGCAAGGTCGTGACCGGCTTTCGGCCCTCCGATCTCAATCGCCTCGGTGTAAGCCGCACATTCCAGTTGCTGCAGGTGTTTCCGAAATTGTCGGTACGGGAAAATCTGATTCTCGCCGGCCAGGAGCATCAGGGCAACATGATGTCGCGGCTGTTCGGTCCCTCCGATGCCGGGTTGACCGACGCCGCCGATCAGATGATCGGCTTCTTCAAGCTCGACCACCTCGCCGGCGAAGCTGCCGGCGGACTGTCCTACGGTCAGCAGAAGCTGCTCGATGCCGCCATGGCTTTCATGGGCGGCCCCCGTCTGGTGCTGCTCGACGAGCCCGCCGGCGGCGTCAACCTCACCATGCTCGCCGACCTCAAGGAGCGGCTGGCCGCCATCAATCGCGAGAAACGTGCGACCTTCGTGGTCATCGAACACAACATGGAATTCGTGATGTCGTTGTGTTCGAGGGTGATGGTGATGGCGGAAGGCCGTGTGTTGGCGGTCGGCAAGCCCGACGAGGTGCGTGCCAATCCGGCCGTGATCGAGGCCTATCTCGGCCATTGAGGAATCGACCCATGAACGACGCCATTCTAGATGTTCAAGGTCTCGTCGGCGGCTACGGCAAGATGACGATCCTCAATGGCACCAGCTTCTCCGTGCCATCGGGCTCGATCACCACGGTGATCGGTCCGAACGGCGCCGGTAAATCCACCGTGTTCAAGGCGATTTTCGGTCTGCTGAAGCTGCGCGAAGGCAGGATCATCTTCAAAGGGCGCGACGTGACCGGCCTGAGCCCGCGCGACTTGCTGACCGCGGGCATCTGTTACGTGCCGCAGGGGCGCAACATTTTTCCGGAATTGTCGGTGCGCCACAACATCGAGCTTGGCGCAACAGCTGCCGGGCGCGACATCACCGACCTGCCGGCGCGGATCGAAGCCGGGCTCGACAGGTTTCCGGTGTTGCGCCAGAGGGCCATGCAGCAGGCTTCCACGCTGTCGGGCGGCGAGCAGAAGCAGCTCGAAATCGTCCGCGGTCTGCTGCTCAATCCGCAACTGGTGCTGATCGACGAGCCGTCGATCGGTCTTTCGCCGCTGATGGTGCGGCAGACTTTCGCCATCCTGAAGGAATTGCGGGACCGCGGCGTCTCGATCCTGATGATCGAGCAGAATGCGCGCTCCGCACTGGAGATCTCCGATTTCGGCATCGTGCTTGAGCTCGGCCAGACCCGCCTGATCGACAAGGCAGAGCGGGTGCTCAACGATCCCCGCATCGGGCAATTGTTCCTCGGCGGCGCCATGAAGGACAGTGCGGCGTGAGCAGCGCCACTATGTTCGGCGCGCTCGACCGCCGCTGAACGAATTGCAGCGGGGCTGCAAGGTGCGCAAAGCCAACGGGTCGCGCGAATGCGCGCCCGATGATAAACTCCGCGTACCCACCGGAATCTTCGGCAAAAAAGGCGGGCACGGCGCAAGCGCGCCTTCGCCCACCTCACGCAGTCGAACAATCAGCTCCCGCTGAACGAATTATAGCCCTGGTCTTCCCAGTAGCCGCCCTTGTAGTCGTTGGTGACTTCCATCGAGATCACGTATTTCGGATTCTTGAAACCGAGCTTTGTGGGCACCCGGATCTTCATTGGATAGCCGTAGGCCCGCGGCAAGATTTCGTCGGCGAATTTGAACGACATCTGGGTCTGCGGATGCAGCGCCGACGCCATGTCGAGCGGGCTGTTGTAGCCATCGGAATCCGCGCACTGGAACCAGCAATATTTTGCACGGGTATCGGCACCGATGACTTTAAGAAAATCGCGCAAGGGAGTGCCGGTCCAGCTCCCGATCGCGCTCCAGCCCTCGACGCAGATATGGCGTGTGACCTGCTTGACCTGCGGCAGCTTGTAGAGTTCCTCCAGCGTCCATGATTTCTTGTTGTCGACGAGGCCCCTCACCTCGAGCTTCCAATCCGCGCCATTGATATTGGGCGCGTCTTCCTGATCGTAATAGCCGTTGAACGGGAACGGCCGCGTAATCGCGCTTTCCGGGAACGTCGGCGCCAGCGCATTGGGATTGAAGATCGCCGCTTGCACGCCGTCATTGAATTTCGAGATCCTTTTCAGCATCTCCTCGGCCGAAAAACTGTCCGACACGTCGCATCCGGTCAGAAGCGTCAGCGCGCCGAAGCTGGCGCCTCCGGCGATAAAGCGGCGGCGCGCCAGATCCGGCATCACGTTGGTCGCGTCCCTGACCAGCAGTTGCTTGTCGACGCCGGGGATCAGAAGCGAGCGAATACGGCCCATGATGTGTCCTCCTCGAAATCTCTTCGTTTGAGCATGATCTTTTCGGAAAACCGGTTCCCACTTTTCCGGATCATGCTCTAGCGACCGATGATCATGGCGCGCAGGCTTTTCGGCACCAGCAACGCGAGTACAACGTGCACCACCAGGAATGCGCAAATCGCCGCCATGCAAATGAAGTGGATGTAGCGCGCGACATCATAGCCGCCGAACAACGCCGTCAGATACTGCAGCTGCACCGGCTTCCAGATCGCAAGACCCGACAGCACGATCACGACGCCGACCACGATGATGCCGGCATAGAGCACCTTCTGCACATAATTGTATTTGGAGAGGTCGTCATGCGACAGCTTGCCGGTCAGCGCCGCCCTGGCATCTGATATCACGCCCTCCGGCGTGATCGGCAGCAGCTTCTTACGGAAGCGGCCGGTCGCAAAGCCGAGCGTGAGATAAACCAGACCATTGACCATCAACAGCCACATCGCGGCGAAATGCCAGAGCAGCGCGCCGCCGAGCCAACCGCCCAGGGTAATGCTGCTCGAAAACTTGAAACCGAACAGCGGCGAGGCGTTGTAGATCTGCCATCCCGACATGATCATCAGGACCATCGCCACGGCATTGATCCAGTGCACGGTCCGGACCCACGCTGGCTGAATGACTTTTGCTGCGGTGGGCACGCTGTGCTCGTTGCTGGCTGCAAGGCTGGACATGACAGTTCCTGGCTTTTCCATCATTGAAGGTCGATACCCCAATTATACGCCGGGAACCGCTGCTTCGTTACTGCAATAAAACTATCAGACTCATTGACGCAGGGTATCGCGGTCACGAAAAAGCGAGCCGGGTTGCCCCGGCTCGCGCCTTGCACACCCTGTTGGGGGCTGGATCAGGATGCGCCTGGGTCAGGAAGCCGGCATCAGGACGGTGTCGACCACGTGGATCACGCCGTTCGACTGATTGACGTTGGAGATGGTGACGGTCGACCAACCGCCCTTGGCGTCTCCGATCATCACCTTGCCGCCCGCCCGCTTGACGGTCAGCTCTTCGCCCTCAGCGGTCTTGAGCTTCTTGCCGTCGGTCAGGTCGGACGCTTCGAGTTTGCCCGGCACGACATGATAGGTCAGGATCTTTGTCAGAGTCGGCTTGTTCTCGGGCTTCACCAGCGTGTCGACGGTGCCGGCCGGCAGCTTGCCGAACGCAGTGTTGGTCGGCGCGAACACCGTGAACGGGCCCCTGCCTTCCAGGGTCTCGACCAGGCCGGCGGCCTTCACCGCCGCAACCAGCGTGGTGTGATCCTTGGAATGGACAGCGTTCTGGATGATGTTCTTCGACGGGAACATCGCGGCGCCACCGACCATGACGGTCTTTTCTTGCGCGCTGACGGGCGCAACAAGGGTGGCCGTGAGGGCCAACGCACCAAAGGCGGCGGCTGATAAAAGTGCAATACGCTTGGACATGGACAAATCTCCCGATGGATTGAGGTGACCGGCGGACGTCCGCCGGCGATGAAGGGGCAACAACGACGCTGGCCGATTGCTTGGTGGACTGCGTCGCCGTTGGGCCGAGTTACGGGAGGTTTTGCGGCCGGTTTCGAAGAATAATTTATCGTGATGTTTGAAACTATTTCGTGGGACGGCCGTGTGCGCGCACCTCAGACCGTTGCTGCGCACGCGACATGCGACCCATCCATGTGCCTTGCCGCAAGCATTCTGCATGGTCGCCCCCGCGAATGTCGCGGGGACGACTGGTGGGAAGTTATCGCTAATCCCGATTGATCGGTGTCTGAACAAAACCCCGGTTCCATGTCGGACTGATCAGGATTTCATTGACGCAGACCCGCGGCGGCAAGCTGGCGACGAAAGCGATGGTGCGGCCGAGATCTTCGGATTGCAGCATTCTGGCCTGCTCTGCTTCCGATGGCACCACCGGCCGCAGCTTCAGGATCGGGGTCGCGACCTCGCCGGGAGACAGGCAGCACGCCCGCAAGCCGTTGACGCATTCATCCATGTTGAACGAATGGGTCAGCGCCAGCACCGCATGCTTGGTGGTGGTGTAGGCCGGGCCCGGCATTTTCGACACATGACGGCCGGCCCAGGATGCGACGTTGATGATGCAGCCGTCCTGTTGCGCCCGCATCGCCGGCAGCACCGCGCGCATGCAATACAGCACGCCGTTGAGATTGATCTCGACCAGCCTGTTCCAGCCTTCCAGTTCCATGTCGGCCCAGCTGCGCTTCGGCACATTGATGCCGGCGCTGTTGACCAGAAGATCGATGCGGCCATGATGCTTGAGAATTTGATCCGCGACCTTGGTCACGTCATCGGACTTGCTGACATCGAGCGCGATCGCCTCGGCCTTGCCGCCGCTTCTGGTAATCTTTGCCACCACGGCGTCCAGCGCATCCTTCCGGCGCCCCGAAACCACCACAGTCCAGCCATCCGCCGCCAGCGCTTCCGCCCCGGCCTCGCCAATTCCGCTGCCGCCGCCGGTCACCCAGGCCACGCGTTTCCCGCTATTTGTCATGCAAACCGTCTCCGTTGCTTTTTGAAGGGCGTCTTTGCTAATGAACCCCTTGAGATGATGCGGCTGATCGGACTTTAGCCGCCCCGGAATGTTGCATGAACGCACCCCAGAAAACCATCATGAACGCCAACCTGTTTTCCCGCCTGTTCGACAGCCTCGACGATCCGAACCGCCTCGCGATCGAAACCATCGACGGGCAGCGCATCAGCTATGCCGACCTGATGGCCCGCGCCGGCCGGATGGCGAATGTGCTGGTCAACAGCGGCGTCAAGCCCGGCGACCGGGTCGCAGCCCAAACCGAAAAGTCGGTGCCGGGTCTGGTACTGTATCTCGCCGCGGTGCGCGCCGGCGCGGTCTATCTGCCGCTCAACACCGCCTACACGCTGAACGAACTCGAATATTTCATCACCGACGCCGAGCCGTCGCTGGTGGTGTGCGATCCGTCGAAGGCGGAAGGAATAGGCTCCATCGCGGCGAAGGTCGGCGCCGGGGTCTTGACGCTGGGTGCCGACGGCCGGGGATCGCTGACCGACGCCGCCGCCAAGGCGAGCGCTGAATTCGCCACCGTCGCCCGCGCCGACGACGATCTCGCCGCGATCCTCTATACGTCGGGCACGACAGGGCGTTCCAAGGGCGCGATGCTGACGCACGATAATCTCGCGTCGAATTCGCTCTCACTGGTCGACTATTGGCGCTTCACCGACAAGGACGTGCTGATCCACGCGCTGCCGATCTATCACACCCACGGCCTGTTCGTGGCCAGCAACGTCACGCTGTTCGCCCGCGCCTCGATGATCTTCCTGCCGAAATTCGATCCCGAACTGATCATCCAGCTGATGGCGCGCTCAACCGTGCTGATGGGCGTGCCGACGTTCTACACGCGCCTGCTGCAAAGCCCGGCGCTGACCAAAGAAACTACCGAGCATATGCGGCTGTTCATTTCCGGCTCGGCGCCGCTGCTCGCCGATACCCACCGCGAATGGGCTGCACGCACCGGCCACGCCGTGCTCGAGCGTTACGGCATGACCGAGACCAACATGAATACGTCCAATCCCTATGACGGCGATCGTGTCCCCGGCGCGGTCGGTCATGCGCTGCCCGGTGTGACCGTGCGCGTCACCGATCCCGATACCGGAAAAGAGCTGGCGTGCGAAAACATCGGCATGATCGAGGTCAAGGGCCCGAACGTGTTCAAGGGCTATTGGCGGATGCCGGAAAAAACCAAAGCCGAATTCCGCGACGACGGCTTCTTCATCACCGGCGATCTCGGCAAGATCGACGGCGACGGCTATGTGCATATCCTCGGCCGCGGCAAGGATCTGGTGATCTCGGGCGGCTTCAATGTGTATCCGAAGGAAATCGAAAGCGAGATCGACGCCATGCCGGGCGTGATCGAATCCGCCGTGATCGGCGTGCCGCATGCCGATTTCGGCGAGGGCGTCACCGCCGTCCTGGTGTGCGACAAGGGCGCCAAGGTCGATGAAACCTCGGTGCTGAAGGCGCTCGATGGCCGACTTGCAAAGTTCAAGATGCCGAAGCGGGTGTTCGTGGTCGATGAATTGCCGCGCAACGCCATGGGCAAGGTGCAGAAGAATATATTGCGGGATACCTACGCAAAGATTTACGCGAAATAACTCCTCATGGTGAGGAGGCGCAGTTGCGCCGTCTCGAACCATGAGACCGGACTCTGCGAACGCTACAGCAGACTGATCACAAACCGGCTTCCCACGATAAACAGATAACAGCCAAACGCCATCTCCAGCGTGCGCTTCGACATCGCATGCGCAGCGCGCACCCCGAGCGGCGCGGTCACCAGGCTGGTCGGAATCACGAGCAGCGCGCCGATCAGCGAGACGTAACCGACCGCAAACGGCAATTGGAGCGCGGCGACGTCGGGATAACGAACTGCGGCGGGCCAGCCGGCATAGACATAGCCGAGCGCGCCGGGAATCGAGATCAGCACCGCCAGCGCCGACGACGTCGCGACCGCCTGATGGATCGGCCGGCTGTAGAAGGTCATCAGCAGATTGGCGAACAATCCGCCGCCGATGCCCATCAGAGTGGACAGCAGCCCGATGAAGAAGCCATAGATCCTCATCAGCGGTCCCTGCGGCAGGTCGTTACCGAATTTCCAGTTCGCCCGGGCGACCAGCAGCCGCGCCGCCGCGGACCATGCCACCGCCACGAACACGATCTTGAACAGCCGCTCCGGCGCGTAGCGCGCGGTGAAGCTGCCGGCGATCACGCCGATCAGCACCGGCAGCCACCATCGCTTGAGGATCTCCATATCCACCGCGCCGCGGGCGTAATGGGCACGATACGAACTGACCGAGGTCGGGATGATGATGGCAAGCGATGTCCCGATGCACAGCGGCATCCGCACCTCGAGCGGGACGCCGGCGAGGCGAAAACATTCGTAAAATACCGGCACCAGGATGGCCCCGCCGCCGACCCCGAACACGCCGGCGAGAAAGCCCGACAGCGCGCCCACCGCCACCAGCAGAAGCGCCAGTTCGAGAAGCTCGGAGGCGTCCAATCCTGCGACCATTGTCGTCCACCGTCCCGTTGCATGAATCGGGCTTCATCCGTGCTAGCCAACAGCGGCCGGCAGGCCTGTCAATGCCCGTTAATGCAGGGCTCATCTCAAGCTATGAACATTCGTTCGCAAACGACGATTTCGCCGTTGCGCTGGCTGTTTCGACTTCGTAAATAGAATTCGTCTATCGCGATCCCCGAAGGCCCCCGTGCAGGGCCGCAAACCACCAAAGCCGCCGATGACCGCCAGGATCGAACGACCGCTTTCGCCGCACCTGCAGACCTATCGCTGGACCCTGACGATGGCACTTTCCATCGTCCACCGCGTCACCGGCATAGCGCTGTATTTCGGTACCCTGCTGCTGGCGTGGTGGCTGATCGCGGCGGCCTCCGGCCCCGGCGCGTACGCCAACGTGCAGGCCTTCACCGGCAGCTTCATCGGCCGGCTGATTGTATTCGGCTATACGTGGGCGCTGCTGCATCACCTGCTCAGCGGGATGAGGCATTTCGTCTGGGACCTCGGTTACGGCTTCAAGGCCAGCGAACGTGAAACGCTGACCTGGTGTGCGCTGATCGGCGGTATTTCGCTGACGGTGCTGCTGTGGATCGCGGCCTACGCGATCGGAGGCGGACGATGACCGCGCCAGATTCCCACGCTGCGAAAACGATGCGCACGCCGCTCGCCCGTGTGCGCTATCTCGGCGCCTCGCATTCCGGCACCAGCGATTTCTGGCGCCAGCGCGTCACCGCGGTGGCGATGGTACTGCTGATCGTACCCGTTATCGTGGTGGTGATGATGCTGCTCGGCCGCAACCAGGCCGGTGCGGCGCAAATTCTCGGCTCGCTGCCGATCGCGATCATCATGCTGCTGTTCATCGTCGCCAGTGCCTGGCACATGAAGATCGGCATGCAGGTGGTGATCGAGGACTATATCCACAACGAAAAGCTGAAGCTTGCCAGCATCATGGCCAACAACTTCTTCACGATCGTGGTGGCGCTGGCCTCGATCTACGCCATTCTCAAACTGTCATCCGGAGTGTAGCCCATGGCGGCTGATGGCAACGGCAAGGCCACAAACGGCAATGGTGGTCCCGCCACCAACGGTCACGCCTATCCGATTGAAGACCACACCTACGACGTCGTCGTGGTCGGCGCCGGCGGCGCCGGTTTGCGCGCGGTGGTCGGCTGCAGCGAAGCCGGACTGCGCACCGCCTGCATCACCAAGGTATTTCCGACGCGCTCGCACACGGTCGCCGCACAGGGCGGCATCTCGGCGGCGCTCGGCAACATGCATGAGGACAACTGGCGCTGGCACATGTACGACACCGTCAAGGGGTCGGACTGGCTCGGCGATCAGGACGCCATCGAATATATGGTGCGTAACGCGCCCGATGCCGTCTACGAACTCGAACATTGGGGCGTACCGTTTTCGCGTACCGAGGACGGCAAGATCTATCAGCGGCCGTTCGGCGGCATGACGCTGGACTACGGCAAGGGCCAGGCGCAGCGCACCTGCGCCGCCGCCGACCGTACCGGCCATGCCATGCTGCACACCATGTACGGCCAGGCGCTGCGTCACGCCGCGGAATTCTACATCGAATTCTTCGCCATCGACCTGATCATGGACGACCAGGGTGTTTGCCGCGGCGTGATCGCGCTGAAACTCGACGACGGCACGCTGCATCGTTTCCGCGCGCAAACCACCATTCTCGCCACCGGCGGCTATGGCCGCGCCTATGCGACCTGCACCTCGGCGCACACCTGCACGGGCGACGGCAGTGCGATGGCGCTGCGCGCCGGCCTGCCGCTGCAGGACATGGAGTTCATCCAGTTCCACCCCACCGGCATCTATGGCGCGGGCTGCCTCGTCACCGAAGGCGCCCGCGGCGAGGGCGGCTATCTCGTCAACTCCGAGGGCGAACGCTTCATGGAGCGCTATGCGCCCTCGGCCAAGGATCTGGCGTCGCGCGACGTGGTTTCGCGCGCGATGACCATCGAAATTCGCGAAGGCCGCGGTGTCGGCAAGAAGAAGGATCATATTTTCCTGCACCTCGACCATCTCGATCCCAAGGTGCTGCAGGAACGGCTGCCGGGCATTTCGGAATCGGTACGGATTTTCGCCAATGTTGACGTCACGCGCGAACCGATCCCGATCGCGCCGACGGTGCACTACAACATGGGCGGCATTCCCACCAATTATCACGGCGAAGTGCTGACCAAGAAGAATGGCGACGACAATGCCATCGTGCCCGGCCTGATGGCGCTCGGCGAAGCGGCCTGCGTCTCGGTGCATGGCGCCAACCGTCTCGGCTCCAATTCGCTGATCGATCTCGTGGTGTTCGGCCGCGCCGCGGCTTTGCGCTGCGCGGAAAAGCTGACGACGAACGGCAAGCAGCCGGAACTCCCCGCAGGGTCGGCCGACAAGGCGCTCGGGCGGCTCGATCATTATCGCTATGCCTCCGGCGGCACGCCGACGGCGAAGCTGCGCGACAGCATGCAGAATGTGATGCAGAACAATTGCGCGGTGTTCCGCACCGGCGAGGTTTTGCACGAAGGGCAGAACCTGATTCACAAGGTGCATGGCGGGATCGTCGACATCGCCGTGACCGACCGCTCGCTGACCTGGAATTCCGATCTGGTGGAGACGCTGGAGTTCGACAATCTGATCGTGCAGGCGGTGGTGACGATGGA
>DATHHQ010000214.1:0-26947 GCA_035490095.1 Bradyrhizobium sp.
CAGCCTCGGTGGTCTCGGTCAGCACGGCGAGGCGCGCATCGGAGAAACCCATGGCCTTCAGGGTTCGCATGCCGAACGCATTGCCGGGCAGGCCGCTCGACTTGATCTTGCTCTCCATCTCGACGATGCCGCGCATCTCGCCGAGGAACCACGGGTCGATCTTGCAGGAGGTGAAGATTTCATCGTTGGACCAGCCGAGCCGCATCGCCTGCGCCACCTGCAGGATCCGGTCCGGCGTCGGCGTGCCGAGTGCGGCGCGGATCGCGTTCTTGTCGTCGCTGCGGCCGAGCCCCTCGATCTCGATTTCGTCGAGGCCGGTCAGTCCCGTCTCCAGCCCGCGCAACGCCTTCTGCAGCGACTCCTGGAACGTTCGGCCGATCGCCATCACTTCGCCGACCGATTTCATCGACGTGGTGAGCACCGGCTCGGCGCCGGGGAATTTCTCGAATGCAAAGCGCGGAATTTTGACGACGACATAGTCGATGGTCGGTTCGAACGACGCCGGCGTCGCGCCGCCGGTGATGTCGTTGGCGATCTCGTCCAGGGTGTAGCCGACCGCGAGCTTGGCCGCGACCTTGGCGATCGGAAAGCCGGTGGCCTTCGAGGCCAGCGCGGAGGAGCGCGACACCCGCGGATTCATCTCGATCACCACCATGCGGCCGTCGGCCGGATTGACGCCGAACTGCACGTTGGAGCCGCCGGTCTCCACGCCGATCTCGCGCAGCACCGCCAGCGAGGCGTCGCGCATGATCTGGTATTCCTTGTCGGTCAGGGTCAGCGCCGGCGCCACCGTGATGGAATCGCCGGTATGCACGCCCATCGGATCGAGGTTCTCGATCGAGCAGATGATGATGCAATTGTCTTTCTTGTCGCGCACCACCTCCATCTCGAACTCTTTCCACCCCAGCACGGATTCCTCGATCAGGACCTCGTCGGTGGGGGAGGCGTCGATGCCGCGCTCGACGATCTCGATGAATTCATGTTTGGTGTAGGCGATGCCGCCGCCGGTGCCGCCCATGGTGAAGGACGGCCGGATGATGGCGGGCAGGCCGATACTGTCGAGCGCGCGCAGCGCGTCGGGCAGGTTCTTGGTCTGGATCGAGCGCGGCGTCTCCAGGCCGATCCGGGTCATGGCTTCGCGGAAGCGGCCGCGATCCTCCGCCTTGTCGATGGCATCGGCGGTAGCGCCGATCATTTCGATGTCGAATTTTGCCAGCGTTCCCTGCTTGCGTAAGCTCAGCGCGCAGTTCAGCGCGGTCTGGCCGCCCATGGTCGGCAGCAGCGCGAAGCCGCCGGGAATGACGTAACGCTCCTTTTCGATGATCTTGGCGACGATTTCAGGCGTGATCGGCTCGATATAGGTCGCATCCGCCAATTCCGGATCGGTCATGATCGTTGCCGGATTGGAATTGACCAGGACGATCCGGTAGCCTTCCTCCTTCAGCGTCTTGACCGCCTGGGTGCCCGAATAGTCGAATTCGCAGGCCTGCCCGATCACGATGGGACCGGCGCCGATGATCAGGATGGTGGAGATGTCGGTTCTTTTGGGCATCAAGTCTCACGGACAGGAAATCGGGCACAAAAAAAGGGCGCGCATACCGCGCGTCCCCTGAAAAAACAGCGCTAGGCTACCCTCGCGCGCGGGTGGTCTTTAGACCAGATTCCGCAACCGCGAAAGGGCCCTGGGGGCCCATCAACCGGCAATTTGCCGCCTTCGCTGTTCGAACTACGGCGTGGCAAGGCTCGTCTGGGCTGGCTTGCCAGCCGAAAGCCTTCGTCGGGGGGCTGGCTTGCCGAGCCGAAGCTGCGCAAGCAGCGAAGGCTGGAGGCCCGGCCTGGATTTGAACCAGGATAAAGAGCGATGCACTGCTCCCGCGTCGACGCTTCCGCCACCGGGCCGCGCCGATCATCGCCGATCACACCGCGGTGAGCCACGCCTAGCGCGGATTAACGTTAATCAATCGCCTGTGTGTATCAGTGACTGAATGTTGTCAAAGGCGTGTCGCGCCACGAAGGTCATGCGCCATGGATTATGCCCGATATTGTACTTGGCCCGGGAGGCCACAAATCCGGCGGCGGCGAGCTTCGCCATCATCTCGGCTTCGCTGTAGCGCTGCAGGCCGACGCGCGAGCGCAGTTGCCGGTAGTCCGACAGTGCGGTGCTGATCAGCCCCTTCAGGGCGTCCTTCAGAAAGCCCTTAGCCTGCGCGAAGTGCAACAGGGCGATCACGTCCCTGGCCATGCCGACCTCGGGACGCAGGATATCCCCCAAAACCAGCCGGCCGCTGGGTTTCAAAAGCCGCCGGATTACCGCGAATGCGGAATCCAGTTCGCCCGGCGTCATGTATTGGGCGACAGAATTCATGACGGCGAGATCGATCGAGCTTTCCTCCATCTTCCGCACGTCATCCAGCGATCGCACCCTGATTTTCATGTTCGGAGCAAAACGCGCGATCAGCCGGCCGCGCACGCCCGGTGCTGGCTCCGCCAAAAACAGCTTGCTGCAGGCCTCCGCCACCCTGGCTGCCGACAGCGCTTCGCCGCAGGCATAATCCAGCACCACGGCGTTCGGCGAGGTGATGTAGCTGGTTATATCCTTGGCGATGATCTGGAAATGCAGGTCGCGATGCAGCTTGCTCGCGTAGATCGTATGGGTGGAATCGTAATAGTCGATCCAGTCGTCCATCGCTGAGGTGTCCGGCAAAAACAGGGGTTCCGGGCAGGGAACCCGGTACGTACATGACGCGTTAGACGGTCCGGCGGCCGGTGTCCACGCCGTCAATGTCAGGGTTTCCTAACAGGAAGGTTCATCGTGAGCAAAGCCAAGTCCGACAAAGTCTCTCCCGACCTCGATACGCCGACCGATCTGCCGCAGGCCGCGGTAGACAAGATTTCGGCGTCGCTCAACACGCTGCTGGCTGACGCCTTCGCGCTCTATGTGAAGACCAAGAATTTTCATTGGCACGTCAGCGGCCGGCATTTCCGCGACTATCATCTGATGCTCGACGAGCAATCCGACGCGATTTTCGCGACTACCGATCAGCTCGCCGAGCGCGTTCGCAAGATCGGCGGCACCACGGTGCGCTCGATCGGGCAGATCGGAAAACTGCAGACCATCAAGGACAACGATGAGAGCTACGTGACGCCGCGCGAAATGCTTCGTGAGTTGATGGAAGACAACAAGCACGTGGCGGCCGCGATGCGCAAGGCCCACAAGCTTTGCGACGATCATGAGGATTCCGGCACCGCGAGCCTACTCGAAGTCTTCATCGACGAGACCGAGCGCCGCACCTGGTTCCTGTTCGAAGCCAGCCGCCAGGAAGGCAGCAACGAGGCGTAGGCGGTCACCTTCGTCTTCTTTCCCTCTCCCCTTGTGGGAGAGGGTGCATTGGCGGCCACGGCCGCCGTCCTTTAAAAAAGAACGCCGATGCTTTGCGTCGGCGATGGATGCGAAGCATCGCGGTCGGGTGAGGGGTAAAGTCTCTCGACTTGAAGGCCGCTTATGGTGGGCAAAGCGAAGCGTGCCCATCATTTTATTTGGCGACGAAGATGGCGGGCACGGCGCCAACCGCGCCTTTGCCCACCTGCACTCCGAGCTACGTTTTGGGCAAATGCCATGACTCAGAAAATCAAAACCTTCCTGATGTTCGACGGGCGTTGCGAAGAAGCGATGACCTTCTACGTTTCGTTGTTTCGCGATGCCGCCGTCACGAATATCCGTCGCTGCGGGCCGGGCGGAGCAGGTGCCGAGGGATCGGTGATGCAGGCGAGCTTTACGGTCAACGGCCAGACCTTCATGTGCCTCGACAGTCCGGCAAAGCGTGGCTTCACATTCACGCCTGCGATGTCGCTGTTCGTCGATTGTGCCGATGAAGCCGAAATCGACGAATTGTTTGCCAGGCTGTCGGAGGGCGGCCAGATCTTCATCCCGCTGGGCAAGTATCCGTTCAGCCGGAAATTCGGCTGGCTGTCAGACAAGTTCGGCGTCTCGTGGCAGCTCAATTGGCCGAATGGCTAATTTCAAGGTCGGCCAACGCGCCGTTCAAGCACCTTGGCTGAAGCCGCCTTCTCCTCGCCGGCTGCTCCCCACGGGAGGAAGAATCGCGACGGCGATAGGCCGGCCGCCGGCGCCGAAGCGCGGGCGTCCATTCAAGTTTACTGAACCACCGGGCCCACCGTTTCCGGCGTCCTCACGACTGGCGCGGGATTCCATTTTCCGGTCAGCGCTTCCGACTTCGGAGCGCACAGGCGCATGGTTGGCTTCCTTGTCCTTGCCCGGACTCTCGTTCTGGAAGTAAAGGTCGAGCGAACCGTCAGCATTGTTCTTGAACGGCATCCAGTTGCTGACCGCCAAGCGGTTCAGGGCGTTACCGACCTGGAATCCTTCCTGATCGTAAAGGGTGATCGACCAGAAAGCATTGACCGGCGGGGCCGCGCCTCTCGAAGGCACCTTCTCCCACCAGGGGAGAAGGGAATAGAGCGCCGGGTCCGTCGAGCGATCCGGTCTCGCATGGATAGGTGCTGCAGCGTCTAAATAGTGCTGGCGGCCCGGGAAGCTTGCGCTACGATACTGGCGAGCCAGATCAGGAGGAGGCCGGAAATGCCTATCTCAATCTCGATGATCGTGTTGGGTTCGCAGCTTGTCATGCCGGTGGCCGACAGAGTACCGAAGTTCGATATCGCCCGGAGCTGCAAGCTTGACGTTGCCGCCACCGCCGGCCTCTCCGTCGATCAGCCGACAAAGAGCTGCGTCAGTGATGAACGCAAAGCGCGGCAGCAGCTCGCAAGCCAGTGGTCAAAATTCCCCGCGCCAAGCCGGGCAAGTTGCGCCTCGCAAGAGAGCATTGGCGGCACACCAAGTTACGTCAGTCTGCTGACATGCCTCCAGCTCGGTCAATGGTCTCGCTGACCCCCGATCTGGTTTGATGTCCTGTCGGTTGAGCTGACTGACTCCAGGTATCTGACGCTGCGTTGGACGAGCGCGTCGGCCACGTCAGGCATAATGATCAAACTGGACCTAGGTTCAGCAGGGGCGGCTGGCGTGAACGCTACACCGCCAACTCGATCGCCGGCGGCTTCCATGTGCCTTCACCCGGAGGCAGGATCGACGGGGCCTCGGTCTTCGGCCAGTAGAGCCGCATGACGAGATAAATGTCCCCCTTCGGAGCGGGAAGCCAATTGGATTCCCTGTCTGCGCCCGGTGATTTGTTCTGGATGTATAGCGTCAACGAACCGTCGGCATTCTTCTTCATGTTCGGCACCATCGGCGAATTGACCAGGTACCGGTTGATCGGATTCTCGATCAGCAATTGCGTCTTGCCGTCGTACATCGTTACCGACCAGAAAGCGTCCACTGGCGGCAACTGGCCGGCGGGGAATGTCAGCGTGTAATTGTTCTTGCTGCCGTCGAGCGGTTCGCCATTCGCGAGAGTCTTTGTCATTGGATAGGTCGCTTCCACGGTGTCGTTGCCGTAGATTCCGGCCTTCGCTCCGGCGGCCCGGAGCAGCCAGTTGCCGTTGAAAAACTCGCGATTGCCGAAGAATGAGCCGACTTTCCATCCGTTGATGATTTTTTGCTGGTCGGAAAGGAATTTCTCGATCTTGGCTTCGCCATCCTTCATGCCGAGGCCGATTTCAAGCTTGTGGGCAATCGGGAGATCCTTGAAATCAAAAGTTTTGCCGGCACCGACACCAATGCGCGCGAGCTTGGCGCGAATTTCTTTCTCTTCCGGCGCGGGTGGCGCGAACTGCAGCGCAAAATCGAGATATTCGAAGAAGTTGGTCTTGACCATTTCCTTGTCGATCTTGGGGAAGTCCACTGCGGCCGCCGCAGTCGTCGTCGGCTGCTTCAAATACACCGAGAGTGGCTGCGCCCTATAGCCCGCCTGGACCTTTTCCACATTCGGCATATCGTCCGGGCCGAATAGCTGGGTGCGAAAGCCCGCCACGGAAAACTGTGTCGTGGATCGAAATACCTTCTTGATGCCAGGCGGCGTTGCCCCATTCCAGCCGGGGCCGACGACCATGTAGTCGCCCGCCTCGGTGCCGGTAGCGCGGCTGCCGATGTAGCCGTAATTGTAGGTATTGCCGTCTTCGAGTTGCACCGCGTAGTAGCGCGCCTTCTCCACGGCCGGAACGGACAACACGATCGGCTCCGCGCGCAAATCCATCCAGAGGAAGGAATAGGGTGTGTCGCTGTTGGGGGTAACGATAGATGTGTCCTTGGGGGTAAAGACGCGCGCCTCGTTTTTGATATGATTGAACGGCGCCTTGTACTGCCCCGAGTTCTTGTCGACGGAATACTCGTACATCACGGCGTAGTTCATCACGATCGGAAGGCCGTAGATGAAGCCCTCCTCGGCGATGGCCTTGGCCTCGATGATGTCAGGCCATTCGGCCTTGGTTTGCGCGCTCGATGGAATGCTCGTCATTGCGACGGTGACTGCAGCAAGCGCAGTCGAGTGAAGGAAGTCGCGTTTTGTCAGCATTTTGGTATCTCCTCATGGCGGAACGGGAAGAACGGGAACGGCTTTTCTCACTGCGCCAATGCGATCTCGCTCGGCCGCCATTCTTTGGTGAAGAAGGGTTCGAGCGGGCTGTAGAGGCGAAGCAGCGTGAACCAGCCCTTTTTCGGATCGGTCTGAATCCAGTTGCCGCGCTTCACGCCCGCCGGCTGGGTCGGGCCGAAGTAGATCGTCGTGGAACCGTCCGCGTCCGCTTCGGCGGCGGGCGACGGATAGCTCTGACTACCGGCGCGTGGATAACGTTGCGGCGTGTCGAGCATCGAGCGCGTCTGGTTGTCGTAGAGCGTGAACGACCAGAACGCAGCCGCGGGAATGCCTTTCGGCAGCGTTACCTTGTACGTTTTGCTGCCGTCGAAACCATTCTTGTCCGCGTCCAGAAAGCCCATGAGATATTGCGAGCCGACGCGGGGAATACGCATGATCATGCCCGGGGAGTCGAGGGTGTAGGCGTAGTAAAACGCGGTCCGCGAGTCGAGGGTTCGCGCTCCGGTCGCCGGCAACGGTTTGAAGAAGCCCTCTTTGGTAATCATCGGCGGGGGTGTTTCGAAATTCGCACCACCCTGCCACAACATGTTGCCCCACATGGAGCCGGGGTAGTACGCCCAATCAGGATGAGCCCCACTGAAGCGCCAGTTCAGCGAACGTCCGGCAGCATTGCCCACTGCGGCGGCATCGGTGAGAATCTTCCGCATCCGGGCGTCAGGGTTGAACGGCTTACCCTTGACGATGCCGATCGCCGCCAATTGTCCTGCAAGCTCTGGATCGTAGGAATCGGCTGGCTCCTGCTGTACGTTTGCGTTGATCATCTCAAAGAAAGAGAAGTCGCTTGGGGGAATCGTATTGTACGATTTTCCGCTCACCTCGACGAACTTGGTCGCGGGAACAGGTGGGTTGACCTCGAGCCTGACCTTGCCTTCGAGCGCTGTTGCAATGCTTGTTCCTAAGCCGCCCGGTGTGTACGGATAAATCTTGATCGTCTTCTTGATGTTCTCGACGGCCGGCTTTGGATCGTTGTCTGTGAGGAAAGCGCGCGCGGCATAGATGACGCGCGTCGTCTTCGACCGCGCTACGTAAAAACCACCCTCCGGCACCGGCCCGTCATAGCCGGGTGGCAGGAGCAGGTATTTTCCGCCTTCCCCCCGGTCGGGACCGGGAAAACCAATGTCGATGATCCACCCAAACCACATGTCGTTGATGGTACCAAGTCCCTTCGGCGGCTGTTCGACCACCATTGGACCTTTCGTCAGGTCCACTATGCTGAAGTAATAAACGGTGTCGGCGTTGGCTGTGAGGAACAGCGACTTCGAATCCATCAGTTCGGGATAAATGGTGACTGTATTGTCCTCGGCGCCGATGCTGATAAGGCCTTGGCGGATCGCATACGCGGATGCGCCACCGTAACTGTTGAGGAACGCATCAAGGCCGCGGGTGAAATCCAGCGTGTCGTAAACCTTGGCGGCGGTTTCCACACTCGGCGCGCCGTCCTTGAACTCGAGCTTGCCGATACGTGTGTCGACGGCGTCGGGCGTGACAAGGATTGACGGTATTGCAGGTGCTTGAGCGGCGGCCATGCGAGGCAGCACAGGTGTCGCGCAGATGAGGGTTGCGGCCAGGAATCTGATAGACCGTTTCATATCGTCGCTCCCATTGATTTCAGGATCTCTGCTTTCGCGTGGCTCCGTTCAATGTGCTTGCTTCAAACCTGCGGGCATCCCTTGATGCCCGCAGGTCAACGAATATCGGACTAGTCGCTCGCTTTGGCGCGGGCGTGTTGGATGATCCGCTGCTCGTCGCTCGAGAGCTGCGTTGGTCCAAGCTTGAACGTCAACTTGTCGATCTTGCCGGTGAACTGGAACGGCAGCTTGTAGCTGTCATCCACTCCCGTGCGGGTATCGACGCCGACGTCGAAGGTCTCGTCGATGGCCATCAGGAACCCAATCGAGTGCGGCATCGACTGGCGGGAAACCTCCTTGCCATCCACCGACAGCACGCCGGTGCCGCCCTTGGCAAAGCCGGGGCCGTCATATTTGAAGTCGAACACGATGGTGTGCTTGCCCGGCTTGAGCGCAGAGCCCAACCAGTCCCGTGCGCCCACGCCCGCTTCCCAGCGGTAGCGTTTCAAATCCAGCATGTTGTAGACAAACACCGGCTTGCCTTTGAGCAGATAGAGGCCATAGCCGCTGAAGCGGCCGCCGATGGTCACGATCATGCCCTCTGCGCCGCCCTGCGGGACGGTTATCTCGGCGGTGATCTTGTAGTCCTTGTTCAAGATGCTGGGTGCGTTGGCGTCGGGGATGCCGGGATTGATTCCCTTGTAAGTGAATTCAGTTCGCCCTGCTGTCGCGCTCGGCCGCGCCGTGGTCAAACGCGGCAGGACGGAATTATCCAGCGGCAAGACCTGGTATTTTGCCGCCTCCGACAGGAACAACGCCTGTAGCTCTCGCAGCTTGTCGGGATTCTTGGCGGCGAGGTCATTGGATTGCGAGTAGTCGTCGGCGATGTTGTAGAGTTCCCACTTGTATTCGCTGACCTCAGGCATCTTTGCCGTGCCCATAAGCCAGGGTGCTGCGGGCGGCGTCGTGCACGCATACCAACCATTGTTGTAGATGCCGCGGTTGGCGAACATCTCGAAATACTGCGTGTCGCGCTTTGACGGTGCGTTGGCGTTGGCCTGGTCGAACGTATAGGCCATGCTGACGCCCTCGATGGGCTTTTGCGCGATGCCATTGACCGTGGCGGGAGCGGGGATGCCCGTGGCCTCAAGGATCGTCGGCACGATGTCGATCATGTGATGGAATTGGGTGCGGATGCCACCGGTGTCCTTGATGTGGCCGGGCCACGACATGACCATGCCTTGCCGGGTCCCGCCGAAATGCGAGGCCACCTGCTTGGTCCATTTGAACGGGGTATCGAAGGCCCACGACCACGCCACCGACATATGCGGGTAGGTTTTGTCGGAGCCCCAATCCTCGTAGTGGAGCATCAGCTCGGCTTCAGGCAGTTTCAGAACGCCGTTGTAGGCGGTCATCTGGTTCGGGGTGCCCTCAAGCGTGCCTTCGGCGCTGGTGCCGTTGTCGCCGCTGATATAGATGATCAGCGTGTTGTCGAGTTTGCCCATGTCCTCGACTGCCTGGATGACGCGGCCAATCTCATTGTCGGTATAGGCCGCGTAGCCGGCAAACACCTCGGCTTCGCGCGCATATAGCTTCTTTTGTATCAATGAGAGCGAGTCCCACTTCGGCAGCGTATCGGGCCAGGCCGTGAGTTGGGTGTTGGCGGGGATCACCCCGAGCCGCTTCTGGTAGGCAAAAATCTGCTCGCGCAGTTTCTCCCAGCCCATGTCGAACTTGCCCTTGAACTTGTCGATCCATTCTTTCTTCGGCTGATGCGGCGAATGGGTGCCGCCGGGCACGTAATAGACGAAGAACGGTTTCTCGGGGGCAGCCGCGTTCAGGCTGTTCATGTAGTTGATGGCATCGTCCGCCATGTCGGTGGTGAGGTTGTAACCGGTCTTGCCGACCCACGGAAATACCGCGCTCGTGTTGCGATAAAGATAGGGTGTCCATTGGTCGGTCTCGCCGCCCATGAATCCGTAGAAGTATTGAAATCCCATTCCGACCGGCCATTGGTCGAAAGGACCGGCCGAGCTGTACAAATAGGTCGGCGTATTATGGTTCTTGCCGAACCACGAGGTGGCAAATCCGTTGTCCCGCAGGATCGTCCCGATCGTCGCACTCTCCTGGCCAATGACGGAATCGTAGCCGGGATAGCCGGTGGACAGCTCACCGATCACGCCGAACCCGACCGAATGATGGTTGCGGCCGGTGATCAGTGCCGCCCGCGTCGGTGAGCAAAGCGCCGTCGAGTGAAACTGCGTATAGCGCAGGCCAGCATTGGCGACGCGATCCATCGCAGGGGTCGGAATGACACCACCGAAAGTGCCGGACACGCCATAACCCTGATCGTCGGTCATGATCAGCAGCACGTTTGGTGCGCTTTTTGGCGGCACCACGGAGGGTGGCCAATAGGGTTTGGAGTCCTTCGCATCTTCCTTGATCACGCCGCCGAACTTTGGAGGCTCAGGCGGAAGCTGCTTGCCATCAAGCGTCATCGTGGCGCTGGGCGTACCTGGCGTGCCCGTGATTTGCTGGGCCGCGAGAAGGGTTGGCAAAGTGATGAGCAGGCTCGCAAGACCGGTGGCCAACAGCCATCCTTGTTTCGATCGACATCTGTTTTGTTCAATGATCATGAGGCTTCTCCTCTCGTTTGATGCAGCCGAACCCAACGTGACTGGCGGATGTGTCAACGGGCTCGGGATGGCGCGCCGACGTAGCGCGGCACGTTCACGAACTGGTTCAGCGGAGTGCGCAGGCCCCTCGGCCTCCGGGACGTTGCTGGTCTCTGGACCAGCGTCACAGGAGCCGTAATCGGCGAGTAGCCGTGGATGTAGGCCTCGGTCGCGATCTGCTGCGCTTCCGCGAGCGATATTGACCGTGCCTTGGCCGGCAGCGTCACAACAAATCAGCACGACGTGGCTACGAATATTCCGGAAACTCAGATTCAATCTTGTCACACGCATGACATCCGTTCCTTCTGCAAAATCGCCAGAACGACCTTGAGCATTTTCGCTCCGGCGCGAGAGGTCGCGTATTGCTTGCAAGAGAACGTGCAACGCCAGCTGCATAAAACGCCGCATGGCGTCTGCAGAATCGAATAACGTCGATAAAAAAGTAGATGCTATAAGGCTGACCGCGACTGACGTCGCTTAAAGGGCCTCGCCGCCCGTCAATGCGAGCCCTCTACGAAGGTAACTTTAGCACAAACGGATAATGAGGGCCAGCCATGGTTATTATCCTATGCCTTTACATCGTGGCGTTGTGGGTCGTGTTTTCAAGATTCAAACTGGTGCGATGGGGCTGGTTGTCCGGGACGGTCTCGGTACTTGTTGGCGTGTTTATCCTCGCGACATTTCTCGCACTTTTTAATTATCTCACGCCGTCGGGGCGCGTTACGGTGACCGGTCGGGTGGTGGAAGTGACGCCGAACGTGACCGGACAAATTGTCGCAATCCCGGTCAAGCCGAACGTGCCGGTGAAGGCCAATGATGTGTTGTTTCAAATCGAACCGGCGCCGTTTCAATACAAGGTCTCGCAGTTGCAGGCCTCGCTAGCCGCGGCAAAGCAGCAGGTCGAGATCCTGAAATCGAATTACGAACAGGCAACGGCGAATGTTGAGGGGCTTACCACGCAGGCCGCCTATAACAAAAAGCGTCTCGCCGACATCCAGACGCTTGCATCGGAAGATGCCAACACGCAATTTCAAGCGCAGGACAAGCAGGTTCAGTACGAAACCGTGTCGGCGCAGCTTGGCGCGGCCAAGGCGGCGCAGCAGAGCGCCAAACTGGCGTTGGATTCCGAGATCGGCGGCATCAACACCACGGTCGCGCAGCTTCAGCCGCAACTGGATAACGCCAACTGGGAATTGTCGCAGACCGCAGTTCGCGCGCCCGCCGACGGCTATGTCACCGTCGTCGCATTGACCGTCGGCGATCGGGCCTTGCAGTTGCACTCGGCGATGTCGTTCATCGTCGAGAAGGAGATCACGCTGGTTGGAATGTTTTCGCAGAATGGCTTTCAAACCATCAAGGAGGGCACGGCCGTCGATATCGTTTTCGATAACGCTCCCGGCCGCATCTATCACGCAAGGATTACTGCGATTCCCAAGGGCGTCGGTCAAGGACAGGTCGCCGTGTCGGGAACGCTGGCGCGTACCAATGCGCTCGGCGGAGCGACGGTCTTTCCGGCGGAGATATCGATACCTGACGAAATGAGCCGTGAATCACTTCGCTTGGGAATGTCCGGCAGCGCCACCGCATTTGCCGACAATGCGGGCGTCATCGGTCTTCTCGCGTCCATCCTGGTGTGGATCAGTTCTTATACGGCGTACCTTTAGCTGTTCGTCGGCTGAGAATTACGAGTTCGGCTCTTGGCGGCTCGATCTGTCGAATCACTAAATCGGCTGCTTCCATAGCCTGACCAGCGGCCCGTCCGTTCCCATCACGGGGTCGGTTTTCGGTAGCTTCACCGCCGGAATCGTTTTCACCGCCTTGGCGTGATTTTCGGGCGTCGGCAGCGTGACATGCATTTGGGGTCCGGGCGGATAGGCCCCGATCACGCAGAAATCCCGGCTCGCGGACAGGCATTGATGCCCGGTGCCCGCGGGCAGGATGGCGACGTCGCCGGCCGAAATCTCGATCTCCTTGCCACCGTCGCCGCCGAACCGCACCCACGCATGGCCGCGGGCAACGCCGAGCGCCTCATGAACGGTGGCATGGTAATGCAGATAATCGTAGACGCCGTTGCGCCACATCTCGCCCCAGGCGTTGGCGCCGAACAGTCCCTCGATGGTTTTCTCGGGGTGTTCGTTGTCGACGTCGATGGCACCCTTATAGACCAGGAACGGCATCGGGTTGTTCGGGACCAGGCCGTCGTCCTCGAACACGAAGCTGAGCGGTTCGACATCATCGCTGACAATCGACATGGAAATTCTCCCAGGATCGCAGGGTGGGCAAAGACGCTCTTCGCGTCGTGCCCATCAACTGGGATGTTAACACGCGCGATATGGTGGGCTCGCTTCGCCAAGCCCACCCTACGATATCAAACCGATGTCAGCGGTTCACGTTCCCTTCGGAATCTCGAAAACCAGGCAGGTCGTGGTGGCGTGGGCGAGCAGGCGGCCCTTGGAATCGGTCATGCGCGCCTCGGCGGTGGCAGCGCGGCGGCCGACATTCAACGTGCGGCCTTCGGTGCGCACCGCGCCGCTATCCTTAGTCATGCCGCGGATGAAAGAGATCTTGAATTCGAGCGTGGTGTAACCGATACCCGCCGGCAGCGTGCTGTGGACCGCGAGCCCCATCGCGGAATCAAGCAACGTCGCGGCGTAGCCGCCATGCACCGATCCGATCGGATTGTAGTGCCGAAAGCCGGGAATGCTGTACATCACGACGACGCCCGGCTCGGCGGTGGAATCGAAGGGTTCGATGGTCTGCATGACCGGCGGCGCCGGCAATTTGCCGTCGAAGATGGCGCGGACGAAATCGATGCCCGACATCGAGGCCATGACTTCTGTCGGCGTCACGCCGTATTCGATTGTGGCGGTAGTTCGGTCGTCCATGGGGCGTGTCCTGCGGAATCTGGTTATGATGATGACCATCATACTAAGTGGCTGCATTGGCCGCAACATTGGTATCGTGTCCCGGACGCGGCGCAGCGCCTCTTCGGCGGTGTGCCGCAGAGCCGGGATCCACATGCGCGTGCCGGACGATAGATGGCCCCGGATCAGCAGCGCACCACGCCGCATAAGCGCGGCGCGCTGCGCAGCATCCGGGGCACGCCGGATCGATACTTACCCGTTCTTGTTCGCCCGCATCAGATCGGCGAAGCGCTTGAACAGATAATGCGAGTCGCGCGGGCCGGGGGAGGCTTCCGGGTGATACTGCACCGAGAATACCGGCCTGCCGTTGAGCGAGATGCCGCAATTGGAGCCGTCGAACAGCGAGACGTGGGTCTGGGTCGCGCCTTTGGGCAAGGTCGCCTGGTCCACCGCGAAACCGTGGTTCATCGAGGTGATTTCCACCTTGCCGGTGGTCTCGTCCCTGACCGGATGATTGGCGCCGTGATGGCCCTGATGCATCTTGGTGGTTTTGGCGCCGACCGCCAGGCCCAGCATCTGATGGCCCAGGCAAATGCCGAAGGTCGGCGTGCCCGACGCGATCACCTTCTGAATCACCGGCACGGCGTATTTGCCGGTCTCGGCGGGATCGCCGGGGCCGTTGGAGAGAAACACGCCATCGGGCTTCATCGCCAGGATGTCTTCGGCCGATGTGGTCGCCGGCACCACCGTGATCCTGCAGCCTTCGCCGGCGAGCAGCCGCAGGATGTTGCGCTTGATGCCGTAATCGATGGCGACGACGTTGAACTCCGGCTCGGTCTGCCGGCCAAAGCCTTTCTCCCACGCCCACGGCGTTTCGTCCCAGGTGAAGCGCTGGCCGGAAGTCACCTGCGGCACCAGGTCCATGCCCTCGAGGCCGGGCCATTCGCGGGCTTCTTCCTTCAATCCATGCAGGTCGAACTGGCCGTCCTGCGCGTGCGCGATCACGGCGTTCGGCATGCCCTTGCTGCGGATCAGCGCGGTCAGCGCGCGGGTATCGATCCCGGAGAGGCCGATGATGCCGCGGGCCTTCAGCCACTGATCGAGATGGCGCGAGGCGCGGTAGTTCGACGGATCGGTAATGGCGGCGCGCAGGATCACGCCGCGCGCGCCCGGCGTTGCCGCCATGTTCACCGTCTCGATGTCTTCATCGTTGGTGCCGACATTGCCGATGTGCGGAAAGGTGAAGGTGATGAGCTGCCCGGCATAGGAGGGATCGGTGAGAATCTCCTCATAACCGGTCATCGCGGTGTTGAAGCAGACTTCGCCGACCGCCTGGCCTTCCGCGCCGAGGCCGAAGCCTTCCAGCACGGTGCCATCGGCAAGCACGAGGAGCGCGGTCGGTTTGTGGTCCGGCCAGGCTGAGGCATTATCTGTTGTGGTCATGAGCGCATTACATAGACGTCGCATTCAGCGCCGTCAAAGCCGGAAGCCGCGGATTCACATGCAAAAAACGCATATTTTGGGCCAGCCTCATGCGGAGGGGCGCCGCGGGCGCGTCTCTCATGGTCGATGGCGGTGGAACCGAGTTGTCTGATGGGCGCGAACGGCCTAGATCAGGGGCTTCGAGGCATGCGGCGTCATGGGCCGCGAGAGGACAGGACGATGCTGCGCGACGACATCAATAACGCCGTCAAGGACGCGATGCGGGCCAAGGACGAGCGCAAGCTTTCCACGCTGCGCATGGTCAATTCGACCATCAAGAACGCCGACATCGAAGCACGCGGGCAGGGCAAGCCGCCGCTCAGCGATGGCGACCTGCTCGGCGTGTTCCAGAAAATGATAAAACAGCGCCAGGAATCCGTCGAGCTGTACGACAAGGGCGGCCGCGCCGAATTGGCCAATCAGGAGCGCGAGGAGATCGCGATCATCTCCGCCTACCTGCCGAAGCAGATGTCGGAAGACGACGTCAAGGCGGCAATCGCGGCCGCGATCGCTGAGACCAATGCCGCCGGGATGAAGGACATGGGCAAGGTGATCGCGGCGCTGAAGGCGAAATACGCCGGGCAAATGGATTTCGGCAAGGCCAGCGGCATGGTGAAGGCGGCGCTGGCGGGGTGATCGCACCTTCTCAAACTGGATGTCGTCCCGGCGAAAGCCGGGACCCATACTCCGCGGCCTCGCGATTTGGTTCGGAACGTTGAAACGCCCCGGCCCACAATAACCTCGGTGGTTATGGGTCCCCGCCCCCCGTGCGCAATTGCGCACTAGGCGGGGACGACGTTTCGGATGTTCGCGGGTTGTGAAAAATTCGAAGGCCGTCTCTCATGCTCACCGAAGCCTCTAACTACGACGACCTCTACCGCGGCTTCCGCTGGGACATCCCGGCGCGGTTCAACATCGCGACCGCGTGCTGCGACCGCCATGCCGATGGCACCAACCGTCTCGCGCTGATCTATGTCGACGAGGACGGCGGCGCGACGCGGTATTCGTTCGACGACATCAGCGACTTCTCCCGCCGCTTCGCCAATGTGCTGAAAGCCGACGGTCTTGCGCGCGGCGACCGGGTCGCGGTGTTTCTGTCGCAGTCGCTGGAACTGCCGATTGCCCATATGGCGGCGTTCCGCGCCGGCCTGGTGTCGATACCGCTGTTCGCCCTGTTCGGCGAGGATGCGCTGGAATTCCGGCTGTCGAATTCCGGCGCCAAGGCCATCGTCACCGACGCGACCGGGTGGGAGAAGCTTGCGAAAATCCGCGATCGGCTTCCGGATCTTCAAAACATCTACCTCATCGGCGAGGGCGTTCAGCCCGGCACCAAGCCGTTCTGGTCGCGGCTGAAGGCGGCGCCGGCGGCGTTCGCGACCCTCGATACCTCAGCCGATGATCCGGCCCTGATCATCTACACCTCGGGCACCACCGGAAATCCGAAGGGCGCGCTGCACGCGCATCGCGTGGTGCTCGGCCACCTGCCGAATGTCGAGATGTGTCACGACTTTCTGCCCAGGCCCGGCGATCTGATGTGGACGCCGGCCGACTGGGCGTGGATCGGCGGACTCATCAACGCGCTGTTCGCCGCGTGGTATCATGCCGTGCCGATCGTCGGGCATCGCGCCCGCAAATTCGAGCCGCAGGCGGCGATGCAGATGATGGCCGACTACGGCATCCGCAATGTCTTCCTGCCGCCGACGGCGCTGAAGCTGATGCGGCAGGCGGACGTCAAACATCCGGGCGTCAAGTTGCGCAGCATCTTCACCGGTGGAGAGTCGCTCGGCGGCGAGTTGCTGGGCTGGGTGCGCGCGACCTTCGGCATCGATGCCCATGAAGTGTTCGGCCAGACCGAATGCAATCTCGTGATCGGCAGCAACTCCAAACTGTTTCCGATCCGGCCGGGCTCGATGGGCAAGGCCACGCCCGGTTTCGACGTGCGCATCGTCAACGACAAGGCCGAGGAATTGCCGCGGGGAAGCCGCGGCATCATCGGCGTGCGCCAGCCGAACCCCTGCACCATGCTCGAATATTGGCGCAACCCGGAAGCCACGGCCAAGAAATATGTCGGGGATTTCCTGCTGACCGGCGATCTCGGCATCCAGGATGAGGACGGCTATTTCTGGTACGTCAGCCGCGAGGATGACGTGATCACGACAGCCGGTTATCGCGTCGGGCCGTCGGAAATCGAGCACACGCTGATGAAGCATCCGGCGGTGGCGATGTCGGCGGTGGTCGGAATTCCCGATCCGATCCGCACCGAATCGATCAAGGCGTGGATCGTATTGCGTCCCGGCTTTACGCCCGGTGACGCGCTGGCGCGCGAGATCCAGGAGTTCGTCAAGGTGCAGCTCGCCGCGCACGAATATCCGCGCTACGTGCAATTCACCGATACCCTGCCGATGACCGCGACCGGCAAGGTGCTGCGGCGCGAATTAAGAGCGCTGGGGTAGGTTCTGTCGTCATTGCCGGGCGAAAGCGCCAACGGGTCCGCGCAAAGCGCGGCCCGATGACAGGCTCCGCGCGTCTTCGCGCTAGATGACCCGGCAATCCATCTTCTTCGAAACACTCTCGTGAAGATCGATGGATACGCGGGTCAAGCCCGCGTATGACGACCGAATATGTCGAGCCCCTACGGCGTGGCGATCCCCATCTTCTTCAGCGCCGCCAGCATCCGTTGCGGCGGCTCCATTTTTATCACCAGAGGTTCACCGGTCTCCAGCAGGCTCTTCAGGCTGGAGAGGATCGCGGGCCAGCCCTGACGGCCGCCCGAGAGGATGTCGTCATCGATCGGCCGGTCGTGCGCCTGGGTCAGCGTGAGCCGGACCGCATCTCCCGCCTGCTCGATCTCGTAGGTCACGAGCGTGACGCCGAGCTTCTCCACCAGCCCAGGCCAGTTGACGTTCCAGGTGAGGGTGAGCTTTTTCGGCGGATCGCATTCGATCACTTCGCCGCTGATGTGGACCGAACCATCGGGCGCGCGGGCGACGAACGCGCCGCCGACTTTCAACTCGGCCTCCACCGCGAAGCCGGAAAAATATTTCCTGGAGAACTCGGCGCTCGTCAGCGCCTGCCAGACTTTCTCCGGCGTCGAGCCGATGTAGATGGTGTAGACGATGGCCGGCTTGAAATTGTCGATGTTCATGACACTCCCTCGATGCCAAGACAGGAAGGGGGAATCGCCAACGCGGTGCCCGATTCAAGCATGCTCTTGAGGCTGGACAGGATGGCGGGCCATCCCTTGGAGATACCGTCGAGGATCACGCTGCCATCCTCGAAGTCTTCATGCGTCAGCGTCAGTTTTGTCAATTTGCCGTACGGCTCCAGCACGAAGGTGACGCGCGATGGCCGCTCTTTCTTCGCCGCTTCGTTCAGAATGTGGTGGAAGGTGTAGGACAGCCGCCGGGGCCGGTCGACCTCGAGGACTTCGCCGACGTCGGTGGTCGTCCCGTTCATGACCAGCGCGAACGGCGAGCCGACCTTCCAGTCGGACTTTACCTCGGTGTTCCACCAGTAGCGCTTTGTGAACTCACTTGATGTCAGTGCCTCCCACAGTTTTTCCGGCGTGGTCTCGATATAGCTGACGTAGACGAATTCAGGTTTATGCATGGGCTTTCTCCTTGGCAGCACTTGCGGGGAGATCAGCCGGTAACCCGTGTCCTGTTTCCAAAAGACTCTTCAGGCTCGCTATCACCATCGGCCAGCCGCCGGAAATGTCGCGCAAGGTCTTGCCGCCCTCGTCGAGGTTGTCGTGCGTGACGGTCAGCTTGATGACCTTGCCGCGCGGTTCCAGGTCAAACGTGACCCGCGAGGTCCGTTCACGGTTCGCCTCCGCGGAGCAGGGATCCCAGCTATAGGCGAGTCGTCTGGGGGGATCTGATATCAATATCTTGCCCTCGACCGTGCACGCGCCTGGTTTGGCGAATTTGTAAGGCGATCCCACCTTCCAGTCGGAAGCGACGCGATGGCCGAACCAGTAGCGTTCGGTGAAGTCGCCGTCGGTCAGCGCATGCCAGAGTTGCTCGGCGGTGGTCTCGATATAGGTGGTGTAGACGAATTCCGGTTTACTCATCGCGTTTCTCCAACTGCCGTTTCAATTCGCTGAGCGCGGTGAGCTTGCCGCGCTCGAATTTCTTGATCCACCGCTCGCCGATCTGATGGATCGGCACCGGGTTGAGATAGTGCAGCTTCTCGCGGCCATGCTTGAACGTGGTGACGAGGTTGGCGGCCTCGAGAATCGCAAGGTGCTTGGTCACGGCCTGCCGCGTCATGGCGAGGCCGTCGCAGAGATCGTTCAGGGTCTGTCCGTTCTTGGCGTGAAGCCGGTCCAGCAGCGACCGCCTCGAAGCATCGGCCAGCGCTTTGAAGACCTCATCCATGGCGGCGATAATAGGCAACCAAATGGTTGCATGTCAAGGGTGTGTTTTCGCGGCCGATGCGTTTTCATCGGCGCAGCGGCAGCATCTTGTCGCCCCTCGAGGATAGGAACTCAGACCCGCCGGACCATCGCCGGCGTGAGGTGTTTGAGCGACGGCGCGCCAAGCTGCTGCATGGCGGTGCGCGTCTCGGCGCGCACGATCGCGAGTACGCGCTCGACTCCTGGCTGTCCGAAGGCGCCGAGTCCCCACAGATAGGGCCGGCCGATGCACACCGCTTGCGCGCCCAGTGCCAACGCCTTGACGATGTCGCTGCCGCGGCGAAAGCCGCTGTCGACCAGGATTGGCATGCGGCCACCGACCGCCTCGACGATTTCCGGCAGCACGTCGATGGTCGCGCTGATGCCGTCTTCGACGCGTCCACCGTGGTTCGAGACCACGATCGCATCGATCCCGGCATCGGCGGCGAGCTTGGCGTCCTCAAAGGCGACAATGCCCTTGAGCACGAGCTTGACCTTGACCGTATCGCGCAGCCGCTTGATCAGGTCCCAGGTCAGGTTGGTGACGACCGTGGTGCTGATGCCGCCGAGATCGATGCCGGTGAAATTCGGCTTGCGCGACAGATAGTCATTGAGGCCATGGCAGCTGCCGCAGTCGCGGGTGTCGGTGCGTCGCAGTCTGACAAAAGTCTCCCATTTCGCCGATGATCTCACATCGAGTGTCACCGCGATCGCCGGCGCGCCCGCGGCTTCCGCTCGCCTGACCAGACCTTCGGCAATTTCCCAGCGCTGGGTCGTGTAGAGCTGAAACCACAGTGGCGCGCCGCGCGCGGCGATGGCGTCCTCGATCGATGTGGTTGCCACCGTGGATAGAATCTGCAGATGGTTTCCCAATTTCGCGGCCTTGGCGACGGCGACTTCCGCGTCGGGATGAAAGGCGCGGTTGCTGCCGGTCGGCGCAATCACGATCGGGCTGTCGTATTTCGCACCGAGAATCTCGGCGCTCATGTCGATCTTGCTGACATCGACCAGCCGCCGCGGCCGCAATTCGAACTTCCGGAAACCTTCGCGGTTGGCACGCAAGGTCATTTCGTCATCGGCGCCGGTGGCCATGTAACCGAAATGCGCCGGGGGAACGTTCTTCTTCATGACCGGCTCGAAGTCGAAAACGTCGAGCGCCTGTGTGGGATCGGCAATCAGTTTTTCGAGGTCACGCGGCGCCCAGTCCGCCGGATCCGCTTGCCGCAACCCTTCCGCCAAGGCGCTGCGCGCGAATAACGGGCTCGCAGCCAGGAATTTAAGCAAACGGCGGCGGCTGGTTATCTGAAAGTTCTGCTGCGACATCGTGAACTCCTGCCATGCGACGGGATGACGCCATTGACCGAGAGCGGAGCTAGCTTGCCGTCGGAAGCGGCCGCGCCGCGGCGACGATACCCATCGCGCCGGCGGGATTCATGGCGTCGACCATCGCAGACGGAATAAGAATTGTGGCGCCACGCTCCTTGGTGGTTTCATAGATGATGTTCATGGCACGCAGCTGTAGTGCGGCCGGACTACGGGCATAGATGTCGGCTGCCTCTACAAATTTTTGCGCAATCTCCTGTTCCGCTTGGCCGAGCAGGACACGCGCCAGTTTCTCGCGCTCGGCCTGGGCCTGCCGGCTCATCGCATCCTGTAACGCCGGCGGTACACCGATGTCCCTGATTTCAACCGACAGCACCGCCACGCCCCATTCCGCGGTCTTGCGTCCGATTTCCTCGCGCAACAGCTGGTCGCCCTGTTTACGCTCGGATAAAAGCGTCGTGAGCAATGACGAACCGACCATCTCGCGAAGCGAGGTTTGTGCGACCTGGGTGATAGCCTGCCGGTAGTCTGCAATCTCGAGGGCCGCGCGCTGAGGATCGTGAATCTGCCAAAATATCACCGCGTCAATATTCACCGGTACGGTGTCCTTGCTCAGCGCCTTTTCAGCGTCGATTTCGGTGGTCTGGATGCGTTGATCGAGCCAGGAAGCCACCTCATCGATGAACGGCACGATGACAAACAGACCGGGGCCACGAATTGCGGATAGCTGGCCTAGCCGAAGAACGACCGCTCGTTCCCACTGATTCGCGACCATGATGGCCCGAGGGATCAGGAACGCGACGATGGCCAGACTGGCAGCGAGAACATAGCCGCCGCGTGAGTTCGCGACGTAAGCGAACCACGCGACTGTGGCCGCGAACGCCAGCACCACCACTGCAAGTACGATGGCGGGTTGGTTGGCGCCTTTTGCTTTAAAATAGTTGTTCATGACGACTATTCCTTCTGCTTTGCGAGGGCCTTTATTCGGTCAGCAACGACGGCAGGGTCGAGGCCCATCGCGGCGGCTGTGGCCAGAACCTGTTTTGCCAAGCTGTCGGCCTTGATATTTTGCGCGCGCGCTCCCATGGCGGGAGGCGGTTCAGCTACGAAGCTGCCGCGTCCTCGAACCAGCGTGATGGCGCCCATCCGCTCAAGTTCGTCGTAAGCGTGCCGAACCGTATTGAGGTCGATTTTCAAAGTGACCGCCACTTCGCGCATCGTCGGCATCTGGTCACCGGTTGACAGCACGCCGGCGCCAAGCTGCCGCAGGATTTGCTCTCGAAGCTGCACGTAAATAGGGACGCCAGAGCTTTCGAGACAAAGGGTTTTGAGTAGGTCTGTATGCATTAACTAGTACACTACACATATCGCACTGATTGGTCAACCCCCGAAATCGTGCCCGCTGACGGGGGCTAGTACTGACTATGAGAGATCGGTGAGTCGCTTGCTGCCCATGCTTCGAGACGCTCGCGTCGCTCGCTCCTCAGCATGAGGTTGTTGTGTTTCAACAAGTTAGACCTCATCCTGAGGAGGCCATGAAGTGGCCGTCTCGAAGGATGGGCTGCAATACCGATTTATGATTCCAGGTACTAGATCGATTCGGAGCGCATCGAGCGGCGGCGGCCGGCATGAACATGATGCGGCGACATGGTTGCCTCCCCAAAAGAGCGAGACACTCGCCCAATGCAATCGACCAAGCGAGTGCAATCCGGGCGCGCTTCGCTATGATATTGTCGTCAAACCAGCCAACGCAGATTGGCTTCAACAACCTGGGTGGAAAAACATGACCGGTCACGTCAAACTGGCGACGTATCTTGGGATTTCTTTTATCGCGTGCTTCACCGGCGCTCAGGCGCAGCAGCAAGTGGTTGGAGCGCCGCCGGAAGCGTCCAACATGAAGCTTGTTGGCGCCAACGATCTGCAGGCGCGCAGCGCCTACCAGCCGACGATCCACCATCAGGGCGACCGCTGGATCGCCTATATCGGGCACCATGGTGGAACCGACGATATCCCGGCGCCGCTCAATCCGCAGACCGGAAAAGCCGAGCCGAACGGCACCTCGATCGTGGATGTCACCGATCCCGCGCAGCCGAAATACCTGCGTCACATTCCCGGGCAGGAAGGAAAATACGAGGCCGGCGGCGCGCAGATGGTGCGCATCTGCGACGGCAAAGCCTTGCCGAAGGGCGATCGCAACGCGGTGTATATGCTGCGCACCTTCGGCGGCGAAGCACATGAGATCTGGAACGTCGCCGACCCCGCCAATCCGGTTCTGATCACGCGGCTCGGCGGCCTCAAGGATACCCACAAGAGCTGGTGGGAATGCGAGACCGGCATTGCCTTTCTGGTGTCGGGCGCACCCGACTGGCGCACGCGCCGCATGACGCAGGTCTACGACCTCAGCGATCCCGCGCACCCCGTCAAGATCAGGGATTTCGGCCTTCCCGGCCAGGAGCCGGGCTCGACCGGCGCGGTGCCGACCGAGTTGCACGGGCCGATCTCGACCGGCCCCGACGGCAATCGCATTTATTTCGGGTACGGCACCAACAAGGGCGGCTTCCTGCAGATCGTCGATCGCGACAGACTGATCAACGGGCCGAAGGAGCCGACGCCGGATAATCTTCGCCTTCCGGAAATCTCGCGGCTGGCGATGTCCGCCTTCAACGGCGCCCACACCGTGTTTCCGATGAAGGCCATGCCGATCGCCGAATTCGCTCACGACAAGGACGGCAAGGCCCGCGACATCGTGATGATCGTTGATGAGGCGATCCTGAATGAATGCAACGAGCCGCGGCAGATGGTCTGGTTCGCCGACGTCACGGTCGAGAACCGGCCGATGATGATTTCGAGTTTCACGGTGCCGGAAGCGAGCGGTTCGTTCTGCGAACGGGGCGGGCGGTTCGGGTCGCATTCCTCCAACGAGAGCATGGCGCCGGTGTTTTACAAGAAAATGGCGTTCATCGCGTTCTTCAATGCCGGCGTCCGCGCGCTCGACATTCGCGATCCCTATCATCCCACCGAAGTCGGCTATTTCATCCCGTCGATCACGGCGGCGACCGACAAGCGTTGCGTCACCATCGACGGCAAGGACCGCTGCAAGGTCGCGATCCAGACCAATAATGTCGAGACCGATGAACGCGGCTATATCTACATCGTCGACCGCGCCAACACCGGCCTGCATATTCTGGAACTGACGGGTGCTGCGCGCGCCGTGGCCGGCCTGCCATGATTTGGGTGATGCCGGATGCGTAGATCGCTGACCGCGTTTGCAGTTGCGATGTGCATGGTGGCGGGCGTCGCCGGTTTCCAGCATGCCCGCTCGGATATCGAGGGCTGGCGCGAAATCGCCTGGCCGTTTCCACGCGATGGATGGCCCGCCGGTCGGGCGTTCCGTTGCGCCACCGAACTCTGCGGCGACGAAATCGAAGTGTATGTGCGGCCAAAGGCCGGCTTCTGCAATTGCGACAGCGGTGTTGCCGACGACGAGGAGGTCGACCGCGTCGCCGATCTCGACCTGATGAGCGAGCGTTTTGCCCCTCTCGCGCCAGGCGGTGTGATCCGGATTGCCGGCATGCAGGGACGCTTGAGGACCTACGATCTGAAGATGTCCGATGGCTCACGGCGCGCCGCCATCGGCATCGCCGTATCGCGGCGCTGCGACCTGCTCGTCGCCGTCGCGCTGGGCAAAGGCACCGCATCAGGCGTTCAGCGCGTGGCGCTGGAGTTTCTTGCGTCGGATGCTGTGACAAAGTGGATGACGGCCGCGATGGACGGACGGTGAAGCTTCGCTTTCTTCCCCTCTCCCCTTGTGGGAGAGGGTGGCTTCGCGAAGCGAAGACGGGTGAGGGGGTCCGGCCCATCGATAGACCGAAACCCCTCATCCGGCACGGACTTCGCATAGCCGATGCAAAGCATCGGCGTCCTACTTAAGAACGGCGGCCGAAGGCCGCCTACGCCACCTTCTTCCACAAGGGGAGAAGGGAAGAGCGCGACTTCCACCGGTTGGATGATTGTGCATAATCGAATTGCCGTTTTATCTACTCACACGAGTCCCTATCCCTGTCGAAAAGACCCGGTAGGGCGGCCTTCGGATTTCAGACCTGAATACGTCGAACAAGCTGCCAAGTATGCTGCAGTAGCGATGGACAGCCGTCCCTTCCCGGGGCGATATTGATGATGGGCAAGCCGGGAGCCGGAGCACAGCGGGCATGAGCGAAGCGGAACGCCTCCACAGGCATCTTGTCGGTCAGCAGGGATCACGGCGATCGTTAAATACGCCTGCGTTGGTTATCGATGTCGAGATGCTCGACCGCAACATCGCGGAAATGGCAGCGTTCGCCGGGGCGCACGGCATAAAGCTCCGCCCGCACTCAAAAACGCACAAGTCATTGCACGTGGCGCTTCGGCAGATGGCATCCGGCGCGGTCGGCATTTGCTGCGCCAAGCTGGGCGAAGCCGAAGCATTGGGCAGCGGAGGCGTAGAGAGCCTTCTGGTGACATCACCTGTCGTCACGCCGCCGGCAATCGCGCGGCTCATCGCCCTCAACCAGGCGATAGCGGACCTCATGGTGGTTGTGGACCATCCTGAGAATGTCGAGGCGTTGTCCGTAGCCGCGGATAGGAGCCGCAAGCCGCTTACCGTCATCGTGGACATTGACCCCGGTATGCACCGCACTGGCGTTGCATCGCCTGCGGGTGTTGTTGCGCTCGCGCGCGACGTCTCGCGGCGCAGCTTCTTGAGATACGCCGGCGTTCAATTCTACTACGGGAATCTCCAGCATATCGCCAGTTATGCCGAGCGGAAGGCGGCCATTGAGGAGCGCACCGCGTATCTGAAAGGCGCACTCGACCAATTGCAAAGCGCGGACCTCACGCCGCGGATCGTGACCGGAGGGGGAACCGGGACGCACCACATCGACGCATCGCTCGGCGTGCTGACCGAGCTTCAAGTTGGCTCCTACGTCTTCATGGACCGCCAGTATCATGCCTGCGATCTGCATGGATCGGGCCGGCCGGTGTTCGAGCAGGCGCTGCAGATCGACACCCGGGTGGTGAGCGCGAATACGCCCGGGATGGTCACCATCGATGCGGGCCTCAAGGCGATGGCCACGGAGGCCGGTCCGCCATGGATTCTCGAAGGCGCGCCGCAAGGCTCAACGACGCGCTTCATGGGCGACGAGCACGGCATGATCGTGGTGCCGGAGGGTGAAGGCGCGCCCAGTCACGGTGCGCTCGTCACTCTGGCACCGCCGCATTGCGACCCCACGGTCAACCTCTACGAATCCTTCCACGTGGTGAAGGGAGATACGCTGGTAGATATCTGGCCCGTCACGGCCCGGGGGCGGTCGCGTTAGGCCCTTCCACCCGCTACGACAAGGGGAAGAGGGCGGCTTCCACCAGCGGCGTGATCGTGCATAACTGCATGATCGTTTCGTCTAACCGCGAGTGCCCCCCATGTCCCTCCAAGTTTATCTTGCCTTCGTCGCCGCCTGCATTGCGCTGGCGCTGATCCCGGGTCCGGTCGTCACCCTGGTGATCGCCAATGGCCTGCGCCATGGCACCCGCGCGGCGCTGACCAACATTGCCGGCGTCCAGGCGGGCCTGACGATCGTGATCGGCATCGTCGCCGTCGGGTTGACCACGCTGATGGCGACCATGGGCTACTGGTTCGACTGGGTGCGGTTTGCCGGTGCCGCCTATCTGGTCTGGCTCGGCATCAAGCTGATCCGCGCCCCCGTCGAAGGCGTCAACGCCGATGCGCCGCCGCCCCCGCCGCGCGGCGGATTTTTCCTGCAGGGTTTTCTGGTGCTGCTGTCAAACCCCAAAGTGCTGGTGTTCTTCGGCGCGTTCATTCCGCAGTTCATGGACATGAGCAGGGACCATTTCTCGCAAGTGGCGCTGCTCGGCGTCACCTTCATGATCACGGGCGCGATCACCGATTCGATCTACGCGATACTCGCAGGCCGCGCGCGAAAATTCTTCTCGGCGCGGCGGACGCGGCTGTTGTCGCGCGTCTCCGGCGGCTTCATGATCGGCGGCGGGGTCTGGCTGGCCCTGACGCGGGCGCGGT
>DATHHQ010000215.1:0-2635 GCA_035490095.1 Bradyrhizobium sp.
GACGCCTTCTTCACGAAATTCGCCGCTTTGCAGAACCCGCCCTTTCATCCCAAGTGGAAGGAGGTCTCCCTGACGGCACCGCTCGCCGGCTGGAATCGCCTACCGCTCGCGCAGCAATGGCTCGACAAACACGGCGTCGAACCGGTAAGGCGACAACGCTTTGAGGCATTCCTGCAGGAGAACCCAGCCGCCGCTAACATCCAGTCGGAGGCCGACAAGGAATCACTATTCCGGCAATTTCAGGCCTGGGCGGAGAGGAACGCGCAGGCACAGATGGGCACGCAGGTGGGCTCCAAAAAAGTTCGAGACCGGGACCATGCCTCCCAATCCGCAACGCAAGCTGCCCCTCCACGTCACCCGCCCCGTGCGTCGCACCCTGCAAGGCCGGCACGTGGTACCTTGACCGAGCAAGGCGCTGTGACCGAATGCGAGCATCGTGGCTACCGCCGCGACCGTGCCGACCCGAGCGCCTGCAACCAGGCAAGCGAGGAGCCTTGGCGGAACCCGTTCCCTGTTGCCACTCCGCCCCCCGGCGCCAATCAAGGCATCTCAACAACCGATCATCCGTCCAGCGGCGTCCCTGAGAGACAGCCTGTCCTCAGATAACGGAAGCCCTCCGATCGCGAGCTGATGTTCGTCAGCGGTCGCCGTGGCGCCGTTGTTACTACCTCCTTCAAGACATGCCGCACACTTATGCCCGCCGCGGCGCGCCACCCGCCCCACTGTCCCTAGATGCTGCGCTGGACGGCTTTTGCTGGGTAGGGCGCTATTTGGCCTCCGCTATGACCGGAAACGAAGAGACGGCGACCCGGCGCCGCGCGGTTATCTCTCGAGCTACTGAGGTGCGGTTGGTGGCTCTCGTTGCGGGCGTGTTTCGCCCCCTAGTGACATGGTTTGATTTTCAACGTCGCCCCACGACAAAAACTCCGTTGAGCTACCGGGGTGTTCTGTTTTGAACACCGTCTCTCTGGTCCTCTCCCTAATAGTGATCCTAACCGGATCGCCCCATGTCCCCACGCTCCATCCGTTTGCGATTTCAAGCTGACAAATGCCGGTCGCACGCTCGCTCTATGTCTATGAGCAATGTTGTGACGCAAACAGCGCTACGAAAATTGGCCGATGAATACGCCGCTCAAGCGGAGGAGATCGAAAGCAAAGAATCAAGGCCCACCATTGAAGACGGCTCACCGCCTGGCGTGGCCTCGTGGTGCCCTCGAAGGCGGCAAGCGCTTTGTCCCCTCGCCATCGCGCCGACGCATGACGACGCTGCGCTGATGATCCTGCGACGCTATTGCAATGGATCGCATGCCGGATTGCAGGAGCTTATCGTGATTGAGCACCGCGCAGACGTCGCGCTCGTTTAAGCCGATGCGCCACCACGTAGCAGGTGCCGGTAACCGTGCTCCGTCATCCATTTGGCGCGCGATAAATGGCTGTCGAACGCTGCCCGTGCGCGATCGGATTCACGTTCCGGATCAAGATGCAGCACGATCCGTGCGACTTCGCGCCAATCAGCACCTTGCGCATCCGCGTCGAGCAGGCGCAGATATGTTATGACGTGCTCTTCGTCGCAAACGGTCAATACGGAATCGGAGGGCGCGGTATCGGCGGCATCGGGATCAAGCGGCGGCTTCTGCATGGGCTTTCTCGCAACAGGTTGCTGATCGAGCCACTTTGCTTTGGACTCCTTGGCATATTGATGACCCGTACCAGCGGAGTTCGCTTTGCTCCAATGAACGGACATCGCCAGTTCGAGCCGTCAGGTCCGAGAAGTGCCGACAGAAGACAGACCGGCCATCGGTCTTCGTCCGCCGCCGACGTCAATGCTTGCGGTCGTCGCTGGCCGCGCCGCGGGCACGAAAAAGGCCGCAGACACCTCTGCGACCTTTCGTTGTGCGGACTTCAGCGTCGCCCCTGGCGATCACCAGCGATAACGATACCCGCGATAGTACCGAGGGCCGTAGTAGGCGTATGCGGGGCGAACAACGCGCCGGTATCGGGGGCCATAGTAGGCGGGAGCATAGTAACTCGACCTGTATCCGCCGTAATATGCGGGGGCGTAGCCGTCGCCATAGTACGCTGGGGCGTACCCGCCATAATAAGCGGGGGCGTAGCCGCCATAATCGCCGTAACCCGGTCCGCCATAGTAGCCGTAACCAGGGCCATACGCATAGGCACTGGAGGCTATGCCGCCGATCACCGCGCCAGCAATTAGTCCGCCCGCGAGACCGGGACCCCAACCACCCCGCCACGCTTGAGCTGGTGATGGGGCCACCAAGGCAGTGACACCGATGGTGGCAGCGGTCGTTAACGCCAATACTGCTTTCTTCATGTCCGAAGCCTCCTCCCGTTTTTCCCGGAACTTCAACCGGCAGTCCGGCCATAGTTTCCCGCGACCGCCGTTTGCGAAAGGGCTGCCGTGAAATTTAATATTGATGAACGGCTTGGGAAAGCTCGTTGAGGGACCACTGTGCTCCCAATGTCCGTTCTGGGTGTGCGCCGTGCAAAGGCGGCGCTTTCCAGTGGGTGAAAATCCCACCCGGCAATCGCTCCAGCCGGAAGCAATCGGAGCAGTCATGGAGGTAACGAAGTGGCTGAAGCCTTCGATTAGCGTGTCACGAATTGGTGACAGCGC
>DATHHQ010000216.1:0-5402 GCA_035490095.1 Bradyrhizobium sp.
TCGGCCGGTTCGCCGACATGCTGCTGGCCGTCGAGGGCCATCCGGCGATGCTGTTCTATCTCGACAACATCGATTCGATTGGGCCGAATTCGATCGCCGGCATCAATCGCACCCGCGGCCTCAACGAAAACATTGCACGCGAGGTCCTGGAGCTGCACACGCTGGGTGTCCGCAGCGGCTACACCCAGGATGATGTCTTGAGCTTCGCCAAGGTGGTCACCGGATGGACCCTGTTGCAACCGGCCAATAATCCCGAGCATGGCGGCGAATTTTCATTCAATCCGCGTTTGCACGAGCCCGGCGCGCAGAAGGTGATCGGAAAGCTCTACGAGGACGAAACGGTGGAACAGGGACGCGGCGTGCTGCGGGATCTGGCCGCACATCCGGCGACCGCCACGCACATCGCCACCAAGCTGGCCCGCTACTTCATTGCCGATGCGCCTCCGCCTCAGCTGGTCGAGAGGATGGCCAAGGTCTTCGTCGATACCGCCGGCGATCTCAAGGAGGTCGCCAAGGCGATGGTGTCGTCGGACGAATCCTGGACGCAGCCGCCCACCAAGCTCAAGCGCCCGAGCGAGTGGGTCGTCGGCATGGTGCGGGCCGCCGGCATTCTGCAAGCGGATCCTGCGCGGTTCACGGCCGGGCAAGCCCTGCTCGGCGAACCCTTATGGCGTCCCACGTCACCCAAGGGCTATCCGGACGACGAGGCATCCTGGATCGACGGGATGGGTCGGCGGCTGGACGTCGCCAATAACTTCGCCGAGCGCGTGTCGAGCCGGACCGATCCCCAGGAGGTCATCGAGAGCGTGCTCGGATCTTCGGTTTCGCCCGAGGTGATGCAGGCGGTCGGCCGCGCCGAGACTCGCCAGCAAGCACTTGTGCTGTTGTTCATGTCAGCCGAATTCCAGAGGAGGTGAACATGAGTTTTTGCCACCACCTGCCCAGCCGTCGCGAAGCGCTGATCGGCTCCGGTGCTCTGTTTGCATGGAGCCAAATGCCCAGGCTTGCGCGCGCGGCGGGCCGCGATCCGCGCATGCTCGTCATCGTGCTGAGGGGCGCGCTCGACGGATTGGGTGCGGTCGCACCTGTCGGCGACCCCGACTGGATCGGCCTGCGCGGAGATCGGGCCCTGGTGCTCGACGGCAAAACACCCGCGCTGCCGCTGGACGCATTTTTCGCGCTCAATCCCGCGATGCCGAACCTGCACCGAATGTACAAGGCGGAGCAGGCTTCCATCGTGCACGCCACGGCGACGCCATATCGAGAGCGCTCGCATTTCGATGGTCAGGACGTTCTCGAGAGCGGGATCGCCCGGCCCGGTGCGGTTGATACCGGCTGGCTCAATCGTGCCCTGGTCGCGCTGGCGTCGGACGGCCAAGTGGATCTGCGCGGCAGCCGCGCCCTTGGCGTCGGGTCGGTAACCCCTCTGGTGGTGCGCGGCAAGGCGCCTGTCATGTCATGGGTCCCGCAACAATTGCTCCCCGCCAGCGACGACACGCAGGCCCGCTTGCTGGATCTGTATCAGCAAACCGATCCGAGACTTGCAGTTGCGCTTGAGGCGCGGATCCGCCTTGCCGCCCTTGGGCCCGCCAAAGGCCCCAACGATTCAATGTCCGACGGCGCTTCGCTTCCACCGCCTGGCATTGCGCGCGTGCGTGCCTATTTCGCCGACGCCGCCGGCACGGCAGCGCGCTTTCTCGCCAAGGCGGACGGCCCGCGTGTCGGGGCGGTAGGCTTTGTCGGATGGGATACGCACATCAACGAGGGCGCGGCCTCCGGTCAGCTCGCCAATCTGCTCGGAGCTCTCGACGGCGCGTTGGCGGCCATCGAGACCAACATGGGCGACGCCTGGCGCGAGACAGTGGTCGCAATCATCACGGAGTTCGGACGCACCGCGCGCATCAACGGCACTGACGGAACCGACCACGGTACGGGCACCGTTGCCTTTCTCGCCGGCGGCGCACTGCGGGGCGGACGCATGGTCGCCGACTGGCCGGGACTGAAGCCCGCCCAACTTTATGAGGGACGCGACCTCAAACCAACCACCGATCTGCGCGCGGTGCTCAAGGGTCTGCTCAGGGATCACCTGAGAGTTGAAGAGAGCGTGCTCGCAAGCACCGTGTTTCCCGACAGCGCCGAGGTCGTGCCGACCGCGGGTCTTGTTGGTTAAGTCTTGTTGGCTAATAAGGAGGTCTACCATGAAGCCACTGGCCGTTATCTTGTCACTCGCACTATCCGGCATCGCTCTCACGTCCGGGTTCACAACCGCGTCGGCCAACAGAATGGACGGCAAGTGTTGCGCGTCGTCCGATGGAGGACGCTCTTATCGATACAGGGTGGCCATGAGGAGGTCTGCAATCCCCCACACCTGCAGCGCGTATGCGGAATCGTGTATTCGCGATTCCAGCACGCAGGCGGACAGGTTCCAGATGTGCATGGCGGCGAAAGCGGAATGCATGCGGACGGGCGTTCATGCCGGCCCCTACAGCGGCCGGCTATACGCTGGAATGCAAAAGAAATGATGATCTGGTGTCCCCCTCCTGATCACGACGTGGTGCTCGACTTCGGCATTTAGAGCATGATCCGGAAAAGTGGGTACCGGTTTTCCGAGAAGAATCATGCTCAAACAAAAAGATAGAGCGGGATGACGATTCGAAGAAAAGTCATCCTGGTCTAGTCCCGGCCCTGAACAGGCGTTCTCATGTCGATTTTCACCGGCCGCGAACTCGAATTTCTCGCCAGCTTGAGGACCAGCTGGCGGCGGCTCTATTGGAACGAACTCGCGCGTCTGCTGAAAGAGGACGACAACGCATGCGACCGACATGAAGCCCATTCCATCGCGCCGCAGTCCGGAGGCTCGAAAGCCTTCGTTCCGAACCAGGCGACCTGAGGATTACTCCGCGGCCGCTTCGCGCACGTAACGCACGGTCGGCGTGCGCATGGTCACGAGTTCTTCGGCCGCGGTTGGATGCAGCGCGAAGGTGGCGTCGAAATCGGCCTTGGTCGCCTTCATCTTGACGGCGATGCCGACGGCTTGCACGATTTCGGCAGCGGTATCGCCGACGATATGGCAGCCAACCACGCGATCGCTGCTGCCATCCACGACCAGCTTCATCAGAATCCGGGTATCACGGCCTGACATCGTCGACTTGATCGGCCTGAAATCGGTCTTGTAGATATCGACCTGACTGAACTGCGCGCGCGCCTGCGCTTCCGTCAATCCCACGGTGCCTACTTCCGGCTGCGAGAACACCGCGGTCGGAATGTTGGTGTGGTCGACCTGAACCGGACGCTTACCGAACACCGTGTCGGCGAACGCGTGGCCTTCGCGGATCGCGACCGGCGTCAGATTGACGCGATGGGTGACATCCCCGATCGCGTAAATGTTCGGCACCGAGGTCTGCGAGAAACCATCGACCGCTATACCGCCATTGCCGGGATTGATGGCGACGCCGGCGTTCTCCAGGCCGAGATTGGCGACGTTGGGATGCCGTCCGATCGCAAACATCACCTGATCCGAGGCGATGCTCGAACCGTTCGACAGGTGCGAGATGAATTCCTTGCCTGGTTTGTCGACCTTGTTGACCGTGCAGCCGGTGAGAATGGTGATGCCTTCCTTCTCCATCTCGGCGCGCACATGGGCGCGGACATCCTCGTCGAAGCCGCGCAGGATATTGTCGCCGCGATAAACCAGCGTCACGTCGGAGCCGAAGCCCGCAAAGATGCAGGCAAATTCCAGTGCGATATAGCCGCCGCCCTGAATCACGATGCGCTTGGGCAACTCCCGCAGATGAAATACTTCGTTAGATGAGATCACGTGTTCGATACCTGGAATCGCCGGGCCATGATTGGGCGCGCTTCCGGTCGCGATCAGCACGTATTTTGCCCTGACGGCTTCGCCATTGGTCAGGCGAAGTGTGTGGGCATCTTCGAGTACGGCGCGGGTCTTGACGATGCGCGCGCCGGACTTTTCGACATTCGTGGTGTAGATGCCCTCCAGCCGCGCGATCTCCCTGTCCTTGTTGGCGACCAGCGTCGGCCAGTCGAAGGTCACCGGCGGGATCGACCATCCAAAGCCCGCGGCGTCCTCGATCTCGTGGTGAATGTGCGATCCAATAACAAACAGCTTTTTCGGCACGCAGCCGCGGATCACGCAGGTGCCGCCCATCCGGTACTCTTCGGCGACCATGACCCGCGCGCCGTAGCCCGCGGCGATCCGGGCGGCGCGAACCCCGCCCGAACCTCCTCCGATGACGAACAGATCGACGTCGAACTCAGCCATATTCACCCCGACCGAAATCGTATCTCCGGGATCAGATTTCTCCTACCGGATTTCCACCTAGAGCCTGGAATCACAAATCGGTATTGCAGCCCATCCTTCGAGACGGCCACTTCGCGGCCTCCTCAGGATGAGGTCTCACTCGTTGAAACACAAACAACCTCATGCTGAGGAGCGAGCGACGCGAGCGTCTCGAAGCATGGGCAGCAAGCGACTCACCGATCTCTTATCGTTAGTAGTAGAGCCCCGTTTCGATAGAATTGGAACGGGCTCCAGATTCTTGATTTGACGCGTCTTCTTGACGCGAACCAATCTCCACTTCACTTGAAGCGCTAGCTAGATTTCCTTGCCGCGTTTGCGCATCTCGGCGCGAAACTGGCTGTTCACCACCTCGGCAAAGGCCTGCGCCCACTGGTTCATATAGGACATGCTGAACTGAATTGCCCGGGGCTCGGTCCCGAGCAGCTTCTGGCCGAGCGTCGACTTGTAGAATGTAACCAGGTCCTTCAACTCCTGCTCGGAAAACTCGTTGGCATAGATCTTGGCCATTCCCTCGCCGATCTCCTTCTCGCGGCCGGCAAGGCTCTGGGCGACAATCACGGCAACTTCATTGAGGTCTTTTTGGTAGTTGAGGTTATTCTGCAGCAAAACGTCCTTGGTTTGCTGGACGAGGTTGGGAACGGCGTTCGCATACATCGCGCTCGCGTTCTTCATCGCCAGAATTTCCTTGGCCGCCGCAATGGCTGCCGGCGACGCCTGCTTGAGCGGAGGTGCGGCCGGCTGCTGCGCCCCGGCGGGAGCGCCGGCCAGAGCCAGTCCGAGCGCAAGGCCCGCGGTCGACAAAATTCTTGAAAGGCTCTTCATTCCGATTCTCCTAAGGTTGCGGCGTTACCGCCGTTCAACAACACGAATTCCTTGAGAGCCTGCCAGCATCGCCGTGCTGGCCAGACCGATGAACAGCCCATGCTCGACAACGCCCGGTATCGCGTCCAGCAGTCGCGCCAGGCACGGAGCATCGTTTATTCGTTCAAGATGGGCGTCGACAATCCAGTGGCCGCCATCGGTGACAAAAACGTGGCCGTCCTTGCCCTTTCGGACCACCATTTGCCCGGAAACGCCGCTT
>DATHHQ010000217.1:0-3375 GCA_035490095.1 Bradyrhizobium sp.
TGGCCGCGGTCGATTCTGACTTCGATATGCATTCCGTTGTTGACCAGCAGGACTGCGGTTGGCGCGGCGGGATCGCCCTGGAAGCCGGCGAACTGCGCGTTCGACTTCAATGCGGTGGCGTTGCCGCTCTTCAGCTTGACCGCGAGTTGCCCGGCGATGACGCTGTAGGAAGTCACATCGGTGTGGCTTCCGGTGGCGAGCGGCACGGCTGAATCGAGAAACGCTTTCGCTTTGGCGATGACCTTGTCGCCGCGTGCCTTGTTGTAGCCCTTACCGGCTTCGCCGGCTTCATGCGGTACCGCATCGGTGCCGTAAAACGCATCGTAAAGGCTGCCCCAGCGGGCGTTGGCGGCGTTCAGCGCGTAGCGGGCGTTGGTGAGCGGCACCACCAGCTGCGGTCCGCAAAGTTTTCCGATCTCTTCGTCGACATTTGCTGTCTCGACCTTTTGGGTGGCCGGCTCCGGCAGGAGATAGCCGATCTCCTTCAGGAATGCGGTGTACGCATTCATGTCGAACGGCTTGCCCTTGTTGGCGCGGTGCCAGCCGTCGATTTTCGCCTGCAAGGTGTCGCGCACCGCGAGCAATTCAGCGTTTTTCGGCGCAAGATTTTCGATGATGGCGGCGAGCCCTGCCCAGAATGCGTCAGGCGAAATTCCGGTTTTCGGGGTGGCTTCCTTGGCGATAAAATCGAACAAAACAGGGGCGATCTTCAATCCGTGGGCATCGATACGATTCATGATGGGGTTTTTTCTCACGAGAAACGGCGGCTACGCGCGGTTTTGGATAAACGGCAAATAGCGCCGCAAAGGGCAGCGTTCAGAGCCCTTTTAGCGCCAAATCCGGGGCTATGAGAAGGCCCTTGGCTGGTCTCGATTGCCCATAACAAGGGCTGGAGCATGATCCGGAAAAGTGGAAACCGGTTTTCCGAAAAAGATCATGCTCAATCGAAAGCTACACCAGGGTCTGATTCAACCCGGTTGAATCAGACCCTCGTGGGAAAGCCTCAAATATTGGCAGCGAGGTCGACAAGTTCGTCGAACAAAATGCCGGTCTCAGCCAGCATTCGTTCGATCTCGTCGGCCGCATCGGGGATCGAGCGTGCCGAGGTGTCGATCGTCAATTCGCTGTCCGTGGGCGGCTGGTAATCCTTGCCGATCCCGGTGAACGCCTGCAGCGTTCCAGCGCGCGCCTTGGCATAATGGCCCTTGGGATCGCGGCTCTCGCACACCTCGGCAGGCGTCGCGACATAGACTTCGCGAAACACCGTGTCGGCGATGCGGCGCGCCGCGGCCCGATCTTCCCTCGAGGGCGAGACCGCGGCGACGATGGCGATGTGCCCGTTGCGGGCGAGATGCGTGGCGACTTCGGCCAGCCGGCGAATGTTCTCGGTGCGATCGGCAGCGGAGAAACCGAGATCGCTGTTGAGGCCGGCGCGCAAGGTATCGCCATCCAGCAATACCGGTGAACCGCCATTGCTGAACAATCTGCGCTCCAGCGCGCGCGCCAGGGTCGATTTCCCCGAGCCCGGCAATCCTGTCAGCCAGACCACCGCGCCGCCATGACGATAACGCGCCGAGCGCTCGTCCGGGCGCAACGCGGATTCCACCGGCACGATATCGACGGGAATGGCGCGTTGTCCGGCATCCACCGACAGCACCAGGCCGCCGCCGGCAATGCGGCCATTGACCTCGATCACCAGGCGACCGGTGCGTGGATTATCGGTGTAGGGATCGGCGGCAATCGGATGCGCCAGCGAGATGTCGATCTCGCCAACATGATTCCGCGCGATTGATTTTGTCTCCACGCTCGCAAGCTCGCCGGGATCGACGGCCTTCTCGATCGCGACCACGGTGGCGCGGGTTTCCCGCGTGCCGAGCCGGACCAGGATCGAGGCGCCGGTTACCAATGGTTTGTCGCGCAGCCAGAAAATGCGCGCGCGAATGCGGCGCGTATCGCGCGGGCTGGTTCCGACATGGCCGATCACGTCGCCGCGTTCGATGAACAACTCGCGGTCGAGCGTGATGCCGACCGAGCGTCCGGCGGTCTGGCTTCCCTTAATCGGCGTCGCCGGCCAACCTTCGACGGATTTGATCCTGGCGATCTTGCCCGCAGGCATGATGACGATCTCGTCTCCGGCGGCAAGGCTGCCGGATTCGATGCGCCCCGCGACGATGCGGCGGTCGTCGAATTTGTAGATCGCCTGCACCGGCAGCCGCAGCGCCAGCGCTTCCAGCGGGCGCGCCGGTTCGAGCGCATCGAGCGCTTCCACCACGGTCGGGCCGTCATACCATTGGATACGCGGCGTGCGCTCGGCAACTCCGTCGCCGTCGCGCGCCGAAATCGGAATCACCGCCGTGGGCGTGACGCCAAGGCCGATCAGGTGCGCGGAAATCTCGTCGCTGATTTCGCTAAATCGCGCCGCGCCGAAATCGACGCGGTCCATCTTGTTGACGACCACGGCGACCTGTTTGACGCCGAGAAGATGCAGCAGATAGCCGTGGCGCCGGGTCTGGTCGCGCACGCCCTCCAGCGCGTCGATGATCAGCAGCGCGCCGTCCGCCTGCGAGGCGCCGGTGATCATGTTGCGCAGGAATTCGGCGTGGCCGGGCGCATCGATCAGCACCACGTCGCGCGAGCGGGTGCGGAAGCTGATCTGCGTGGTGTCGATGGTGATGCCCTGGTCGCGCTCGGTCTGCAATGCATCCAGGAGGAACGACCATTCGAACGGCATGCCCCGCCGTGCGCTGACGGCTTTCAGCATTTCGAGCTTGCCCTCGGGCAGGCTGCCGGTTTCGTGCAGCAGGCGTCCGACCAATGTCGACTTGCCATGATCGACATGACCGACAATGACGATGCGAACCTGCGGACGCGTGGTGCCGTTGGGGGTCGCGGATATCGCGGTGGGGACGATCATGTTCATCTGATCACTCAACTCAATGTCGGTTCAAAGATAGCCGGCGACGCGCAGCCGCTCGAAGGCGTCTTCGGTTTCGTGATCGAGCGCACGGCCCGCGCGTTCCGGCACCTTGGTGCCGTCAAGCTCGAGCAGGATTTCTTCGATGTTGGAGGCGGTCGATGCCACGGGATTGGTGATGTCGGCGTCGCCCAGCGAGCGGTAGCGCTTGCCTTCTTTCGCCAGATAAAGCGGGATGATCGGGATGTTCTCGCGCTGGGTGTAGGCCCAGATGTCGGCTTCGGTCCAATGCAGGATCGGGTGAATGCGCAAGTGCGCCCCCGGCGGCGGCGAGGCGTTGAACTGGTCCCAGAATTCCGGCGGCTGATCGCGCACGTCCCATCCGCCTTCGGTGCCGCGCGGCGAGAACACCCGCTCCTTGGCGCGCGTCGCCTCTTCGTCGCGGCGGATGCCGGCGATCA
>DATHHQ010000218.1:0-2858 GCA_035490095.1 Bradyrhizobium sp.
CTTGATGTCGACGCCTTCGGGCATCCGCTTTGCAAGCGCCGCCTGATCGAGCGGCTCGGTCGAGGCGAACAGCAGCGCTTCCAGCAGCCGCAATTCCTCGGGCCGCGCTTCTGGGTCCACGGAATGCTCCTCAGCTTCAGCGTCGCGTTTTTCGGCCAGGCTTGCCATGGCACGGTCTCCTTCTTCCACTTACTCGGCCGGCAGATCCGGCGCGGTCATCGCGTCGGACACTGGCTGCGGCGGACGCTTTCGAAAATAAAGCGGCGCGAACGCCTCTTTCTGGTGCAGATCGACCTCGCCCTCCCTGACCATTTCCAGCGCGGCAGCAAAGCTGGACGCAAAAACGGTCGCCTTTTGCGAGGGATCGACGACGTAGTTGAGCAGGAATTCGTCGAGGCGGCTCCAGTCCTCGGCCATCCCGACAAGACGCTCCAGCGATGCCCTCGCCTCGTTCAGCGACCACACCGTGCGTCTTGCCAGATGCACCGTTGCCAGCACCCGCTGCTGGCGCTGCGCGGCGTAGGCGGTGAGCAGGTCGAACAGGGTTGCGGTAAATTTGGGATGCTTGATCTCGGCGATCGATTCCGGATCGCCGCGCGGAAAAATGTCGCGCTGCAATTGCGGGCGGTTCATCAGCCGGTTCGACGCCTCGCGAATGGCCTCAAGCCGGCGCAGCCGGTTGGCCAGTGCTGTCGCCATCTCCTCGGCGCTCGGTCCGTCCGGGGTTGCCGGTTCAGGCAGCAGCAGCCGCGATTTCAGAAACGCGAGCCATGCCGCCATGACGAGATAGTCGGCGGCAAGCTCGAGGCGGATCTTCCGGGCCGCCTCGATGAACACCAGATACTGATCGGCCAGCGCCAGGATGGAAATCTTGGCGAGATCGACCTTCTGTTGCCGCGCCAGCGCCAGCAGCAGGTCGAGCGGGCCCTCATAGCCTTCGACGTCGACGACCAGCGCCGGCTCGTCGTCCAGGCGTTCGGCGGGCCGTCCGGTTTCAAACGATAGAATTTCCGCGCTCATGCGCCTGCCGTCCCTGCCCGATCAACCAACGCTTCCAATTCAGCCCGCGCCGCAAGCCGATCGAACGCTTGCGGTGCCGCACGTGACGCCAGTGCCCGTCTGGCGCGCTCCAGCGCCATGCCGGACAGTTCGGGCGTCTCGACAGCGACCTCGCGCATTTCGTCGAGCTTGCCGTTGCAATGCAGAACCATGTCGCAGCCGGCGGCGAGGATGGCCCGGGTCCGCTCGGCGATCGATCCTGCCAGCGCGTTCATGGACACATCATCACTCATCAACAAACCTTGGAACCCGATCACGCCGCGAATCACCTGTTGGATGATTGTCGCAGAAGTCGTCGCAGGTTGGGCAGTATCTAACGCGCTAAACACAACATGTGCGGTCATCGCCATCGGCAGGTCCGCAAGCGGTTGAAACGCGGCGAAATCGGTCCGTTCCAGCTCGGTTTTCGATGTATCGACCTCCGGAAGCCTGAAATGAGTGTCGGCGGTGGCCCGCCCATGCCCGGGAATATGTTTGAGCACCGGCAATATGCCGCCCTGCTCCAGACCGTCTGTCACGGCGCGCGCGATGGCCGCCACCTTGCCCGGCTCGGTTCCATAGGCCCGGTTGCCGATCACCGCGTCGGCGCCGGCGACCGGCACATCCGCCAGCGGCAGGCAATCGACGGTGACGCCGAGTTCGATAAGGTCCGCCGCCATCAGCCGCGCGCTCAAGCGCGCCGCGGTCAGGCCGAGCGCAGGGTCGATGTCATAAAGCACCCCAAAGACAGCTCCGGGTGGGTAAACCGGCCAGTGCGGCGGGCCCAAACGCTGGACCCTGCCTCCCTCCTGGTCGATCAGAACCGGCGCATCGGGATTGCCGATCGCCTCGCGCAGTTCACGAACCAAGAGAGTTACTTGCGCCGGCGTCTCGATATTCCGCTTGAATAGAATAAACCCCCACGGCCGCTCCGAACGGATGAATTCACGTTCAGCGGCGGTAAGCTCCGGTCCGGATACGCCTGTGATGAATGCGCGCGTGCTCATGGGGCCGATTAGCCCTCACGCGGCCCAACGGTCAACCAGGGTCAGGGAAACGGCGGTTAATTCCTTTGGATGACGCACTGTCCGCCGGCGGTTTTCAGGCTGCCGCAGAACTGGGTCGCTTCATCCGATGACCCGAACGGTCCGACCATGGCGCGGTAATAGACGCCCTTTTCGCCGAGATCGGCGCGCTTGATCACCGGTTCCCGAGATCCCAGCACCGCCGGGAACTTGCCCTGCAGAGCCCGGAATGACGCCTGCGCATCGGCCTCATTCCGCTGCGACGAGACCTGAACCAGATATCCACCGCTTGCGCTGGCCGTGGGCGCGGGCTGATCGGGGGTGGGATTGGTGGCAGCAACCCGCGCCGCCCGCGTATCCGCAGGCGCGGCGGCCGGAGGAGAGCCGCCCTGCGGCGTTAGTGCAATCGGTGCATTGGCGGTCGAGGCATTTGCGTTGGCGACCGAACGGGTGGCCGGCGTCGGCTTTGCGGGGGGCGGCGTCGACCCAACCGGCGTCGCGGCTGCATCAGGCTGATCGCCCTTGACTGACAGGGTCCTGATCTTTCGCGGCTCGTTGCTCGACAGCGTGCCATTCCCGGCGCTCGACGGCGGCAGAGTGGTTGAAGCGACGCTTGCCGGGCTGGGCGGATTCGCATTCTGGTTCAGCGACGGAAACACCACCCGCGGGCCAGATTTGGCGTTGACGTCCATCGGCGCTTCTTCGCGCGGCACGATTTTCTCGGTGCCATCGCCTGCCACCATACGATCCGGCAGCTTGGACGTCCCGTTGGCCGGCGACGGCACGATCTTGGTC
>DATHHQ010000219.1:0-4232 GCA_035490095.1 Bradyrhizobium sp.
GCCAAGATCTTCGGCGGTGCGATCGAATTGCTGATGCATGGACGTGGTCCCGGATCTGGATGGCTGGCACACCATAATGCATAATGTCGCGTGGCGCACCACTCCAACAATCCGCCGTCATGGCGCCAAGCTGCGGGCGCATTGCTTCAAACTGGCGCTGAGCCCCCATCTCCAACCAGCGCAATGACCGGTGAAGATGGACAAGCGACTTTTGCGCCAATTGCCATGGGTAGCCCCCAACCAATCAACAGGCTAGAGCCGCAGTCAGGATAGACCGCCCGACCGAGACCGACGTTCGCCACGCCTCAGCGCCGTTGGTTGTAGACATCAAGACACACCGCGCCGAGCAGCACCAGCCCCTTGATCACCTGCTGGTAGTCGATGCCGATGCCGAGGATCGACATGCCGTTATTCATCACGCCCATGATCAGCGCGCCGATCACGGCGCCGGCCACCCGCCCGACGCCGCCATAGGCCGAGGCGCCGCCAATGAAGCACGCGGCGATCACGTCGAGCTCGAAGCCGGCCCCGGCTTTCGGTGTTGCGGTGTTGAGCCGCGCGGCGAACACGAGGCCGGCGAGCGCGGCCAGCACCCCCATGTTGACGAAGGTGAGGAAGGTCAGCCGCTCGGTCTTGATGCCGGAGAGCTTTGCCGCCTTCTCGTTGCCGCCGACCGCATAGATCTGCCGGCCAACGGTGGTGCGCGCGGTGACGAAGCCATAGAGCGCGATCAGCGCGATCATGATCACCAGCACGTTGGGCAGGCCGCGATGCGAGGCGATCAGATAGGTGAAATAGATGATCACGCCGAACAGGGTTGCGTTCTTAAGCGCAAAGAAGCCGGTGGGCTCGACCTCGACGCCATGGCTTGCGCGCCGCGCACGGGTCTTGACGCTGACGTAGACCAGGCCAAGCGCCAGCACGGCGCCGATCAGGAGCGAGGTGGGGTAAAGCGCGCCGGCGCCGGGAAACAGTTCCGGAATGAAACCCGAAGAGAGCTTCTGGAAGGTCGGCGAGAACGGACCGACCGACTGGCCCTGCAGCACCGCAAGCGCCAGCCCCTTGAACACCAGCATGCCGGCCAGCGTGACGATGAAGGACGGAATCTTGAAATAGGCCACCCAATAGCCCTGTGCCGCGCCGATCAGCGCACCGAGCGCGAGGCAGGCGATCGAGGCTGGAATGAAATGCATGTCGTAGCGCACCATCAGCACCGCGGCGATCGCGCCGATGAAACCTGCGACCGAGCCGACGGAAAGATCGATATGCCCGGTGACGATCACCAGCAGCATGCCGAGCGCCATGATCACGATATAGCTGTTCTGCAGCACCAGATTGGTGAGGTTGAGCGGGCGCAGCAGCGTGCCGTCGGTGACGAACTCGAAGAACAGCATGATCGCGAACAGCGACAACAGCATGCCGTATTCACGCAAATTGGCTTTGAGAAAGCCCGCGTGCTTGCGCGCCTCGGGAAGTGCCACGGTCTTGTCGCTCATGGATGCGCCTCTCCCAACAGCTTCTCTTCCAATTTTCTTTCCAGGTTTCTATCAACCAGCCGCTCGCCCTTGCGCACGATGACGCGCATGATTTTCTCCTGCGTCGCCTCGGCTCGATCGAACTCGCCGACAAAAGCGCCTTCGTTCATGACGTAGATGCGGTCACAGATCCCGAGCAGCTCCGGCATTTCCGACGAGATCATGATGACGGCCTTGCCGGCGTCGGCCAGCTCGTTGATGATGCAATAGATCTCGTACTTGGCGCCGATGTCGATACCGCGGGTCGGTTCGTCCAGGATCAGGATTTCCGGATCGGTGAACAGCCATTTCGACAGCACCACCTTTTGCTGGTTGCCGCCGGAAAGGTTGCCGGAAGTCTGATAGACATCGGAGCAGCGGATGCGCATGCGGTTGCGATAATCGCTCGCCACCTGCAACTCCTTGATGTCGTCGATGACGCGGCCGGTCGCAACACTGCCGAGATTGGCAAGCGTGATGTTCTTGCGCACGTCGTCGGCGAGTAGAAGGCCAAACTGCTTGCGGTCTTCGGTGACATAGGCCAGGCCGGCGTCGATGGCGCGGCTGACGGTCGAGAGGTCGACCTCGCGGCCGTGCAGCATGGCGCGGCCCGTGATCTTGCGGCCCCATGAGCGGCCGAACAGGCTCATGGCGAATTCGGTGCGCCCGGCGCCCATCAACCCGGCGATGCCGACGATCTCGCCGCGGCGGACATCGAAGTCGACATTCTTGATGACTTGCCGACCCGCGTGCAGCGGATGATAGACCGACCAGTTCTCGACCTTCAATACGGGCTCGCCGATGTTCGGCTCGCGCTTCGGGAAGCGATGCTCGAGGTCGCGATCCACCATCTTGCGGATGATGCGATCCTCCTCGACCGCGCCGGCCTCGCAATCCATCGTATCCACGGTGCGACCGTCGCGCAACACGGTGATGCGGTCGGCGACACGCGCCACCTCGTTGAGCTTGTGCGAGATCAGGATCGCGGACATGCCCTGGGAGCGGAACTCAAGCAAAAGATCGAGCAGCGCCGCACTGTCGCTTTCGTTGAGGCTTGCGGTCGGCTCGTCGAGAATCAATAGGCGCACCTGCTTGGACAGCGCCTTGGCGATCTCCACCAACTGCTGCTTGCCGATCCCGATATTGGTAACCAGTGTGTCCGGCGCCTCGTTGAGCCCCACTTTCGCCAGCAGCTGCTGCGAGCGCTTGTAGACCGCGTCGCGATCGATCACGCCGAACCGCGACGGCGGGCCGGCGATAAAAATATTCTCCGCGATCGAGAGCAGCGGGATCAACGCGAGCTCCTGATGAATGATGATGATGCCGAGCGCCTCGGAATCATTGATGTCGCGGAAATGCCGCTCCTCGCCGTCATAAACGATGCTGCCGTCATAACTGCCGCTGGGATAGACGCCGCTCAACACCTTCATCAATGTCGACTTGCCGGCACCGTTCTCGCCCACCAAAGCATGGATCTCGCCCTGCCGGACGGTGAAATTGACGTCGCTCAGCGCCTTCACGCCGGCGAAGGCTTTGCTGATGCCGCGCATTTCGAGCAGTGTGGTCATTCAGACTCCCTTGCAGACTCCCTTGAGCGAGCAGGAACGGCGTGGATTGGCGGGACAACTAGAGCGGGATGACTTTATCTTCGAATCGTCATCCCGCTCTAGTTGCCCCGGCCATGGCGAAAGGGTCGCCTCCACGCTTAGTCCCGCCTCAGTTGATCTGCGCCTTCTTGTAGTAACCGCTGTCGATCAGGACTTTCTCCCAGTTGGTCTTGTCGACGACCACCGGCTTGAGCAGATAGGACGGCACCACCTTCACACCGTTTTTGTAGGTGGTGGTGTCGTTCACCGTCACGGTCTTGCCGCTCAGCGCCGCGTCCACCATGTCGGCGGTGACCTTGGCGAGGTCGCGGGTGTCCTTGAAGATCGTTGAATACTGCTCGCCGCGCAGCATCGATTTGATGGAAGGAACTTCCGCGTCCTGGCCGCTGACGATCGGCATCGGCATGTTGCCGCTGCCATAGCCGACACCCTTGAGCGACGACAGGATGCCGATCGAAAGCCCGTCATAGGGTGAAAGCACCGCGTCGACCCGCTTGGTGGCGTAGAACGCGCTCAACAGATTATCCATTCGGGCTTGCGCCGTGGCGCCATCCCAGCGCAGCGTCGAGACCTTGTCCATGCCGGTCTGCCGGCTGGCGACCACGAGCTTGCCGCTGTCGATATAGGGCTGCAGCACGGACATCGAGCCGTTGTAGAAGAAGTAGGCATTGTTGTCGTCGGGTGAGCCGCCGAACAGTTCGATGTTGAACGGGCCCTTGCCTTCCTTCAGCTTCAGCCCCTGCTCGATTGACTGCGCCTGCAACACACCGACCTGGAAGTTGTCGAAGGTCGCATAGAAATCGACGTTGGGCGTGTCGCGGATCAGCCGGTCGTAGGCGATCACGGTGATGCCCTTGTCCTTGGCCTGCTTGAGCACATCCGACAGGGTGGTGCCATCGATCGATGCGATGACCAGCACCTTGGCGCCCTTGGTGACCATGTTCTCGATCTGGGAGAGCTGGTTCGGAATATCGTCTTCGGCGTATTGCAGGTCGGTGTTGTAACCGCGCTCCTTCAGCACCTTCACGATGTTGTTGCCATCATCGATCCAGCGCGCCGAGGATTTGGTGGGCATGGCGATGCCGACAGTAGGCTTGGTTTGCGCGAGCGC
>DATHHQ010000220.1:0-4310 GCA_035490095.1 Bradyrhizobium sp.
AACATGATGACGCTGCCGCTCGCGATCGGCGGCGTCTGCATCATCACCTCGATCATCGGCACCTTCTTCGTCAAGCTCGGCGCCAACCAGTCGATCATGGGCGCGCTCTACAAGGGCCTGATCGCGACCGGCGTGCTGTCACTGATCGGCGTTGCCGCGGTGATCTACTGGCTGATCGGTTTCGGTCCGCTGGCCGGCGTGAAGTATACCGGCATGGCGCTGTTCGAGTGCGGCATCGTCGGCCTCGTCGTCACCGGGCTGATCATCTGGATCACCGAATACTACACCGGCACCGAATATCGCCCGGTGAAGTCGATCGCGGCATCGTCGGTGACCGGTCACGGCACCAACGTGATCCAGGGGCTGGCGATCTCGATGGAATCCACCGCCGGTCCGGCGCTGGTGATCATCGCCGGCATTCTCGTCACCTACAGCCTTGCCGGCCTGTTCGGCATCGCGATCGCCACCACGACGATGCTGGCGCTGGCCGGCATGATCGTGGCGCTCGACGCCTTCGGTCCCGTCACCGACAACGCCGGCGGCATTGCCGAAATGGCCGGTCTGCCCAAGGAAGTCCGCAAAGCCACCGACGCGCTCGACGCCGTCGGCAACACCACCAAGGCGGTCACCAAGGGCTATGCGATCGGCTCCGCCGGTCTCGGCGCGCTGGTGCTGTTCGCAGCCTACAATGAAGACCTCAAATTCTTCATCGCCAACGCTGCGAAGTATCCCTACTTCCAGGGCGTGCTGCCCGACTTCTCGCTGAATAATCCCTATGTCGTGGTCGGTCTGCTGTTCGGCGGCCTGCTGCCCTATCTGTTCGGTGCGATGGGCATGACGGCTGTGGGCCGTGCGGCCAGTGCGATCGTCGAGGAAGTGCGGCGCCAGTTCCGCGAAAAGCCCGGCATCATGCAGGGCACCGACAAGCCTGACTACGGCAAGGCGGTCGATCTTCTGACCAAGGCCGCGATCAAGGAAATGATCATTCCATCGCTGCTGCCGGTGCTGTCGCCGATCTTCGTCTACTTCGTGATCTTCGTGATTGCGGGCGGTGGTGCTGCCGGCAAGTCGGCGGCGTTCTCATCCGTCGGCGCGATGCTGCTCGGCGTGATCGTGACCGGTCTGTTCGTCGCGATCTCGATGACTTCGGGCGGCGGCGCCTGGGACAATGCCAAGAAATACATCGAGGACGGCCATTACGGCGGCAAGGGCTCCGACGCCCACAAGGCCGCGGTGACAGGCGATACCGTCGGCGATCCCTACAAGGATACGGCGGGCCCGGCGGTGAACCCGATGATCAAGATCACCAACATCGTGGCGCTGTTGCTGCTGGCGGTCCTGGCGCACTGAGCGTTACATTACGACTGAAACGCGAAACCCCGCGGCGTGAGCCGCGGGGTTTTTGTTTTTGCCGCCACACGGAACCGCCTCATGGTGAGGAGCCGCGCTTCTTGCGCGGCGTCGCGAACCATGAGGATGTTTCTCATCTCGCGCGAAGAGCGCGTTCCTCAGGATGAGGCTATCTCGTGAACGGCGCTATGAACGCGATGGCGCACCTCAATTCACATCCATCTGCAGGCCTTCCTGCTTGATGATGGCGGCGAACTTGGTGGTCTCCGCCTGCACGAAATCGGAGAACTGCTGCGGGGTGCCGTAATCGGTTCGCGCGCCCATCGCCGCGATGTTCTTCCTGGTGTCGTCGCGCTCCAGGAACACCTTGATCTCCCTGTTGAGGGCATCGACAACAGGAGCGGGAGCGCTCTTCGGCAGGAAAATGCCGAACCAGGACGAGACGTCGAATTTGGCCAATTCCGGCCCGGTCTCGCGCACGGTCGGAATGTTCGGCGCCGATCCGCTTCGTTCCGGCGTGGTCACCGCAAGCGCGTTGAGCTTGCCGTCCTGTACCTGCGGCAGCGACGGAAACAGGTTGTCCGACAGAATCTGGATGTCGCCCGACAGCGCCGCCTGCAGCGCCGGGCCGGCGCCCCGGAACGGCACATGCACCATCTTCAATCCCGTGAGTTGCAGGAGCCAGGCCATGGTGAGATGCGGGCTCTGCCCGACGCCGGACGAGCCATAGGTCAGCTTGTCCGGATTGGCCTTGATGTAGGCGATGAGGTCGCTGATCGACTTGATCGGAACCGACGGGTGCGCCGATATGATATTGGGAATCCGGATCAGGTTGCTGACCGGCTGCAGCTGTTCCGCCTTGTAGTTCATGTTGCGGAAAATGCTGTAGGCGATGGCGTTGGGGCCGGGGTTGCCGACCAGAATGGTGTGTCCGTCGCCCTTCTGGCGTACGGCCTCTGCCGTGCCGATGGTGCCGCCCCCGCCGGACCGGTTCTCCACGATCGCGGACTGGCCCCAAGCGGTCTGCAGATGTGCCGCCAGCAATCGTCCCATCACGTCCGTGGTGCCGCCCGCTGCGGCGGGCACGATGAGACGGACGTTTTCGGTGGGCCGCCAGTCGGCGGCCTGGCCAAGGCGCGGCAAGGCGGCGGTCGCCGACAGCACAGCGGTTGCGGACAGCACGCGGCGGCGAGAAAGTAGACTGGTCACGTTTCACTCCCTGCTTGGATTTTCTTTTGCAGGCGAGCGTAGGAAATGCGCGGGGGGCCGGCAAGCTGACGGCTTGGCGCAGGTGACGGGGTTAGAAGCTGAGCAGCTTGAACAGCGGGGTCAGGTAGCTGAGCTCCTGGCCCGATGTCGGCGTGGTACGGCTGATGAAGTCGAATATCTTGCCGTCCTGCAGGCCGTAATTGGCGAGCCGCTGCACCTGGCGGTTCTTGTCGAAATAGATCGCGATGACCCGCTGGTCGACGACCTTCTGGTTCATGAACGCAACCATGCGTTCGGATCGTTGCGAAATGTAGTAGAAAACTTCGCCGTTGAGGGTTGCGACCGTGGACGGCGTTCCCATCACGATCAGCACCTGATCCTGGCTCGCGCCCATCGGGATTTGCTCCAGCGCGCCCGCTGGCAGGATGTAGCCCTTCTGAAACTGCTCGCCGGTGCAGCCGCCGAGTACCGCGCACACCAAAGCGACGACCGCGGCCGCGCGCATGCCGCGCCAGCGCGCAGCCAAGCCGCGCGCCGCGCACACGCTTGGGCGTGTCTGGCTTGTTTCAATCATGCCGGAACTGGTCCCGTCGCCTTACATCGCGCGAGGCGTTGACATACCGGGCAGCACGTTGGATTGCAACATGCGCGGGCCCGGATGGCTCGCTGGCGGAACCCGCAATGCTTTGGCCGTTCAATCACTTCAGGAAACCCCGGGTACCGTCGCGCGGCACCATTGAGGGCATCTATGGCATGATCGTGACGCAAGCGCGAGAACCGTTGTTTTATCGGGACTTGGGCGTGCCGGACACGGTTAATGGCCGTTTCGATCTGCTGGTGCTGCATTTGTGGATGGTGTTGCGGCGGCTGAAGACGATTGAGGGTGGCGCGGACCTTTCCCAGGCGCTGTTCGATGGTTTTTGCGACGATATGGATGCGAACTTGCGCGAAATGGGCGTTGGCGATCTCACCGTCCCGAAGCGAATGCAGGCCTTTGGGGAGGCCTTCTACGGCCGGGCTGCGGCCTACGATCAAGCCTTGACCGCCGGCAAGGAACCGCTGGCGCAGGCGCTGTGCAAGAATATCCTGAACGGAGCGGAAATCGAAAAAGCTCGGCAGCTTGCGTTCTATGCTGGGGCGGCCATCGCGGCGCTGACGGGATTGGACGATGCGACGGTGCAGAGCGGTGCGTGGAGGTTTCCTTCGCCGGCGCGAGTAGGCGCACAGCAATGAGCAGAGCGGGCAGCATGACGAACAAGGCCGATTCCTGGAGCGTTCCGATCACCGTGGCGCAAATACCGGATACCGGATTGCATCGCGATATCGAGGCTGGCCCCGCCGCACGCGAGGCCATGGCTGAAGTCGCCGGCCTGCGTGAAATTCTGTCGGCGGGTGCTTCGCTGGATGTGACTCCGGCGAGCGAGGGGCGCGTCCGTGTCGAGGGGCGTGTTCGGGCGCGGATCGGGCAGACCTGTGTCGTTACGCTCGATCCAATCGAAAACGACATCGACGAGCCGATCGACCTGATCTTCGCTCCGCCTGAGCAAATTCCACAACTGGCCGATCTGGTCGATGAAGCCGCCGAAAGCGATGCCGAGATTCCGGACCCGCCCGAGCCGATCGAAAACGGCGTCATCGATCTTGGCCGGCTCGCAACCGACGCGTTGTTCCTCGGCATTGATCCCTATCCGCGCCGGCCGGACGCGGTTTTCGAGCCGCCGGTTGTGGTTGCGGATCCCGAGGATCACCCG
>DATHHQ010000221.1:0-8166 GCA_035490095.1 Bradyrhizobium sp.
AGCGGCCTTCAGCAATCAACCGGATGTATTCTGGAACTGGCGTATGCGCCGGGCAAGCCCATTGGCAGTCGACAACTTTATGAAAGTAGTCAGGTGCCGAGATATCAGTCGGTTTCATTCCTACCTGTATCCGCGCGATAACGAGAGGTACGCGGCCTTTGACTTCTGTGGTGAACGCTCATCACGGCGTTCTTGTGGTTTTCCTGCCATATCATGGGCTTAGTGAATCGGTCTATTCAATATGATCAGCGCTTCACTGAAAAGCCATTTTTGCTTAATTGCCATTCGCCATTGGTCTGGAACCCCAGTTTTAATGCGGATCGGAAAAATGTGGCATTGCAACATATCATCGTCCGAACTGCATGACTTGATCTAGGACAACAGAATGTCGCTCTTGGCGAGATCCCACATCAGATTGTAGACGCCGGTCGAAACCACCGCGGGTTTGAACGTGGTGCTATTCCCAAGGCGGGCGGCGAGGGCGGCGGAAACCGCTTTCACATCGGTTGCATCGATCAGCACAAACCAGTCGCCAGAACCCGGGTCGGAAACCGGGGGATCATCAGTGATCGGCCTGGAAAGCGCAGGATCGCTCTCGATCAGATGCATAGACAAGATTCCGTCGAGCTTTTCAGGATCGAGTTGATCCCGCAGTGCGGTGCGCAACTTATCCGTGTCGCCGCCCGGGCGGAAGCGGACAATCCCGAGCGCTGCACCGCGGCCCGCTCCGCGGCTGACCGTGATGCGCGCGACCGCGCGGATCATGTTCTTGAAACGCGCGATATTGGCCTTCGACCAATCGGTCTGGCTGGCAAGGGCGGTGCGATAGGCCGGGCTGCCGAGGACGTCTAAGGTCGCAGTTGAGTAGAGGCAGAGATATTTCGGCGAGCCTTGGTGCGCAACATAGCGCCGGGCTTCGAGAAAACCTTCGATCGCGACGCGCTCGAGCAGATGCTCGCGGTCATACCATTGATTGAATTCGGCTTCGTCCGATGCATCGATATCCATCGAGGTCAGCAGCATTCCCTTTCCGGCCAACGGCATTTATGACGATCCTTATCCTGTGATCCTGGAAGCCAGATCCGAAATCGCCTTCATCACGGCATCCCTGATACCGGGATCGTACAGCGAATGGCCGGCGCCCTCGACGAAACGAACTTCCGATGTGGGCCACAGCGCGCCAAGCGCGTGCGAGGTCGCGGGTGGACAGAGCAGGTCGTAGCGGCCTTGCACGATGACCCCCAAAATCCCTTCGAGCTTGCCGGCTTCCGCCAGAAGTTGATTTGGTCTCATGAAGCAATTGTTCTGGAAATAATGCGCTTCCATGAACGGCGTCGAAGGCAGCGCACGTGTTGAGTTCAGCGTATCAGGATCGAGCCTGACACGCCCGGACGTATGTTCCGAAAGTATCCGTTCGGTATCATGCCAGGCGCGGGCGGCAGGACCGTGCACCGCGGGATCGGAATCGAGAATGCGGCGCCAGTAAGCATCGAGCGGCTGCGCGCGTTCCTCCGGCGGCAACAATTTGAGAAAATCTTCGCTAAGGTCGGGATAGAAGCGCGGCAGGGCATCGAGGAATGCGCCCTCCAACTCACTCCGGGTGCCGAGAAACGTCGCGCGCAGGACGATACCGCTGACGCGGTCGGGATGCGCCTGCGCATAGGCCAGCGCCAGCGTCGCGCCCCAGGAGCCGCCGACGATCATCCAGCGTGCGATGCCAAATTTCTCGCGGATGATCTCCATGTCCGCGATCAGATGCGGCAGCGCATTGTCTTCGCGGCGGCCTTTGGGGCGGCTTCGGCCGGCGCCACGCTGATCGAACAACACCGCGTGGAAGCGCTCGGGATCGAACAGCCGCCGGTGATCGGGCTGGCAGCCGCTGCCGGGCCCGCCATGCAGATACACCGCGGGAATGCCATCGGTGCGGCCGACGGTTTCGACGTAGATCTCGTGGCTATCGCCGACCGGCAGCAGCTGCGAGGTCAGCGGTGCGAACGGATCGGAGCGGTTGCCGCTGGCTTTGCCCGCGTCGGCGTCAGGCGGCATCGTCGCCGCCCGTCTCCAGCGTACCACCGGCGAAGTTGCGATAGATGAAACGGTTGTTGTCGGCCGCCGCCTCGGACTCGGCCAGTTTGAAAATCTGCTCATGCAGCGGTGACAGCGTGCAGGCCGGGTCCGTATTGCCGGCATCGCCGGTCAGCGCAAAGGCCTGGCAGCGACAACCGCCAAAATCGATTTCCTTGAACTCGCAGCTTTGACACGGCTCCGGCATCCAGCCGGTGCCGCGATAGCGGTTGAAGGCTTCGGAGTTCTGCCAGATCCAGGCGATCGAACGATTTGATCGCACCGATTCGAATTCGAGCCCGGTGATGGTTTCGGCGGCGTGGCAGGGCAGAATCTTCCCCGCGGGTGAGATGTTGAAGAACTGCCGGCCCCAGCCGCCCATGCATTTTTTTGGCCGCAGCGCGTAATAATCCGGCACCACATAGTCGATCGCCAGAATGCCCTTCAGCCGCGCTTCGGCTTCCTCGACAATGCGGCTGGTTTCCTCGATCTGTTGCATGGTCGGCATCAGCGCCGCGCGGTTCTTCAGCGCCCAGCCGTAATATTGAACGTTCGCGACCTCCAGCCGGTCGGCGTCGAGATCGACCGCCATCTGGATGATGTCCGCAAGCTGATGCAGGTTCTGCCGGTGCATCACCGCATTGACGGTCAGCGGCAAATCCAGTTCGCGCGTCCACTTCGCGACTTCGATCTTCTTCTCATGGGCGTTTTTCAAACCGGCGACCCGGTCGGCGACCACGGGCTCATTGCCCTGAAAACTGATCTGCACGTGACACAGCCCGGCGTCCGCCAGCGCGACAAGTTTCTCCTTGGTCAGGAGCACCGCTGATGTGATGAGGTTGGAGTACAGCCCGACATCGCTGGCGTGCTGCACGAGTTCGACCAGATCCTTGCGCGCGGTGGGCTCGCCGCCGGAGAAATGGATCTGCAGCACGCCAATTTCCGCAAGCTCGGTGAGGACCTTCTTCCATTCCTCGGTTGTCAACTCGCTGCTGCCACGCTCGAGCTCGACCGGATTGGAGCAATAGGGGCATTGCAGGGGACAGCGATGCGTCAGTTCGGCGAGGACCGCGAGCGGAATGCCGAAGGTCTCGGCCTTCGAGCCACGCTGCTCCAGCACCGCAAGCCCGTCAGAGGGATCGCTGGCCGCTATGCCGGCATCTGTCAACGTTGGACTCATGTCGTCTTCTCGCGCGCTTCGGTAAGAAATCCCTTGTCAGCAAGGTCCTGCAGCATGGCGATGACGTCGGTACCGATCGCGCCGCGGTCGGCGGTATACTTCTCGGCGAGCTGATCGATCATCTGCTCGACGCTGCGGACGCCGTCGCAGAGCTGAAGGACTTCCACCGCGATGTCGTCCGGTGCCAGCACGCGCTCCGGCGCCAGAATGACCCAGCGCTGCCGTGTTTCATCGAATTTCAGCTTGGCATGCCGCGGCAGAATCGGCCGGCTGGTCTCGCTGACACTGATGTTGCGGCTGCGCAGGGCTGCCATCGGTTCGCCTCTGGTTTGCTAGTTTGCTTTCGGAACAAATGCGCCCGGCGGCACGTGGCCGTCGACATAGGCATGATACAGCGCGTCGAGCTGAACCCAAAGCACATTGGTCTTGAAGATCAGCGCATTGCAGACCGCTTCGCGTTCTTCCGGCGTCCTGGCATAGGTCTTGACGTAGTCGAGCGCGAAATTGGCGTCGCGCGGCGCTTGCTGCATGCGCCGGCTGAAATAGCTCATGATATCGGGGTTGACGAAATCGTAATGCGCCAGCATTCCCGAGATGCGTTCTTCGTGCAGGTTCGGCGCGAACAGCTCGGTCAGCGAGGAGGCGATGGCCTCGAGCGGTGTCTTGTCGCGGACGAAGTGCACATAGGCGTCGACCGCAAAGCGCGTCGCGGGAAGGATGCCTTCGGTGGATTCCACGTAAGCGCTATCCAGCCCGAGCCCTTCGGTCAGCTTCAGCCAGCGTTCGATACCGCCTTCGGTGCCGAGATCGCCATCATGGTCCTCGATCCGGTGCCGCCATTCGAGCCGGATGCCGCGGTCGCGAAAGCGCGAGATCACCACGGCGTCCTTGATCGGAATTGTGCTCTGGTAGTAGTAGCGATTCAGCGCCCAGGCCTGCACCTGTCCCTTGTTCAGCTTGCCGCCATGCAGCAGCCGGTGAAACGGATGCAAATTGTGATAACGCGTAGCCCCGATCTGGCGCAGCGCCGCTTCCAGGTCCTCGGCACTGTTGAGCGTTACGCCCTTGCCGAGTGAAAATGCCGTCATCGCGTTCACAACGTAATCTCCGTTCCATCAGCGGGAATTTGCCAGCCGGCGCGCTCGGCTATACCGCGCTCGGCGGAATCGCGCAGCAGCGCCGGGTTGGAATTGTTGATATGCAGAAAGATCTTCCGGTCGATGCCGAGGTCGGCCAGGGCCTCGATAGCGCCGGTGTCGCCTGACATTGCAATATGTCCCATGCCTTGCCCTGTCTTGTTGCCGAGGCCGGCGGCGATCAACTCGTCATCGCGCCACACCGTGCCATCGAAGAATATCAGAGCGGCTCCGGCAAGCCGGGACTTGAGTTCTTCCGTCACCTCGGCGCAGGCAGCGAGAAAATAGAGATGTTTGCCAGTCGCTCGGTCGCCGATGCGAAGTCCCAGCGTATCGCCCGCGCCATCATCTCCCGCGGGGTGAACCTTGCCTTCCAGATACCACGCGCTCTTGCCGGGAACGGCGAACGGCAGGATCTCGATGCCGGAGGGCGAACCGTCCGGCAAGGTCGGCTCGAACGTCTGGTCCACCTCGATCGGCCGGCGCTGCACGTTCTTCTCATTTAGCACGTTGAAGATGCTGTTGGTCTTCAGGATCGAGAGCACCCTCGTGTGCGCATAGATCGTGAATGGCCAGCCTTCGCGCATCGACAAAAGTCCGGCGACCGCGTCGATCTCGCCGTTGGTCAGGATCACGCCCGATATCGGACTGTGACGCAACTGACCGGCTTTGGGATGAAGCTGCGGTGTTGCGATCAGTTGCTGGCGCAGATCGGGAGACGCGTTGACCAGGAACCAGTGATCGCCATCGGCGCTGATCGCAATCGAGGCTTGGGTGCTTTGAAGTTCGGGGTGCTCGGTTCGCGCTATTCGGCACACCGGACATCCGCAATTCCATTGCGGTACGCCACCACCTGCCGCGGCGCCCAGGACGACGACGCGAAGCATGATCCGTCTCCTGGAGGTACTAACGCTTCGAAGGTGGACACCGGGCATGAACCCGCTCCAGCGATTGGGAGCTTGTCACGCCGGGAAGTCCACCTGCGTCAAAACGTGAAGCTGTCGCAGCCGCTTACTTGCGGGCGGCGCAGGCGTACATATTGATTTCCATGCCAACCGGCACTTCGACGATCTTCGGGGTTTTCCAGGCCATTTTGGCTCTCCTTGCAAACGGGACGCATTCCGCCCTTCAGATAAACTAGTGACATACGAAAAGTTCGCCAGTTAAATCTTGCCGTGAACCCTTATGTTTTTATGTTGCAGCGCGAAAGGAGCTCACATTTTTGTGCGGACCGGCGTCAAAACAAAGGCGGATCAAATCGTTCAGAGTGGCTGTCATCAATCCGAATGCTGACTTCGGCTCGACGTGCTGCGGCGAACCTAGGATAAAGAACCCATGAGATGTCGCCCCGGTTCAGACTGGATCCCTCAATGGAAGTGGTTTTGAGCAATGCCTCGATTTTTTTTCAACACGCATATCGGCGATGAGCTGGTCTCCGATCCCGAAGGCGAGGAGCTGCGGGATCTCGATCGTGCATGGGAAGTCGCGCGGGCGATGATCCGGGAACTGCTGAAGACCGAAGGCGCCGAGCGTAGCCTCTTGAGTGCGATCCTCGAGGTGACGGACGATGAGGGCGAGGTCGTGCTCGAGTTCCCCTTTGCCGAAGCGATCCTCGACATGTCAGACGAGCCGGTCACAAAGCACTGACGCCAGACGTCTTTCCACAAAATTTCCGATTGCGTAACGACGGAAAAATATTGGAGACTTCCTCTCGGGAGAGCCACCAGCGCCGGCATCGTTACTGGCGCAAGGACATAAGGCTTCCGCTCAGGGGAGGACGTCATGACGATCTGCTCGTTCGCGCCGCGCAGCCTAGTGCTCGCGGGCGCTTTTTTTGGGGTATTTGCGTTCGGTGCTGCCGCGCAACAGCCGGCCAATCCGCCGGCTGCGACAGCGCAGCCCGCCGCGCCGGCGCTTCCGCCGGGTTCGCCCTTGATCGGACGGCCCGTGGACAACGAAGCCGCGGCCAAGCTGGCGCCGGTGGCGCCGCCTCCGATTGCAGCGGCTGTGGACAAATTGCCGACCGCAAAGCTTAAAGTTCCGGCCGGTTTCAACATCGAGGTCTATGCGGCCGGCATGGCGAACGCGCGTTCGCTGGCCGAAGGCGACAAGGGCACGGTGTTTGTCGGCAGCCGCCTCGTCGGCAATGTCTATGCTATCGCCAACAAGGACGGCAAGCGTTCGGTCAAGGTTCTTGCCTCGGGCCTTTATCGGCCCAACGGTGTCGCGTTCCGCAACGGCACGCTCTACATCGCCGAACTCTCGAAGGTCTCGAAGATCGACAAGGTCGAAGACAGTCTCGACGGTCAGCCCAAGCTCACGATGATCTACGATAATCTGCCGAAGGACGAAGCCCACGGCTGGAAGTTCATCGCTATCGGACCCGACAACAAGCTCTATGTCCCGGTCGGCCAGCCCGGCAACAACGTCCTGCATGACGATGCGCATGGTCAGATCAGGCGGATGAACCTCGACGGTACCGACGTGGAAGTGGTGGCGCGTGGCGTTCGCAATACCGTTGGTTTCGACTGGAATCCGGAAACCAAGCAACTTTATTTCACCGACAACGGACGCGACTGGATGTCGGAGGACGTTCCCCAGGACGAACTCAACCGCGTGACAAAAGTCGGCGAACACTTCGGCGCACCATATTGCCTGCAGGGTAATATTACGGATCCCGAATTCGGCTGGGGACATTCCTGCAGCGAATTCACGCCGCCGGTTGGTTTGATGGGCCCGCATTCGGCCTCGCTCGGCATGCGGTTCTATACTGGAAGCATGTTCCCGAAGAGCTACAAGAACGCCATCATCGTGGCGCGTCACGGTTCATGGAACAGGTCCAAGAAAGTTGGCGGCGACGTCGTCGTCGTCAAGTTGAACAAGGACGGCACGGTCAAGTCCATGGAGCCGTTGATCACGGGCTTTCTGGAAGACAATAAATACATCGGCCGGCCGGTCGATGTGTTGCAGATGAAGGATGGTTCGCTGCTGGTTTCCGACGACTGGAACGGCGCGGTCTATCGCGTTACCTACGGCAAGCCGAAGGTGGCGGCGCAGTAAGCGGCCGAGACGCGTCATTCCAGGGCGATGCGAAGCATCGAACCTCAGATGTGCAATTGCACATCGGGGAATCTCGAGATTCCGGGTCTGGTGCTAACGCACCATCCCGGAGTGACGGACGCTGGATTGCTTCGTTGCCTCGCTCCTCGCAATCACGAAAATCATCATTTTGGTTGACCACGCCAGGACTGGTAATGCGTAAAATAATTGTGGCCTTGGCGTTCGTCTTCATCGCATCCTCGGGCAGGGCGGAGACGATCGCGGAGCGTGCCGCCCCGTGCTTTGCCTGTCATGGCGAAAAGGGGCAATCCGAAACCGAAAATACGCCGTCGCTCGGCGCGCAGCAGGCGCCTTACGCACTGATCCAGCTTTTCATGTTTCGCGAAAAACTGCGCGTCTTCGAGCCGATGAACGAGATGGCGAAGGCGCTCAGCGACGACGATCTTCGTTTATTCTCCGATTTTCTCGCGACGTTGCCGAAGCCGGTACCGCCGGCTGATGCAGGTGACCCGGCGCGGATGCAGCGCGCCCAGGCGCTGGCGCAGCAGTATCACTGCAGCTCCTGCCACAAGCCCGACTTCTCCGGCGCCGAAAATGTCCCGCGCATTGCCAACCAGCGCGAGGATTATCTCGCCAAGACCTTGCGGGAATACAAGGACAACAGCCGGCACGGCTACGACGCCACCATGGCGGAGGCGCTGCAGCCGGTGACACCCGAGCAGATCT
>DATHHQ010000222.1:0-6707 GCA_035490095.1 Bradyrhizobium sp.
CGGTCGGTTTCGCACGTTGCTCGCTGCGGCTGGAGCCCCGGAGTGGCGACGGACAACAACTGGTCTCGCACGCCGTCGAAATCAGGCCACGACCGGCGGAACGCACGGTACGGCACGACTTTTTCGGGACCCATACCGAGAGCGTTCTGATCGAAGCCCCGCACCGTAACCTGCGCATCGATTCCCGATCGCGGGTTTCGGTTTCGCGCCGCGCCCCGGACCGCGCCGCGCCAAGTCCCGCATGGGAAAGCGTCCGCGACGTGGCATTTGAGGCGACCAGCCTCGGCCCCGCGTCGCCGATCGGTTACGTCTTTGCCAGTCCGCTGGTGCCGGTGCAGCAGCCGGTCACTCTGTATGCGGCGCTGAGCTTTCCGCCCGCTCGCGGAATCCTTGCCGGCGCGGTCGATCTGATGCATCGCATCCGCACCGAGTTCAAATACGACCCGAAAGCAACGGTCATCTCCACACCGCTCAACGAGGTGTTCGAGAAACGCCACGGCGTCTGCCAGGACTTCGCCCATGTGATGATCGCGGGCCTGCGCGGTCTCGGACTGCCGGCGGCCTATGTCAGCGGCTATCTGCGCACCATCCCGCCGCCCGGCAAACCGCGCCTGCAGGGCGCTGACGCGACCCATGCATGGGTCTCACTATGGTGTGGCGAGCAGATCGGCTGGATCGGCTTTGATCCGACCAACGACATCCTGGTCGAGAACGATCACATCGTACTGGCGGTGGGACGGGATTTCTCCGATGTGTCGCCGGTCGATGGCATCATTGTAGGATCGCGCCGGCAAAAGCTCGCGGTGGCAGTGGATGTGCTGCTGGTGGAATGACAAGGGACGGCAAACCGCACCCGAACAGTCATGACGTCATTATTCTCGGGGCCGGGGCCGCGGGCCTGATGTGTGGTGCTGTCGTCGGTCAACGCGGCCATCGGGCGCTGCTGCTTGAGCAGGCCAGACACCCGGGCGAGAAGATCCGGATTTCCGGAGGCGGACGCTGCAATTTTACCAATCTGCACACCAGCCCCGCGAATTTTCTCTCGGCCAATCCGCGTTTTTGCCACTCGGCGCTGAGCGGCTACACGGAGCGTGATTTCATCGCGCTGGTCGAGAGCTACGGCATCGCCTACCACGAGAAGACGCGCGGACAATTATTTTGTGACGGCTCGTCGCGGCAAATCGTCGACATGCTGCTGGAGGAGTGCCGCAAGGCTCAAGCGCAGCTACGTCTCGGGGTGCGTATCTCCGCGATCTCAGGAAGCGAAAACAGCTTTGTCATTGTCACCGATCAAGGCGAGTTTCGCGCGCGGTCGCTGGTGGTCGCCACCGGCGGTCCTTCAATTCCGAAAATGGGGTCGAGCGGGTTCGGCTATAAGATTGCGGAGCAATTCGGCCTCAAGATCGTGCCGCCGCGGCCGGCACTGGTGCCGCTGACGTTCGACACGGCGCTGCTGGCGCAATTCAAGGATCTGTCGGGTGTCTCGGTCGATGCCGTCGTGAATTGCGGAAAGATGCATTTCGATGAGGCGCTGCTGTTCACCCATCGTGGGCTGAGCGGTCCGGCCATCCTGCAAATATCGTCCTATTGGCGTGAAGGCCATGATCTCGTCATCGATATGGCGCCCGGAAACGATATCCTGGCCGGGCTGAAGCGATCGCGCCGCGATCATCCCCGGCAGGAAATCGCGACCGCCCTTGCTGATTTTCTTCCGAAGCGGCTCGCATCGATCGTGGCCGACTCGATCGCAGGCCCGGAGCGCCTTGCGGATTTTTCCGACAAGCTTCTCCTTAACGTCGTCGCGGCGGTGAAGCAGTGGCGCGTCCGACCTGATGGCACCGAGGGTTATCGCACAGCGGAGGTGACACTGGGCGGCGTCGATACATCGGAGCTCTCCTCGAAAACGTTCGAATCCAGATCCGTCGCCGGGCTCTATTTCATCGGCGAGGTCGTCGACGTCACCGGCCACCTCGGCGGCTTCAATTTTCAGTGGGCGTGGTCATCGGGATACGCGGCCGGCCGGCATATTGCGCGCAATTCGGCCGAGGCTCCATTATAACGACAGCTGTGAAGAAAAAATTTCATCGAGCTGGTGGTAGGCTTGGGCTGTTCGCTGCCAGGCGTTGGCCGCTGCGCCACTGTCATCGAATGCTGACGGCGTTGATGGTAGCATCGTCGTCGCTAACGATGCCCCTTGCAGCCTCTAAGCCCGCCTGGCCGGAAGAAATACAGCAGGCCCAACCTTCAAAATGCGATCGTTCGCAATTTCGCGTCATCCTGGACGTCGGCCACACCGCGGAAGCGTTGGGTGCTAACAGCGCCAGGAATGTGCCGGAATACTATTTCAATTATCGGCTGGCCGCGCAAATTGAGCGGAGCTTGATTGAGGACGGCTTTGACAAAATCGTACTGCTGGTTGCACGCGGCTCGGCAAGGCCGAGCTTGTTTGATCGCGTTGCCAGGGCAAACCGTTTATCGGCAAATCTCTTTGTTTCGATCCATCACGATTCCGTGCCGGACAAGCTACTCGAGAACTGGGAATTCGAGGGCAAGGAAAGCCATTTCAGCGACCGATTTAGGGGCCACTCGATTTTCGTCTCCTACGAAAATCCGCATCGCAACGGAAGCTTGCTGTTCGGCCGCCTGCTCGGGAAGGAATTGAAGGACAGAGGCTTGCAATATGCCCGTCAATACACCCAACCAATCATGGGCCGGTATCGGCGCAAACTGGTCGATCCTGATGTGGGCGTTTACCGATATGACCAGCTTATGGTGCTGAGAGGAACACAAATGCCGGCCGTCTTGTTTGAGGCGGGATCGATTATCAATCGCGAGGAAGAGCTTCAAATGAACTCTGCTGAACGCCTTGACCTGATCAGCGCAGCGCTCACAACGGCGGTCGAAATGTTCTGCGACCGTCGTCGCCCCCGATAGGTTTCGTAGATAGTGGATCGGGGTTCCCAGGGATCGCCAGCCGACTGGCCGCTTTGGGTCGTTCGCGTCATTCCAGCGGCGCCCTAGGTGCCATGACAAGGGTGCCATGAGCAGACTCATGCGCGCAACTTTGCCGCGGTGACCCGCACCCGACCTGGCCCCGGTCGATCTCTTCGGAGTTGCGGGATCGGCAAAACTGACGCAGAGTTTGGATCAGCGCCGGAAGTCAACCGGCGAATGTCAAAAATGAGGGAGAATGCCATGATCAAGGTAAGCGTGATGTATCCCAATACGCCTGGCGCGCGCTTCGACCACGAGTACTATCGGGATAAGCATATGCCGCTCGTGAAGGCTCGCATGGACGGTGCTTGCAAATTCTATACGATAGACAAGGGCCTTGCGGGTGGAGCGCCCGGAGCGCCCGCGACGTATGTCGGAATGTGTCACATCTTCTGCGACTCGGTCGAGGCATTCCAGGCTGGTTTTGGGCCCCACGCCCAGGAGATCATGGCTGACATCGCCAACTATACCGACCAGACCCCGGTCATCCAGATCAGTGAAGTCGTCGTAGGCTGACGACGTTGGCAACAAAGCCCGGTCATGGCTGCGGTGCAGGCACTGGCGCAGGCAAGGGTTGAGCTCTCACGGTTGAGTTCTTACAGTTGAGTTCTCACTTGGCGGCCGTCCCGGTTCGCGGCGCGTCATCGCGGTGGCGGTCAACCGGGTCGGCGCGCAGATTGGAAAAGAACTTGTCGACCTCACGCGAAAGCGTTTCCGCGGTCGAGGTCAGCTCGGTCGACGCCGAGAGCACCGATGTCGCGGTCTTGTCGGTCTCGCCGATGGCGTCGCTGAGCGAACTGATGTTGGCGACCAACGTCACATTGCCGTGGGCGGCCAATTGCGCGTTCGCGGAGATCTCGCGGGTGGCGGCATCCTGCTGTCCGACCGCGCCGGCAATGTTCGACGTGACTTCATTGATGTCGCGCACGGCATTGCCGATTTCGCGTACCGCATCGACTGCATTGCGTGTCGATGCCTGGATCATGCTGACGTTCTGGCCTATTTCAGCGGTCGCCTTGGCGGTCTGCCCGGCCAGAGCCTTGACCTCGTGCGCGACCACCGCGAAGCCGCGACCGGCCTCGCCGGCGCGAGCGGCTTCGATCGTCGCATTCAGCGCCAGCAGATTGGTTTGCTCGGCAATCGCCTGGATCAGGGTGAGTACGCCGTCGATGCGCTGGGTCGCCGCGGCTAGACTTTCGATCTCGGTGATCGACTTTTCGGTCCGCAGACCGGCCTGTTCGACCATGCCCGAGGATTGACGGACTTGTCGGCCGATTTCCTCTACCGAAGCCGACAGTTCCTCGGCGGCACCGGCGACGGCGTTCACATTGCTGGAAGCTTGCTCGGTCGCACCGGAGGCGGCGACGGCGCGCGCACTTGCATCCGATGCCACTTTGGAGATCGACTGCGCCGTATCGCGCATCGCCGACGCATTATCGGTGACCGCGCGCAGCACACCTCCGATCGCCGCTCGGAACGATTCCACCGATGCTTCAATATGCCCGGCTCGTTGTTCGCGCGCCTTGGAGTCCTGCAAGACCTGCGTATTGAGGCTGCGGTTGCCGTCCATCGCCCCCTGGAAGATCCGGATCGCTCGCGCCAGTGCACCGATCTCGTCGGCTCGATCGATATGCGGAACCTCGACGTTTTCGGCGCCCTCGGCGACGCGCTTGATGGTGGCGGTGATGACCGCAAGTGGCCGCGCGACTGAGCGCGAGATGATCAGGACGCCGATCACGACCACCACCAGCGCCAAACCGCCGAGACCGGTCAAGGCAAGCGCCAGGGTGCGATTGACATCGCCTTGCCGGACGATCTGCTTGCGGCGCTCGGCATAGACCTTGGAAAGTGCTTCAAGATCCTTGTTGAGGGCGGAACGCACGGCGCGATTGGCATCATTGTCGCCCCACTCGCGACCCGCGGCAGCATCAATCTCGACTCCGCGGCGAACCAGTTCCTTGCGGAAGTCGACGAACTGTTCGATCCGCTTCTTGAAGACGGCGAACTGTTCGGAGTCGTCTGCCTGGACGATGGATTCCCAGTCTTTGACCACGCCCCGGATCTGTTCATTGAACTTGAGCAGTCCGTCGCCGTACTTCTTCACGACGGCAGGCTCCGTCGACATATAGACGCCGCGGGATTCCATCACGACTGCATAGACCAGCGAATTGACACGCTCGACGTTGAGCGCGGCGCGGCTCGCCGTCTCGATGGCTTCTATGAGCTCCGCGTTCCGGCGGCTGTTGTAGTCGGACAACACGGTGATCGCCGCGGTCAGAAGCGCGAACAGAGCGAAAACCGAATACAGCTTGGTTGCAATCGAAAGCCGCGACGTAAGAGCGTAACCAGCGGCGCTTCGAGATTTCACGGTTTCCGGCATCGCACAGTTTCTCTTCTGAGCCGGTCGGTACGGTCGGCCACCCAAAACCATGCGAAATTTCAATGTATAAAATACTAATCCGGGAACTAATTCAGAGTATCGCGCGAGAATTGTATCATTGTACCGCCTCGCTCCGGTAACCATGCACCAGCCAGACGCTTGCTGCGCAAGAACCGTCAGCTGATAGTCTTTCCAGTGGGCATCGTGCAGCGAAGCGCTGATGGCCCGGAGCGGCCATGGTCTATCGCCACTCCATCGATGCCACCACCGCCATCGATGCCACCACCTATGTCTTCAATGATCTGCGCGATCTCCTGGCCAAGGCCACGCCACCGCGCTCCGGCGACCGCCTGGCGGGGATCGCAGCCGATAGCGCGGCGCAAAATGATCGCGGCGCGGATCGCGCTGGCCGATGTGCCTCTGAAACAATTCCCGCATGAGGCCGTCATTCCCTACGAAGACGATGAAATCACCCGTCTGATTATCGATATGCATGACACTTCGGCTTTCGCGGCGATTGCTTCGCTGACGGTCGGCTCGTTCCGCGATTGGCTGCTGTCGGATGCGGCCACGTCTGACGTTCTCAAAAAGCTGTCGCGCGGGATCACGCCGGAGATGGCCGCGGCGGTCTCGATGCTGATGCGCAATCAGGACCTCATCCTGGTGGCGAAAAAATGCGAGGTGACATCGGCCTTCCGCAACACGATTGGTTTGGGCGGGCGGATGAGCGTACGGCTGCAGCCCAATCATCCCTTCGGGGGCTGATGACGTGATGTTGAATTACCAATCCACGTGGTTCCATGACGCCCTGTACATCCGCGATCTGTTCGGCCTGAAACGGGCGTCGGAGTTCGACGATTGGCTGTTCCGCGCCGGGCTGGCCGATGCCGACTTTAGGCCCGCCGGCAACACGGGGCTGCTGCCCGATTTTGCATCCCGGCTGATCGCCTGAGGGAACCAACGAGGCCATCGCCGGGAAAGCTGCAACGAGCAGCGAATTTCGGATTCGGGCGTCGGCGCGCAACCATCGGGTGGCCCTAACGTTGGACTGCCACAATCTTGAGGAATTTGTAGCCCAGCTTTGGATGTCGTGTTTAATTTGTAATTGTGTAACTATTACCGAGGTCGCAGAGGAAATTTGATGAGAGCTGAGGGCATTGATGCGGTGCGGCGTATCCTGTGCGTCTTTCCGCGCTATACGTCTTCTTTCGGCACGTTCGAGTACGCCTATCCCCTGACCGACGGCGTTCAGGCTTTCATGCCGCCGCAAGGGCTGCTGCTGATCGCAGCCTATCTGCCCGCGCATTGGCCGGTGCGCTTCATCGACGAAAAT
>DATHHQ010000223.1:0-2762 GCA_035490095.1 Bradyrhizobium sp.
GACCGTGCACTGAGGGGATCTCGGCGCCGCGCCAAGCGCGGGTTCAGGCGGCTGAAATTCCCATGGCTCTCTGCAGGTCACTGATGGCACGCAGGAAGCTGTCAGCCGGTGTGGTTTCCGGATCGATCAGACGGTGCAGACGAAAGCCGTCCTCCAGCGCCAGCAGTATCGCGCCGGTCCAGGTTGGATTCAGCGCTCCGTTCTTCCCGCTGTTTTTCAACGTGGTCTCAACGATATCGGTGATCAGTTTTCTCCGGGCCCGCAAGCGCTTGGCGAGTTCGGGTCTGCGCTTTTCGGCGCGCGCGACAAACAGGATCATCTCCATGTGCAAAAGCGGCGAACGGCCGAGCGGATCCTGCTGGCTACGGTCCATGGCCTTCAGCGCATCGATAAAATCCGCGATGGTTTTGTGCCGGGCGAGAAGATCGAGATTGCGTCGAATGGATTGTGCGACGTGATCCTCGATCATGGCGATGATCAACTCGTCCTTGCTCTTGAAATTCGAATAAAACGCCCCGCGCGTGAAGCCGGCCGCAGCCGCGATGCCTTCGATGCTGGCGCTGCCGATGCCCTGTTCCTCGAAGACGCGCGCCGCTGCCTCAAACAGCTTTTCGCAGGTATCGTCCCGGGTCGGTCTCGTTCGAACTCTTGACATCCTGCTATTTTAGGTCAGAATGCAACTCGATACAATAGTGTATCGAAATGTCCGGATGACCACGCCCTGTCCGGCCTTTGAAGGCGTCGATGCGCTCGAATATGCAGACGTTTCAGCGCGGCAACTAGCGGCAACTCATTGAGGTCACCATGAACGAGCATGTTCAGACTGCGCAGACTGAGCCGATGTTCAATCCTCTGTCGCCGGACTTCATCAGGGATCCCTATCCGCATTACGAGCGGCTGCGCACCAGCGACCCGATGCATCTCACGCCGCTCGGCATGTTCGTCGCGAGCCGGCACGCCGAAGCCAGTCTGGTTTTGCGCGACAAGCGCTTCGGCAAGGATTATGTCGAGCGCACGATCCGGCGTTATGGGCCGGACATCATGAAAGAGCCGGTGTTCCGCAACATGAGCCATTTGATGCTGCAGCAGGACCCGCCTGACCACACCCGGCTGCGCGGGCTGGTGGTGAAAGCGTTCACCGCACGACGGGTCGAGGATATGCGTGCGCGGATTCAGCAGATCGTCGATGAAACGCTGGATCGCATCATCCCTCAGGGCAAAATGGATCTGATTGAGGATTTCGCTTTCCGTCTGCCGGTCACGATCATCTGCGACATGCTGGGAATTCCGCCGGAGCATCGCGAGGCATTCTATGCCGGTTCGCGCGACAGCGGGCGCGTGCTCGAGCCGGTGCCGATGACGCCGGATGAGATCAAGGCGGGCAACGCCCGCATCGCAATGGCGCAGATGTATTTCCAGCATCTGTTCGAGCTGCGGCGCAAGCAGCCCGGCGACGATCTGACCACGCAACTGGTGCACGCCGAGGAAGACGGCAGCAAACTGTCTAATGAAGAACTCATCGCCAACATCAATTTGCTGTTCGTCGCCGGCCACGAGACCACCGTCAATCTGATCGGCAACGGCTTGCTGGCGCTGCATCGCAATCCCAATCAGCTCGCGTTGCTCAAGGCCAATCCCGCCTTCATCACCAACGCCATCGAGGAATTCCTGCGTTACGACTCCTCGGTGCAGTTGACCGGCCGCGTAGCGCTGGAAGACATCGATGACCTCGGCGGCAAGAAAATCCCGAAAGGTGAAAGCGTGCTCTGCCTGCTGGGCTCGGCCAATCGCGACCCGGCGGCCTATCCCGACCGGCCGGAACGTCTCGATATCACCCGGCCCAACATCCGTCCGTTGTCGTTTGGCGGAGGCATTCACTTTTGCCTCGGCGCCCAGCTTGCGCGCATCGAGGCGGAGATCGCGATTGCGACCCTGCTGCGCCGCCTGCCGGATCTGCGGCTGGACGACGCCGAGAATCCGGAGTGGCGGCCGACCTTCGTATTGCGTGGCCTGAAGAGGCTGCCGGCAAGCTGGTGACGGCCTTCAGCGTCCCGATTTGCGGAGTTTGCTCGTCCTTGCGGTACCCTTTGATGCGAGAGCTTCGAAATCAAGGGGACACTGCAAAAAGTCGATTCCAGTGCGGCTTTTGGGTTTGAAGTTCCTAAGGCAACCCTCAGCGATCTCATAGGAACTTGAAACCGAGCCTGCCATCAACCATCGCGCGAAGTTATTGTGACTTGGCCGCGGTTATCTCTATATATGTATGGCTCCGGCGCTGATTGCAGAGCGCGGCGGCGGGCGGGGTGGCTCCGGGTCACCATCGTGGCGAGTGCGGCCTGGCGGATGGACCGCATCATGCCGCGCAAGACCAACGCGCCGGAACGTGCTCAAGAGGAGACACCGTGCAGACGACGCTGCTCGGATTGGCGATTGCCTTTATCATCGCGCTGATCGCCGCGCTGATCGGGCCGTACTTCATCGACTGGAATCAATTCCGGCCGCAATTCGAGACCGAGGCCACGCGGGTGGTCGGCGCACCGGTGCGCGTCGGCGGTGAGCTGAGTGCGCGCCTGTTGCCGGCGCCGTCGCTGCGGCTGCGCTCGGTGGCGGTCGGCGGCGCTAACGATCTCGGCAAGGTTCGCGCCGACAAGCTCGATGTGGAGTTCAGCCTGGGCTCGCTGATGCGCGGCGAATGGCGCGCCACCGAATTGACGATCGGCGGCATGGCGCTAGATCTCGGTCTCGATTCCTCGGGCCGGATC
>DATHHQ010000224.1:0-2683 GCA_035490095.1 Bradyrhizobium sp.
CTTACGCACCAGCATCAAAACCTCCCTGGAAAATTGTGCATTGCGTTTTTGTTTTTGTTGACGCCCATCACATGGGGAGCGCCGACCGATGTCAAGCGCCTAGCGACACCGGCCCGACGCCAGGGCGTCGCAGGTCATGCCAATTGTTTGAGCGTGCCGAACAGCGCGTCGGGAAACGTAGAGGTGCTCCTCATGGTGAGGCGCGCGTCTTCGCGCGTCTCACCATGAGAGCAATACATCTCATCCTGCGAGATGCGGCCAAAAGGCCGCTCCTCCAGCGATAACGGCGGAGCCGTTACGTAAGGATGAGGTTACTCACGACTGTGACTGCGATTGACCTTGCCGGCCGGCCTGGTCGACCTTGACCGCGACCGACAGGGTTTCCATGCCACCGCCATAGCGGGTGCCGCGCACCGGCGCCGCGCCGAGATAATCCAGGCCGATGGCGACGCGGGCATGCGCGTCGGTGGTGCAGATCGCGTTGGCCGGATCGAACCCGACCCAGCCGAGATTCGGCACGAACGCTTCGGTCCAGGCGTGGCCGGCCTGCTGGTTGACCATCCCGTCGGAGCGCAGGAAATGTCCGGCGACAAAACGCGCCGGCACGCCACCGGAGCGCGCGCAGGCGATGAAAATATGCGCATAGTCCTGACACACCCCGCGCTTCAATGCGAAGGCTTCCACCGCCGAGGTGCCGCTGTTGGTGGGGTCTTCGTCGAACGTCATGTGCTCGTTGATCTGCATCATCAGTGCATGCAGAAACCCGAGCACATCGTCTTCCGATTCCGAACGCAGCTCGCGCGAAAATGCCGCCATCGCCGGGTTGACTTCGGTCAGCGGCGTCGAGCGCAGGAACAGGCTCGGCGGAAAGCGTTCATCGGAGCCCCGCAGCACGCCGCCGGTATCGTGGGTCTCGATCAGGCCTCCGACCGTGATGGTGAGATTGGCGATGGGTCCGTAGGTCAAGACATGCGTGACATTGCCGAACGCATCCTGATGCACGTCCAGCCGCGAATCGGTGGAGACATCGATCTGCCATTCGGCGACGTACTGCCCGTCATGACTGCTCGGCGTCATCCGCAGGATCTGAATCACGCCGGTGGCCGGCGGTTCGTAGCGATAGCTGGTGGTATGGGCAATTCGCAGGCGCATGAGCGAGTTCCGGTGAGCAGAGAAGGCGTTGCGGCAATGGGGCAAGCACCCTCTCCCGTGGGGAGAGGGTGGGGTGAGGGGTTACGGCCTATCGTTAGGTCGTAACCCCTCACCCGGATCGCAAGAGCGATGTAGCCGAAGCTCTGCTTCGGCGTTCTTCTTTCAAGTACGGCCGCCGAAGGCGGCCTATGCTCTCCCGACGCGAGAGGTAGACTGCGCTTGCGGATCGGGATCCCACTTCAAGAATTCTAACATCAGATCAGGTACTGTTTTGTGATGATCTCACCGAGCCTGCCGTTATCCGCAATGAATTCCTGGATGAATTCATGCACGCCATGCTGGAAAATATCATCCATGTGGCTGTGCTCGAGGCGATTGCGGACGCCGCGGGCGTGGCGTTGCGCGGCGCCCTGACGGCCATAGGCGACGCCGATCTGATCGAGATTGCGCACCAGATTGCCGTAGCAGCTCGCCAGCGAGCGCGGCAGCGAATCGTTGAGGATCAAAAGGTCTGCGATCAGCCATGGTTTCAGGGTTTCCCGATAGACCCAGTGGTAGGCGGTCAGTGCCGAGACCGAGCGCAGGATCGAGGTCCATTGATAATAGTCGAGCGGTCCGCCGACATGCTCCTCCTCGGGCAACAGCACGTGATACTTCACGTCAAGGATGCGGGCGGTGTTGTCGGCGCGCTCGAGATGCAAGCCCAGCCGCGAGAACCAGTAGGCGTCGTTGCGCAGCATGGTCCGGTAGGCCGAGCCGTCGAACCGCAGCGAGGTCTCCAGCACGAACCGCAAGAACTTCGCCAGTTCTTCGCGGGTCTTGGTGCCTTTGCCCCAGGCTTCCTGGAGATCGATCCAGGCTGAGTTGATGGTGTCCCACATCTCGCTGGTCAGCGCGGTGCGGACCGAGCGCGAATTGAGCCGCGCGTTTTCGATGCAGTTGCGGATCGAGGACGGATTGGCCGATGAGAACGACAGATAATCGACGACATTGCGCTCGTCGGCTTCCTCGTAGACCTCGTAGAAACTCGCGCTGACGCCGGCGGTCAGCAGCGCCGAATCCCACTCGTTGGTCTTGCCGGTATAAGTGTTCGGCAGCGCGGTGACGCGCAGCGTCGCCTCGATGGTGCGCGCGAGATATTCCGCGCGTTCGACGTAGCGGGCCAGCCAGTAAAGGTTCTCAGCGGTGCGCGACAGCATGCAGGGGTGTTGCTCTCCTCAGGCCTGATCCAATCGTCCAGAATCCAAAGTTACTCATCCAGAATCCAAGTGTCCTTGGTTCCGCCACCCTGGCTCGAATTCACCACCAGCGAGCCCTGCTTCAGCGCCACGCGCGTCAGCCCGCCCGGTACGATGGTGACGTGATGGCTTCCGGTCAGCACGAACGGCCGCAGATCGACATGGCGCGGCGCGAGGCCGGACTCGGTGCAGGTCGGGCATGTCGACAGCGCCAGCGTCGGCTGGGCGATGAAGCCCTCGGGCTCGCGCTTGAGCTTGTCGCGAAACGCCTCGATCGTCGCCTTGGTCGCGGC
>DATHHQ010000225.1:0-10529 GCA_035490095.1 Bradyrhizobium sp.
ACCTCGGGGATCGGACAAGCAACCGCGCTGGCCTTCGCGCGGCGCGGCGCCAATGTTGCGATCATCGGGCGAGACACCAGGCGTGGCCGTCGCGCGACCGCGGCATGCGAGGGCGCCGGCGCGCGTGCGTCCTTCATCGAGGCCGACGTGACGGTGCCGGCGCAGTTGCGGGGTGCAATCGCCCGGACCTGCGACCATTTCGGCGGGCTCGACGTCGCTTTCAACAACGCCGGCGTTCAGGAACGGCGGGCGCCACTCGCCGAGCAGCCGGACGACGTGTTCGATGGCGTCTTCGGCGCGAATGTCCGCGCCGTTTTCCAGGCGATGAAGGCGGAGATCACAGCGATGCTGTCGGCTGGCGGAGGCGGAGCGATCATCAACAACGCCTCTGTGAGCGGCGTGCGCAATCCCAATCCCGGGCTCGCGCTTTACTCGGCGTCCAAGGCTGCCGTCGTTTCGCTCACACGCTCGGCTGCGCTGGAGTACGCGCCCCATCGCATCCGCATCAATGCCGTGTCGCCGGGCCGGATCGAGACCCCGATGATGATGAACTCGGGCATCGCCGACATGAGTGCCGTCGCCGCCGGTCTGCCGGTGCGCCGGATGGGCAAGCCCGAAGAAGTCGCCGAGGCGGTGGTCTGGCTTGCCTCGGACGCAGCGTCGTTCGTCATCGGGCACAATCTGTGTGTCGACGGTGGCTTTCTCGCGAGCTGATCCCGCCAACGACCAACCACGAGGGAGGACAACCGTGCCGGATACCAATGGTCGCGAACCGATCGGCCATCGCGCCCGCTTCGCCTCGGGATCACCTCGTTAGCTCGGGCGCGGCCACATGCGAGCGACGCTTGCTCAAGGTGGGTACGCTACTTCGCACCTGAGATCGAGGTGCCGTTCTGCGGCCATGCAACAATCGCGCTCGGGGCCGCGCTTGCTAACGCCTTCGACCCAACGTATCGAGTGAATAGCTGGGGGGCCCGCGCCTTTTGACAGATCAACTCTGTTGAAAGGAAGACATTCCACCGGAAAACGGTAAGCTCGGATTCCGTGATCCTTACTCTGGAGGGATGAATGGACGTGCAGCGGATCGCCGCCTTTTCGCAAGGAACGAACGGGGGCAACCCGGCCGGTGTCGTGCTCTGCGAAGCGCTCCCTCCTGCCGACCGGATGCTGGCGATCGCGGCAGAGGTCGGGTATTCGGAGACGGTCTTCGCCGCACCGAGCGAGGACGGCTGGCGGGTGCGCTACTTCGCACCGGAAATCGAGGTGCCGTTCTGCGGGCACGCGACGATCGCGCTCGGGGCCGCGCTCGCTCTTGCCCATGGCGATGGTACTTTCACGCTCCAACTCAACGACACCCGGATCACAGTAAGGGGATGGCGGAAGAATTCTGCGCTTATGGCCGCGCTACAATCACCGCCCACGCACAGCGCCCAGGCGCCGCAAGAGCTGGTCGACGCCGCGCTCGGCCTTTTCTCGTACACCGTCGCTGATCTCGACCCACGTCTGCCTCCCGCGATCACCGAAGCTGGTGCTCGGCATCTCGTCCTAGCCCTGACGAGCCGGCAGAAGCTAGCCGCGATGCACTATGACCTGGAGCAAGGGCGGCGGTTCATGTTGGCAACCGGGATCGTCACCATCAGTCTCGTCCATGCGGAAACCAACACGCTCTTCCACGCCCGTAATCCATTCGCAGCGGGAGGCGTCTACGAAGACGCGGCGACGGGAGCCGCGGCGGCGGCCCTCGCGGGATATCTGTGAGATCTTGGATGGCCTCATGGTGGTATGATCGAGATCCTTCAGGGGGAGGACATGGGTGTGCCGTCGCGGCTGCGAGCCGAGATCACCTCTGAACCCGGCGCGAGCATCCGGGTGTCAGGGGCGGCTCGGCAGATGTAGCCGATGGAGCGCCGGTCGGAGTATGTAAATTCGGACGCATCCGCTGCGGCAGGAACTCTGCTGTCGTAGATGCTAATGGAGGAAACACTCGTTGATCAGGAAAAGCATCATGTCCGGCTATCCCTTTGAGGACAGCTACGGCTATGCGCGCGACGGTCGCTGAGGCGCTTGGAGAGGCAGGAACCGGGCTGCGCCATGTCGTCCGTGCCGCGCAGCCGCGTCATTCGCCCTCCACTTCCTTGAACGCCTCGCGCGCGTTTCGGAAGGCATCGATACCTGAGGGGATGCCGCAATAGACGGCGACCTGAAGCAGGATCTCCTTGATCTCGTCCTTGGTGAGCCCGTTTTTCAAGGCTCCCTTGACGTGCAACTTCAATTCGTGAGGCCGATTGAGAGCACCGAGCATTGCCAGATTGACGATGCTGCGGGTGCGGCGGTCAAGTCCCGGCCGCGTCCACAACGCGCCCCAGCAAAACTCCGTCGACCATTCCGCCATCGTCCGCGTGAATTCGTCCGCCCCGGCAATGGATTTGTTGACGTAATCCTCGCCGAGTACTTCCTTGCGAACCTTCAGGCCCTTTTCGAACAGACTGCTGTCACTCATCGTCGATCCTTCCCATGTTTGAGTTCTAGTTGTTTCCGCGCGCCGCACGAACCGAGCCGGATGCCGCCTCCTCCGTCGCCGGGGCAGGCCCGTTATGCGCGTTCATCAGGCTCGAGACATCGGCCAGCGCATCCAGCCGCCAGACATCTTCAATGACGGTGTCTGCATTCCACGCGGTTCCGCCGAGCCGCGAACAATCGCGCAGCTTTGCTTCGATATCGAAGTCGGAAAGCGGATCGGCGAGACTGCCGCGCGCAGCCATCACGGTCTCACTGAGCGTTTCTCCCGATGCCATATGAATACCGACACGCGCCGCGCCGTCCGGAAGCGAAGCGTCAAGCTCCGCCCTCACCTTTTGGCGCAGCGACGCGATGTCGGGCCGAAATACCGTCGGTTCGGCGAATTCCGGAACTCCCGCCGCGCCTGATACCAGCGCGCAGGCGGCGCAGTGATGAATGCTGACCCGCGCATCACGTTCGCTGCGAACCGGACGGTCGCCGCGCGCAAGCAGCAGCGCCGAACCCTGCACCGTGATCGACACGATATCGTCGACACGCCGGTTCAGCCTCGCGCGCAATTTGAAGCAGGCATCGATGACGGCATGAAATACAATCCCCGCGGGATAGGGCTTGTAGGTGTTCTTCGCGATCTCCCAGCTGTTGCCAAGGCCGCCAACCAGGCGCTCGAGATCGAGCACATCCCCCATGGCACGCGCCCAGCCGAGCGGCCCCTCGATCGCGCGCGCTGAAGCGCCATAACCTTCTGCGGCGAGCAGTGCCGCAAACAGGCCGTTGCGCGCCGCGTTGCCAACACTGACATTCTTGGCCGCGCTCGGAAGATTCTCGACGATGCCGGCCGACTGGCTTGCGGCAATTCCGATCGCGTTCGCGATGCCGTCCGCCGACAGTCCGAGCAGCTTGGCGCAACCGGCGGCCGCGCCGAAGACTCCGCAGGTCGAGGTGATATGCCAGCCGCGGGCGTAGTGTCCGGGAGAAACCGCATTTCCGATACGGCACTCCACCTCCACCCCGAGAATAAACGCCGTGATCGTATCCCTGCCGGAACACCCCCGCGCTTGTGCCAGCGCCAGCACCGGTGCTGCGACCGGCGCCGCCGGATGAATGATCGTGTCCAGATGGGTGTCGTCGAAATCGAGCAGGTTGGCCGAGATCGCATTAACGAACGCCGCGCCGAGCGCATCGAGCCGTTCCGGCCGACCTACAATAGAAGATGTTGCGGCACCGTTGAACGGCGACAACGTCCGCAGCGCAGACGTGACGGCCGGATCATAGGCCGAACCGAGCGCGGTGGCGAAGAAGTTCAGGATCGAGCGCTTGGCTTCGTGACTTTGCGCGGCGACATCCGCCCATGACGTGGCGGCAACGAATTTCGCGAGCGTTGCACTGGCGCCTTGCCCTTCATCCTGCCGCACGGAGCGAATTCCTCGATTGTTGTTTTTCAAATCCTAATCCGGCGGGTCGCGACCTGTCGACATCAATCTTATGCTTGACAGATTGACTGACAATCTGGGACATTCGAGAAAAGCGGCCCCGGTAGCCGGGCCGCGACCAGAACAAACAGAGCGCCCGTCCCATGCGGCGCGACAGGGAGTGAAGCGATGGCGGAAGAGACAATCGGCTTTATTGGAACGGGCCGAATGGGCGGGCCGATGGCCGGGCGATTACTCGACGCCGGCTATGCGTTGTCGGTTTACGACATGCAGAGCGAGGCGACCAAACCGCTTGTTGCGCGTGGTGCACGTCTTGCAAAATCGCCCGCCGAGGTCGCATCATCAGCGGATATCGTGCTGACCAGCCTGCCTACTCCCGACATCGTCAAGGCCGTGGCATTGGGACCCGATGGAATCATTGCGGGAAACCGTGCCAGCATCGTGATCGATTTGTCCACCACCGGACCCGGCGCAGCCAAGTTGATCGCGGAAGGATTCAAGCCCAGGAACCTGACGCTGGTCGATGCTCCCGTCAGCGGCGGCGTCAAGGGCGCGGTGAACGGTACGCTCGCGGTCATGGTTTCCTGCCCGAAAGCAACCTACGAGAGGGTCGAGCCGCTCCTGAAGAATTTTGGCAAGCTGTTTTATACCGGCGACAAGCCAGGCACGGCGCAGACCGCAAAGCTCGCCAACAATCTGATGGCGGCAGCCGCCCTCGTGATCACGTCAGAAGCCGTTGCAATGGGCGTCAAGGGTGGCGTCGACGCCAAGGTGCTGATCGATATCATCAATGCCAGCAGCGGGCGCAACAGCGCGTCCGAAGACAAGTTTCCCCGCGCGGTGCTTCCCGGCACCTTCGATTTCGGCTTCACCACCGGCCTTTCCTACAAGGACGTACGGCTTTGCGTCGATGAAGCCGAGGCCATGGGCGTTCCGATGGTCTGCGGTTCAGTGGTCCGGCAGATGCTTGCGATTACCAACGCCAAATACGGCCCTTCATCCGACTTCACGTCGATCGCCAAAGTCCTTGAGGAGTGGGCCGGAGTGGAAATGCGCGGCTAGAGCCGGGCAGCCGTCGAGCGAGGGGCGATTGCAAATGACAATCGGGTCGACCGGACCAAGCGAGATCTCCCTGGCGCGCGCGTTGGCGCGCGCATCGCTTGCTGTCGATCTCAGATCTTTCGATGTCGACGTCATCGCCAAAGCCAAGATCTGCCTGTTGGATTTTCTCTCCTGCGCGTTCGAGGCACGCTATCACGCCTGGAGCCGTCAGGCGATCGGCATCGCTCGCGGGATCGAAAATGGCGCAACCATCATCGGGACCAGCCGACTTTCAGCACCGGGCGATGCGGCCTTCGCCAATGCGACGCTTGGCCACGGCTTGGTGCGCGAAGACATGCACGCGGCCAGCATCTGCCACCACGGCGTGGTGATCTGGCCGACCCTGCTCGCATTGTCGGAACGAACGCCGCTCGCCGGCGCGACATTGCTTGCGGCTGCGATCATCGGCTATGAGGCCGGCGCGCAAATCGGCCGCGCGCTTTTTACCGCCGATCTGGCGCGCCTCTATCGCCCGACAGGCCTTGTCGCGCCGCTGGGCGCAGCACTGGCGGGAAGCTATGTCCTCGGTCTCAGCGAAGATGCGGCGACAAGTGCGGTTTCCATCGCCGCCAACACATCGTCCGGCCTGAACGAATGGCCGCATGCCGGCGGCTCTGAAATGTATTTCCATCCGGGCTTTGCGGCCCGCAACGCGATTGCGGCGATCGAACTCGCGGAAGCCGGCGCCTACGCCTCGGAAACGATCCTTGAAGGTGAGGCCGGACTGTTCGCCGCGTATCGCCGGGAGCCTGCGCCCGCCGCCATCCGGTTGTTCGCCGGCCGCCAGCCGGAAATCATGGCCGTCTACAACAAGCCGGCTCCGGCCTGCAACTTCGCGCAAACCGCCGCGCAAGCGGCATTGCGGGCTGCGCGCGAACTGGCGAAATCGGAGGACATCGAGCGCATTCTGATCCGCGTCCCCGAGGCGGCGGCGCGCTACCCTGGCTGCAATTCCAAGGGACCTTATCGGAATGCGCTGCAGGCCAAGATGAGCATTCCCTTCAGCGTCGCCGCCGTGCTCGCGCGCGGCGCAATCGCGGAAGACAATTATGCGCAGATAGACGATCCCCAGATTCTTGGTCTCGTCGATCGGACTGACCTGGAATGCGATTCCGGATTCACCGCGGCCTTCCCGGCGCAGCAAGGCGCCGAGGTCGTGGTCGGCCTGCGGAATGGAAACACCATTCGACAGCGCCTCGACAATGTCATTGCCGCCACGCCGCAGGAAATCCGTGCCCGCTTTCGACAGGCTGCCGCCGACGTCGTCGGCGACAGGCGCGCGCTGTATTTGGAAGAGCTTGTCGACCGTTGCGAGTTCCTTGCGGACGGCTGCGTCATCGCCGCGCAGTGCCGGCTTGAGCCGATGGAACGGCTGCTACGGCCGGCGTCATGACCAGTCATAACGAACGGCAAACAGGGGATGCAATGACCACATCGGGGACGGACCACGCAACGAGACCGGCAATCGGCGTGAGGCAAACCGGCTCCACGCCCGCGCGAGGTCACCGGTGACCCAGGCGCTGGAAGGCTTCCTGCAAGCGTTGAGCGCCGGACTTTTGATCGGTGCGGTCTATGGCCTGATGTGCGTCGGGCTCGGGCTGATTTTCGGCGTCATGCGGGTGATCAACTTCGCCCAGGGCGACTTCATGATGCTCGGCATGTATGCGGCGTTCTATTTCTTCACTGCGCTCGGCGTGCAGGCCACTTTCGGCAACACCTTCGGACCGTTCGTCGCAATTCTGCTTGCCGGTCCGGTGCTGGCGGCGTTTGGCTATGCGGTTCACCTTGCCCTGATCTCGCGTGTATCGGGCACACGCACTTCCTCGCTCGAGGGAGAGGGCCACTATGCCCAGCTCATTCTGACGCTGGGGATCGCGCTGATCCTGCAGAACGGCGGCTTGCTGGTGTTCGGTTCGGTGCTGGCCTCGATCCGCACGCCGCTGTCGAGTTCGGCCTGGGAGCTCGGTCCGTTCTTCGACATCAGCGTCTTCGTCAACAAGGCGCGCGGGATAGACGCCGTGGTGTCGTTCGCAACCATGATACTGCTGACGCTGTTGATCACGCGATCGCCGATCGGAAAATCGCTGCGGGCCGCCGCCGATAATCCCACCGCGGCAACCTATATGGGGATCGACGTTGATCGCGCCCACCGCGTCGCCTTCGCGCTCGGCACCGGCATCACCGCGATTGCCGGCGGCCTGCTCGCCACCAACTATCCCTTTCATCCCTTCGTCGGCGTCGAATACGTCATCGTCATGTATGCAGGCGTCGTGCTCGGCGGCATGGGCAGCATCATCGGCGCCTTCTGGGGCGGCATGACGATCGGCCTGGTACAGCAGATGTCGACCCTTGTGCTGCCGACGCAACTGCAGAACGCGGCGATCTTCGTCGTCTTTCTCCTGATCATCTTTTTCCGCCCGCAGGGATTCTTCGGCCGCATGGTCGAGAGGACGTGACGATGCAGGGATCGCGATCGCTGCTCCCGATTCTTGTCTTCACGGCGCTGTATGCGGCGCTGTCGCTGAGCGTCACCAATTCATACTACCAGCTGGTGTTGACGCTGGTTCCGGTCTGGGCGGTGTTCGGGCTGTCGTGGAACCTGCTCAGCGGATACACCGGACTGATTTCGTTCGGCCACGCGGCCTTCTTCGGAATCGGCGCGTATGTGACGGCACTCGGCCAGATCTATTTTGATTTGTCGCCGTGGGTATTGATCCCGATCGCGGCAATGTTTGCCGGCGTTGCCGGGCTGCTGATTGGATTTCCGACATTTCGGCTGCAGGGACACTACTTCGCGCTGGCGATGCTCGCCTACCCGCTGGCCATTCTCTACGTGTTCGAATGGCTCGGCTTTCAGGAAGTCACCCTGCCGATCAAACGCGACAATCCGATTGCATACATGCAGTTTGCCGATCCACGTCTCTACACGCTGCTGGCGCTGGCGATGATGCTCGGGACGATCCTGCTCACAAGGATGATCGAAAAGTCGCGGTTCGGCATGGCGCTGCTTGCGATCAAGCAGAATGAGGCTGCCGCGGAAGCCGCGGGAATCGACACGCTGGCCTGGAAGCTGCGCGCCATCACCTTGAGCGGGGCGATTGCCGGGGCGATCGGCGGATTCTATGCGGTCGTGCTGCTAGTGGTGACCCCGCAATCGGTATTCGGCATGCTGGTATCCGCACAGGCGCTGACGGTTGCCATGTTCGGCGGTGTCGGAACGGTCTGGGGGCCGGTGATCGGATCCGTGATCCTGATTCCGCTTGCCGAAACGCTCAACGCCGAAGCGGGTTCGCGCTTTCCTGGCATTCAGGGAGTGATCTTCGGCCTGGCGATCATATCCGTCATCCTGGTCGCGCCGGAGGGTTTGTTCTGGAAACTGCGCGATTTCCTGCGCAGGCGGCCGGCTTCGCAAGCTGTGGCAACGTCAAGCGCACCCGCTCAGGTCGCCGCCGCCCCGATCGCCGCAGCAAAGCCTCCGCGCCCGGAACGATCTCAAGGTTCAGATGATGTCGTCCTTGAGATCCGCAACCTGTCGCGTTCCTTTGGTGGATTGAAAGCCGTCCAGAACGTCAGCTTCAAGCTGCGGCGAAACGAGATCCTTGGAATTATCGGCCCCAACGGCGCCGGAAAAACCACGCTGTTCAACCTGCTGAACGGATTCCTGCGGCCCGGCACCGGCGAAATTCTCCTCGACGGGCGCGACATGTCGGGCCGCAAGCCGCATGAGCTCTGTGAGGCAGGCATCGGCCGGACCTTCCAGATCATGCGCCCATTCCTGCGCATGTCGATCTTGGACAACGTCGTCGTGGGCGCCTATGTCCGCGCCAAGACCGACATCGAGGCAAGGCAGCTGGCAGCAGAAGCGATTGCCCGCGTCGGACTTTCGGATATCGCCGAGCGCGTCGCCAGCGAACTCACGACCAAGGAATTGCGGCTGATGGAGCTCGCCCGCGCGCTGGCCGGACAGCCCCGCATCCTGCTGCTCGACGAGACGCTGGCAGGCCTCGGGCATGACGAAGCCAACGAGGTCGTCGCGGTGATTCAGCGCCTCGCCCGCGACGGCATGACGATCGCCATCATCGAACACACGATGCAGGCCATGGTCCGCCTGGTCGACAGTTTCCTCGTTCTCGACCATGGCGCGGTTATCGTCGAAGGAGAGCCGGAAGCCATCACTCGCGACAGCCGCGTCATCGAAGCCTATCTCGGCAAGAAATGGATGGCGCATGCTCCGCATTGAAGGACTGACCGCCGGCTATTCGGCAATCCCGGTCTTGAACGGCGTCTCGATCAAGGTCGAGCAAGGTCAGTTCGTCGCCATCGTCGGACCGAACGGTGCCGGCAAGACCACCCTCTTCAAAACGATCTCCGGAATCGTGCGGCCAAGCGCCGGAGCGATCACTTTCGAGGGTACCGACCTGTTGTCGGTCCGGCCTGCGCAGCGCGCGCATCTCGGCATCGCCCACGTCCCGGAAGGACGCCAGGTTTTTCCCTCGCTCACGGTGATGGAAAATCTCGAAATGGGCGCGATGACCGAGGCCGGCCAACGCGACTGGAAACGCAATATCGAGCGCATCTTCGAATGGCTGCCGGTGCTTGCCGAGCGCCGCGGCCAGTTCGCGGGAACGCTATCCGGCGGACAGCAGCAGATGCTGGCGATCGGCCGCGGGCTGGCGTCGTCGCCCAAGCTTCTGATGCTGGATGAACCCTCGATGGGCCTCGCGCCCGCGATTGCGGATTTCGTCTTTGAACGGCTGATCGAAATTCGCCGGCAATCGAACCTGACGATCCTGCTGGTCGAGCAGCGCGTCGCCGAAGCCCTGGAGTCCGCCGATCACGGCTACGTCCTCGAGGCCGGCCGCGTCGCGCTCGAAGGCAACAACCAGACTTTGCGGGCGGACGACCGCGTGCGCAGGGCCTATCTCGGCATGTAACAAGCGATCAATCAACGAACGAAAATGGGAGGACGAGAATGAGCCAGGACAGAGTAGCCAGCAGGACTTCGAAAACGTCGGTGACGCGGCGGACCGTGCTCTCCGGCGCAGCCGCCATCGGACTATCGACGGTGGCGCGGGCGCAACAGCCGGCCGAGGTCAAGGTCGGTCTGATCGTGCCGCTTTCCGGCATCTATACCCGTCCGGGTCAGGTGATGCGAATGGGCGCGGAGATGGGCATCGAGCACATCAATGCGCAAGGCGGCATCAAGTCGCTCGGCGGCGCCAAGCTCAAACTCGTCGTGATCGATTGCGGCGACACCACCGAAAAGGCCAAGAACGCGGCGCAGCGCATGGTGGCACAGGAGACCGATCTGGTTGCTGCGACCGGCTCATATCTGAGCTCCTTCACGCTGGCCGTGACCGAGGTAACCGAGCGCGCCGAATTGCCGATGCTGACATTATCCTATTCGGATCTGCTGACCGAACGGGGCTTCAAATTCATCTTCCAGACTGCCGCGCCCGCGAGCCGGCAGTCCGAACT
>DATHHQ010000226.1:0-7730 GCA_035490095.1 Bradyrhizobium sp.
GGACGGCAATCTCTGCCGCTGCATGACCTATTCGCGCATCCAGAAGGCGATCATGCGCGCAGCCTCCGAAATGCGCACCGCCTCGAACACCGCAACCGAGCGGAGGGCAACATGAATACGCACGTGAAAATTACCCAAGACGAGCCTGCGGATCTGAGCCGCCGCTCGTTCCTCGTCGGATCCGCCGCCGCAGGTCTCGCGCTCGGCTATTCCGCTGTTCCGGGCCTGCTCGGCGCCGACCAGGCGCTCGCCGCGGCCGGCAATTTCGATCCCAGCGTCTGGTATTCGATCGCGCCGGACGGGATTGTCACGGTCACATGCGGCAAGGCCGACATGGGCCAGCACATTGCCTCGACCATGGCGCAGATTGTTTCCGAAGAGCTCGGCTCCAACTGGAAAGACATGCGGGTTCAGCTCGCGTCCAACGATCCGAAGTTCAACGACCCCGTGCTCGGCGCGCAGATTACCGGCGGCAGCTGGAGCACGATGATGAACTTCGATGCGATGAGCCGCGCCGGTGCTGCCGGACGGATGGCTTTGACCGAAGCCGCGGCCGCCGCGATGGGCGTGCCCGCCGCCGAGCTGGTCGTCAGGGACTCCGTGATTTCGCATCCGAAGTCGAAGAAGTCGATGACGTTCGCGGACATCGTCAAGAGCGGCAAGGCCACCAAGACCTTTACGCCCGACGAACTCAAGGCGATCAAGCTCAAGACGCCCGACCAATATACCAGGATCGGCGTTTCGGTTCCGCAGCTCGATATTCCGTCGAAGACCAACGGCACCGCCAAATACGGCATCGACGTCATGCTGCCCGGCATGGTGTACGGCAAGATCGTGATGCCGCCGGTGCGCTTTGGCGCCACGGTGAAATCGGTCGACGACACCGCTGCGAAGAAGGTGCCGGGCTTTATCAAGGCCGTTACCCTCGACGACAAGACCGGAACCACGACCGGCTGGGTGGTGGCGGTAGCCAACACCTATGCGAATGCCAGGAAGGCGGCGGACGCCCTCAAGGTTACCTATGACGGTGGACCCAACGCCAAACTGTCGAGCGAATCGCTGCTCAACGAGGCCAAGCGTCTGCAGGGACTCGACGATTCCGGCCTGTTCTTCGTCAAGGACGGCGATACAGCAGCGGCGCTCGGCACGGCGGCGAAGGTGATGGAGGCGGAGTACACCACCAACATCAACATCCATGCGCCGCTGGAGCCGATGAACGCCACGGCGCAGTTGCAGGGCGATATCTGGCACATCTATTCCGGCAACCAGTTCGCGACACGCTCCGGCGCGATCGCGGCCGGCGCCGCCGGAGTCGATCCCAAATTCGTCGTGATGCATCAGATGTGGCTGGGCGGAGGTTTCGGCCGCCGTCTCGACGCCGACATGATGGTGCCGGCGGTGCAGGCGGCGAAGGCCGTCGGCAAACCGGTCAAGGTCATCTACTCACGCGAAGATGACATGACCATGGACTTCTCGCGTCCGCTGACGTTCCAGAAGATCAAGGCAGGTCTCGACGCCGACGGCAAGCTGATCGCGATGAATCACGACGTGGTCAGTGCGTGGCCGACCAAGCGCTGGGGCATCCCGGATTTCCTGTCGCCTTCGGTCGACAAGAAAGGGGCGCTCGATGCGTTCACCGTGAACGGTGCGGACTTTTTCTATTCCGTGCCCAATCACAACGTCCGTGCCATCCTCAACGAGATGGCGCACAACGCCACCCCGTCGGGCCAGTTGCGGTCGGTCGCACCGGGCTGGACCTTCTGGGCGGTCGAAAGCATGGTCGACGAACTTGCGCACGCGGCGGGCAAGGATCCCGCCCAGTTCCGCATCGACATGCTCGACGGCAAGGGCGCCAATGCCGGTGGTGCGCAACGCCTGCGCAACACCTTGCTCGCCGCGATGGGCATGGCTGGTTACGGCACCAACCAGCTGCCGAAGGGTGAAGGCATGGGCGTTGCCTGCGTCTCCTCGCAGGAAAGAGCGACCGCAAGCTGGACCGCCTGCGTGGCCCATGTGGCGGTTGCGCCGTCCGGCGAGGTCAAGGTCAAGAAACTGACCGTGGCTACCGACGTCGGCATGCAGGTGCATCCCGACAACATCCGTGCCCAGGTCGAGGGCGCGGCGCTGTGGGGACTTTCGCTCGCCATGTACGAGAAGGCGACATTGAAGGATGGCGGCATCGAGCAGACCAACTTCGATACCTATACGCCGTTGCGGATGAGTCAGCTGCCGGAAGTCGCCATCAGCGTCATTGCCAACGGCGAAAAACCCACCGGCGTCGGCGAGCCGGCGGTGACGGTGATCGCACCCGCGCTTGCGAATGCGATCTTCAATGCCTCGGGCGCTCGCGTCCGCTCGCTGCCGATCACGGCGGAGGCCGTGAAGTCGGCGATGAACAAGGCATAGACCGACAACGCGAAAACATCGATCCGCCGGAGGCGCTGCCTCCGGCGGATTTTTTTATCCGATCAACATTGGTTCAATTTGTACCTTCCATCACAAAAAAGCATTCATGATGCCTATTAAGTTTCGGAAAATGCCTTGCGGATAGTGTGCGCTGTCAGCCATCGCCGCAGTCACCGAGGATCCATGTCAGCTTTAGAGAATCAGCCTTCACCCAAACGCCGCTTGCTGCTGGCGTCGGATCGGACCGATCGGAGCAGCGAATTGGCTGGCATTCTGCAGTCCGTGGGCGAGGTCGATACCATCTCGACATTGGATATCCCCGAGGCTCCCGCCGATCATTTCGCGGGGATAGTGGTCGATATCAATCTGCGATCCCCCGAGAGCGTGCAACTGGTTCGCAACAAGCTGCGCGCCGAAGCTTATCGCTCGATGCCGCGGTTGTTCGTCCTCTCGGACGGCCTTCATCACGGCTCGATGCAGGCCTGGGCTCTGGGCGCGACGGATACGATATCGCGGCCGTTTGATGCCCAGGGCATTCTGCAACGCATCCGCTCCGCGTTTCCGGACACTGTTCGATTCGATGCGACGGCGAGCGGCAAGGCTTTGAACCGGGGCATCGCCGCCGCGCACGAGGTAATGGTCAAGATATTCGAGAAGCTGCCGGCGGGGATTCCGCTGACCATCGGCGACGTCATGCAGGCCGAGAACCAGATTCTCAAAGCCGTCAAGCAATCCTCGCTGCGCGAATGGCTGACCACCGTCGGCCGCCATCACACCGACAGCTATCGCCACTGCCTCTTTGTCACCGGTTTCGCCGTGGCGTTCGCGCAGCATCTCGGGATGCGCGAGGACGACCAGCGTCGGCTGACGCGCGCCTCCCTGCTGCACGATGTTGGCAAGGCCTTCATTCCTCTGGCTGTGCTGGACAAGCCGGGGAAACTCACGGACCAGGAAATCAGCGTGATGCGCCAGCATCCGCGTCTGGGCTATGAGGCCCTCGTCGCCCAAGGCGGCTTTCCGCCGGAGATGCTGGATGTGGTGCTCCACCACCATGAATTTCTTGACGGCAGCGGATATCCCAATGGACTCCGCGGCGATCAGATCAGCGACATCGTGCGCCTGACCACCATCGTGGATATCTATACGGCGCTGGTCGAGAAGCGCGCCTATCGGCTGCCGTTCACCCACACCGAGGCCTTTGCGACCATGGAAAAGATGGGCGGCAAGCTCGACCCGCATTTGCTGCACGCGTTCCGCCCGGTAGCGTTGGGCACCCGTTGATCGCGTAGCGGCGCCTGTTGCCGGATGCGCGCTTGCGTGACCCGTTGGTTCGCGATGATGGGGTTATCGATTGGCCCCGCCGCCCGGCTGCGGCGCAAGGTTTGCAAACGGCTGATCCGCGTACACCACATTGCCGCCGACCATGGTGAGCACCGATCTGATCTTCCCGATCTGCTTGACCGGCGCCGTCAGATAGTCCGATGACAGCACCGCGAGGTCGGCGAATTTGCCGGGCTCCAGGGTGCCGCGCTTGTCGTCGTCGTTGGCCATGAAAGCCGAATTGCGGGTGTACATCTCAAGCGCCTGCCGGCGGCTCGGGGCTTCCGCCTCGCCGCGGGTTTGAACGCCGCCGATGGTGGTGCCGTCGAGATACCATTGCAGCGCTACGAACGGATTGTAGGACGACACCCGATGCGCGTCGGTGCCGCCGGCCACGGTGAGGCCGAGACGCATGGCCGTCGCAATCGGCGGCAACCGCCGGGCCGCCTCGATGCCGACCTCGCGCGCCAGCCGTTCGCCGCCAAAATAGAGCCCGTCCTGGACGCCCCAGATCAACCCTAACGATTTCATCCGCTTCAGATTGTCTTCGGACGCATTATACAGATGCAGCACGGTCCATCGGAGGTCGCGAACCGGGTACTCCCTGGCAATGTCTTCGACGACGTCGAGCAGATCGTGGACGGTGCGGTCCGGATTCCAGTGCAGCTGGATGGTGTAGCTCTTCGATGCCGCCCAGCGCAGCAGTTCCGCCAGCTTGGCCTTGCCGTCGGGCGTGATGTCGCCGTCGGTCCAGTCGGCCCAAATCAGGATTTCTCCGGGGCCGTTGAAGTGCAGCATCGTGTCGCCGAACCCTTGTGGCAATAGCTGCGTCAGGTTCTGCAAGTCCGCAAGCTCGCTGCCGGGCTTCGGCGCGCACAAATGATAGGCGACCCGCAGCGTGAGCTGCCTGTCGTGCCATAGCTTGAACACCGCCTGATAGTTGGCGGGATACATGCTGACCCCGCCGCCATCGACGATGCCGGTAACCCCAAGGCTGTTCATTTCGCGGAAGAATTTTCGGGAGCCGGCGACCTGCTGGTCCAGCGTCGGCTTCGGCAGGCGATCGAAGATCTTGCCGAGCGTATTGCCGTTGCCGATCACCACGCCGGTCGGACGATTGTCGCCGTCGCGTTCGAGCTTGCCGCCGGGGGTGACGTCCGAATCTTCGCGAATGTTCAGCGCCTCCATCGCTTTCGGTGTCAGCAGCAGCCAGTCGTACAGATGCTGGATGTAAACCGGATTATCCGGCGCGGCCTCTGTCACTTCAAGCGCGGTCGGCCGGCGCTTCTCTTCGAACTGCTCTTCGGTCCAGCCGCCGGCCACCACGATCCAGGAGCCGGGCTTTTGGCTTTTGCCGGCCTGGCGAATTCTTTCGAGCGCTTCCTTCAATGTGGAAACGCCGATCCAGTTTACCTCGGTGCCAAACGTCAAGGCGGCGCGGATGCCATGGATGTGCCCGTCGGTGAGCCCGGGAATTACGGTGCGGCCGCCGAGGTCGATCAGTTTTGCCTTTTCGCTTGCGAGTTTCTTCATCGCCGCCGTCGTGCCTGACGCCAGCACCTGGCCGTGGCCGATCGCCAGCGCCTGCTGGACCGAAAAATCCTTGTCGACGGTCAGGATCTTGCCGTTGAAGAGGACCGTGTCGGCGGTTTCGGCGAAGGCGGGGCTCGCTGGCGAGGCGAGGTACAACACCGTGAAAATGGTAAGCGCTTTGCCGAGGCCCAACATGTCGTCGCTCCCGTTAGTTTCCCTATGCTCCACAGCCGTCATTGCGAGGAGCGCAAGCGACGAAGCAATCCACCCTGTCGTTGACTAACCCAGCATCTTCCTCAGCTCCGCCTTGGCGACCTTCTCCAGCGTCGAGCGCGGCATGTCATCGACGAAGTGGATTTCGCGCGGCACCTTGAAGTCCGCCAGCGCGTTGCGGCAGGCGGCCATCACGGTGTCGTGCAGATCCGCCGGCGCGCGTTCGACGCCGGCGTGCGGAATGATGAACACCACCGGCACCTCATCGAGCATCGGATGCTTCTTCGCCACCACCGCGGCCTCGCGGACGCCGGGCACGATCGCTATCACCTGCTCGATTTCGGAAGCCGCGACGTTCTCGCCGCCGACCTTCAGCATGTCCTTGGCGCGGTCGCCGAACTTTATGAAACCGTTGTCGAGCAGGGTAACGCGGTCGCCGGTGATGAAATAACCGTGCTCGTCGAAACTTTCCCGGGTGGCCTTCTCGTTGTGCAGGTACTCCTTGAACAGCGACAATCCGGGAACGCCCTGGATCAGAAGATTGCCGGTGCTGCCGACGGAGGTCGGCGTGCCGTCGTCGTCGGTGACGCGGATGGCGTACTCGGTTGCCGCGCGGCCGATCGACATCGGCGTATTGGGCTGGTCGACCTCGCCGATGATGCCGTGGGTAATGGTTTCGGTCATGCCCCACCAGCCGATGATCTTGATGCCGAATACGGCAAACGGCGGCGGCTCGCACACCGCGGTGCCCCAAATCCGGAATTGATGCTGCTTCGGAATCTCGTGCTCGAGCAGCGCCTTCATGCAAAATGGAATCGTCGAGGTCCAGGTGCAGCCGTGCTCCAGCGCGACATTCCAGAACCGGCTTGCGGAAAACCGCGGTTGAATCACGCAGGTGGCGCCGACCCACAGGCTTGCCAGCATCGAATACGCCAGCGCGTTGGTGTGAAACAGTGGCAGATAGGTCTGATGCACGTCGCCTTGGTGCAAATCCTGGTGCGAGGCGTTGACCTTGGCGCCCCACAACGCGTTGGCGTGGGTCCACAGCACCGCCTTGGGCCGCGACGTGGTACCGGAGGTATATTGCACGCTGCAGGCCGCCAGCGGATCGGTCGCGCGGCGGGGCCGGTCGGCGCTGTCGGCGAACAGCGCGTCGAAGCTGTCGCCGCGCGGCGCGGCGTGGCCTTGCGCAGGTGCCGCGCCTGCGTCGTGGGAAATCACCGCAAGCCAGCGCAAGCTTCGGCAATGCGTGGCGATGATCTCGGCATAGGCCGGCTGGGTGATCGCGGCTACCGCACCGCAATGATCGGCAAAATATTCCATCTCCGCCGGTGCGGAGCGGGTGTTGGTGGTGACGGCGATGGCGCCGAGTTCGGCGCAGGCGAACCAGGCCAGGACAGCCTCGATGCAATTATCCAGATGGATCAGCACGAATTCGCCGGGCTTGACGCCGCGTGCCTTGAGTCCCGCAGCCAGCGCGCCGACGCGCTCGTGAAATTCGCCGTAAGTCCAGATCCGCGCCGGCGCATCGAACGGCGCCCAGATCAGAAACGGATGATCGCGGCGCGTTTCAGCGCGCATCCGCAGCAGCCACGGCACGTCAAGGCCTGCGAATGGCCCCACCACGCCCGCTGCCTGTGAAATCGACATTTATCCTCCCGTGCAGCCTGATGGCGGCCGCTTTTGCTTTTTGCTTGGGAGCATTTGTGCCACCGGATGACGCCGCGCGCAAATCGCTGTGCTCATGCGGGCCGTACTCCAGCCGCGCAGGATGGGTGGAGCGACTTGTCCGCCGTAGCTCGCAGAGCGAAGGCGGAAGCGATACCCATCACGTGCAAGAGCGATGGGTTTCACGAAAGGGCTCAACCCATCCTACGAACCGGCGCTACGCCACTTACGACCTCATCCTGAGGAGCGCGCCTAAGCGCGCGTCTCGAAGGATGGGCCACGTGCCACATGGTTCGAGACGCCCGCTTACGCGGGCTCCTCACCATGAGGGGCCTCAGCAAGTGTAGCCCGGATGGGGCCGCTGACAACAAGACCGGCTCAAGTGATTTGCCCGTCGGGCTGTTTGGTGTCGAGTCTTTTATTTCGGATTTTCCGAAAGATATTTGTTGCCCTCTGACCCAAATCAAATCTAGAACTGTCGCCATCCCACCCCACCAGAGGGGCGTATCATGATCGTCACGGACGCGGGGAGGGGTGCGGTGGACGCAGCAGTGTTAGGCGTGCGATGCGAGCGCAGGGCGGATTGCTCT
>DATHHQ010000227.1:0-2939 GCA_035490095.1 Bradyrhizobium sp.
AGAGCAACGGACCGACCGCCTGCGCCATTACCTGCAACGACAACACAACGCCGCGAATCGCGCCGTAGCTCTCCCGACCGAAGTAGTCGGCCCACGCCACCGGCAGCAGCGTCATGATGCCCCCAAGGCCGAGGCCGAACAGGCCGGCGGCCAGGTAGGCTTCCTCGGCCGAGGCAATGGCGATCAAACCGAAGGAGCCAGCGCTCATCAGCAGCGCCGAGACCAGCAGGATGTAGCGCATCGGCCAGCGCCGGGGGAGGAAGCCGACACCGAAGCTCGCCACGGCCGACGTCGCGGAAAAGAAGCTGATCACGGTGGCGGCGACGATCGGGGAGATCCCCCGCTCGATCAGATGCGGCGCCTGATGGAGGCTGACGCCGGCCTGAACCGGATAGAGCAGGACAGTGTAGAGCGAGAGCAGCCAGAAGGCCGGCGTGCGCATGGCTTCGGCGCGGCTGAAGCGCGGCTCGGGCGCGGCCTGGATTGTCCCGGCGACGATGCGATCCGGCACCAGCCCGACATCCTCCGGCCGCCGCACCAGGAACAGCCAGACCGGCAGGAAGCCCACGATCAATACGGTCGCTCCGATCGCCACCCAGCCGCTGCGCCAGCCGCCATCGCGCATGGCGAGCTGCGCGATGATCGGCATGGCCACGAGCCCCGACATCTGGGCCAGGGTGGCAATCGACGTGGCAAGCGCGCGGCGCGTCACGAACCAGCTGTTCAAGGCGCCGTAGAGGCCAAGATCGAACGGGCCTGCCCAGTTCATGCGCGCAAAGCAGAACAGCAGGTAGAACACTGCCAGCGACTGCGTGAGCGACAGCGCCATGGTCGCGAAGCCCGTGCCCAGCACGGCCACGCACAGGATAAGCCGCGAGCCGCGGCGGTCGAGGATCCGTCCAAGCGTTGGCGAGACGAAGGCCGCCAGCACGCTACCCAGCGACACCGCGCCCGCGATCTCCATGCGCGACCAGCCGAACGCATCGGTCATCGGCACGACGAAGACCGACAGCACCGCCACCGCCGGGCCCTGGCGCGCGAATCCCGCCAGGCAGATGCAGCCCAGCACGACCCAACCGTAGAAGAACGGCAGGCGCGGCACGAGCAGGCGGGGAAGAAGAGGCGGTCGCATCGCTGGGCCCGTTCAGACTACTGCGATGATCGAGTGGTTCCAAAGCATCAGCAGCAGCGCACGGCGAAACGGCGGCGGCCCTATGAGACGGCGGCATAGAGTGGTTCCATGGTATGGGATCCGCATCCGCCACAACATTGCTCAGGCTTGTCAAGTGCAGAGGCGCGTAAGCGAATACTTGCGCACCGTAGGCAAGCCGCCAAACGCGTCGGAACACCAGCGACGGTATGTCGACCGGCGCGATGCCAGCAAAGTGCTGTCACGTCGTCCCAAGCGTCGCCCCGATAAGATGATGCGATGCCGCCGAAGCAGAATACGCTCTAGCCAGACGTTGCCGTCCGGTACCGGCCGATTTCAGTCATTTTGTCGACCCATCTGCGAACCCGATCGCCAGGCATAGGGCGGGCGATCAGGAATCCCTGGCCGAAATCGCAGCCGAGCTTTTCCAGGAAATCCCACTGTTGTTCGGTTTCGATCCCTTCGCCCGTCAAGCTGAACTTTTCCTTGGCGGCCAGGGAAGCCAGCGTTTTGACGATGTCACGCGCTTCGCGGCTGTGATCCAGCTTGGCGACGAGCCAGCGGTCGACCTTGAGGTCACTGAAGGGATAGTAGCGCAGACGCTCGAGGTTGGAGAAGCCAACGCCGTAATCGTCCATCGAGATTTCCACTCCGGCCTCGCGCAATCTCGTCAGGAGTGCGCGCGCAATCGGAGGATTCTGCGCCGCCTCGGTCTCCGTGATCTCCAGAATGAGATTCCGTGGATCGCAATTCCGGTCCTGCAGCAGCGCAAGGATCTCGTCGGCCCTCTGCAGCGATTCGAGAAACAGGGCCGAGATGTTGACGGAAACGGAGAGCAACATGCCCTCGTTCTTCCAGGTGACGTGCTGATCGATCGCCCGCCTGAGAACTTCCCAGGTCAGCGGCACGATTGCGCCTGAGCGTTCCGCATGCGCAATAAATCGGCCAGGCCGCAGAAGCCCCAATTGAGGATGCCGCCAGCGCACAAGCGCCTCGACGCGACGGATCGTGCGATCCGCCATCGAGATCATGGGTTGATAGTGAACCACGATCTCGTCATTTGGAATCGCGTCAAGCTGACTGGAAATCGGATCGGGCTCTGATGAATCGGCGTCTTTGATCTGCGGACTCTCCAACAGATCGCTGACCGCCGAAAAGGAAAGGGGTCTGGTCAAAATGCCGACAAGTTCCAGCTTGTTCCGGGTGACGCTCTTTCGTACCGAATCGAGAACGGCCTTATCGTTGCCGTCGATCAAGATGGCCCGCGGCGGCTCCCGGCTGGCGCCTAGTGTGTCCACGATCTGAAGGCAGGCACTTTCCCCCAGTCCGAGATCGAGGATGAGCCAACTGAAACCGCGCCCCTGTAGCATGCGCGGCAACTCAACCGGCAGGCGAATCGCTCTCACCGAGAAATTGAGACTGACCGCCCTTTCGACCAGCTCTTCCCGAAAGTCATCGTCGTTGCTGACGACGAGGCAGCGAAACTTGTCCGGCATCGGCGAGGCCTACACGATTCTGGCCAAGCAGACATCCCCAATGCCAGAAGCCGCAAACTACCGGACGCCCCGAGCGAAGTCATGGGTATTTGCGTTGCGGGTTCAGAAATCCTATTGCGCGCGGGCGCGTGGTAGCATAGCTTCCGCCGCAACGATAGCGGTGTGGGGAAGCGGGCTCGACTGGGAAGACGGCCTTTGGGCCACGAGCCGGTTTCAAAATTGCTGCCGATCGTCAGGTTGGAACGTCGTCGGATCGCCGACCGGCGGCACTCCAGGTTTGCGTTGTGGGACGA
>DATHHQ010000228.1:0-9129 GCA_035490095.1 Bradyrhizobium sp.
GCCGGGATGCGCCTGGGCATAGGCGACATAGGCTTTGGCCCGGGCCAGCGCCTTCTCCATCGGCGTGTGGCCCGCCGCAGCACCGGCAGCCGCCATCGCCGCGTTGAATTGCCGAAAACCGATGGCGGCGAGTTCGCTGACAAGGCCGGTGAGATCGCCGAAATGATGCGTCGGGGCGGCATGCGATACCCCGGCCTCGCGCGCCACCGCCCGCAGCGTCAATCCCGCGAGGCCATCGCGCTCCAGCACGGTTTCGGCGGCCTTCAGCAATGCGTCGCGCAGCGCGCCGTGATGGTACGGGGATTCTTCGCTCGCGGCGGCAGTCCGCGGCACGCCTGGTTTCCGCCCCGAGCGCGCCGGCGTGGCGCGTTTTGCTGCGGGTCGGACACGGGCCTTGGCATTGTTGGGCTTTCTCGCCATCCGCAGTTTATAAGCCCTGATTTTGACACTGTAAAGATTTCGCTTGACGGTCGCCGCGACCGTGGTTACTTTTATCTTTACGATGTAAAGATAAACCAAGGGAGCGATCGATGCAGCAGGAAGTGGTAATAGAGGCGTCGCGGACCAATCTGGCGCCGATTCCTTTTGAATGCGACGCGCCACATCTCAAGGTCGTCGGCGAATTGCCGCGCGAACTCAACGGCACGCTCTATCGCAACGGTCCCAATCCGCAGTTCGAGGCGCCGGGCGCACACTGGTTCGTCGGCGACGGCATGCTGCACGCCTTCCATCTCGAGAACGGCCGCGCCAGCTACCGCAACCGCTGGATTCGCACCCCGAAATGGCAGGCCGAACATGACGCCGGCCGCGCATTGTTTGGCGGCTTCGGCCGCACGCTGCCCGACGCCCCGGCCTCGATCACGCAGGACGGCGGCGTCGCCAACACCAACATCATCTTTCACGCCGGACGCCTGCTCGCGCTGGAGGAAGGCCACCTGCCGACCGAAATCGAACCGGGCACGCTCAACCGGCTTGGCTACTGCGACTATAAGGGCGGCATCGCCGGCCCCTTCACCGCCCATCCCAAGATCGATCCGGTCACCGGCGAGATGGTGTTCTTCGGCTATAATGCCGCTGGCCCGCTGACGCCTGCCCTTTCCTTCGGATCCGTCAATGCATCCGGCGTGGTGACGCGCTTCGATCGTTTTGAGGCACCTTACGCCAGCATGGTGCACGACTTCATCGTCACCGAAAATCATCTGCTGTTTCCGATCCTCCCCATCACCGGCAGCATGGAACGCGCGATGGGCGGCAAGCCGCCTTATGCCTGGGAGCCGGACAAGGGCGCCTATGTCGGCGTCATGAAACGCCAGGGGGCCGCCAGCGACATCGTCTGGTTTCGCGCCGAGAGCTGCTACGTGTTCCACGTCATGAACGCCTGGGAACAGGACAATCGCATCGTCGCCGACGTGATGCAGTTCGAAGAAGCGCCATTGTTCAGCCATCCCGATGGTTTGCCCACCGATCCGATGAAGTCGCGCGCACGGCTGTGCCGCTGGATCTTCGATCTCGCTGGAAATACCGATCGCTTCACGCAAACCTATCTCGACGACATCACCGGCGAATTCCCGCGCATCGACGACCGCCGCGCCGGCCTCGTAAGCACCCATGGCTGGTACGCCTGCGCCAATCCCGACCTGCCGATGTTCGGCGCGCTGTCGGGCGTGGTGCATGTCGATGGCAAGGGATCGCGTCTCGGCCAATATCTGCTGCCCGCCGGCGACACCATCTCCGAGCCGGTGTTCGTCGCCCGCGGCGACGATGCCGCCGAGGGCGACGGCTGGCTGCTGGCCGCGGTCTGGCGCGGCCGCGAAAACCGCAGCGATCTCGCGATATTCAACGCCACCGATGTCGAGGCCGGCCCCGTCGCCCTGGTGCAGCTCGGGCATCGGGTTCCGGATGGATTTCATGGCAATTGGGTCGGTGCGGCGTGACTCACCCTTATCGTCATTCCGGGGCATCGCGCAGCGATGAACCCGGAATCCAGAGCTGATCAACTCGAGATTCCGGGTTCGCGCTTCCGCGCGCCCCGGAATGACCCTGCAACACCAGACTTGGAAGTAAGACATTGTAATTACTATCAAAAAATTTACATCTCACTTTATTTTGACACTGTAAAGATTTGCTTGACCTTCCCGCCTTTCGTCTCTAGTTGTATCTTTACGACGTAAAGATGCGCCTCAATGAGGTTGGCCATGACGATCTTTCTGATCCTCGCCCCCTTCGGTTCTTTCGCCCTGCTGATGCTGTTGACCTCGGCGCCGGTCAGCCTGTTCGCGTCCGCCGTGATCAGCCTTGCGGTCATTGCCTATGACATTGTTCGCGGCCGCTCGATCAAGATACTCGGCGCGGGATCCGTGGTGTTGTTCGGCACGCTCGGCGGCTACATCGCCCTGGTCAATCCCGGCCTGAGCAGCGCCGCCGTGAAGCTGATCGTGGATGTCGGCGTATTGGCGATCGCGCTGCTGTCGATCGCATTCCGCTTCCCGTTCACCCTGCAATACGCCCGCGAAATGGTCGACCCTGAAACCGCCAAGCTGCCCGGCTTCATCAAGGCGAGCTACATCATCACCTGGGCGTGGACCGCCGCGTTATTGGCGATGATGGCTGCCAACGTCCTGATGATCTATAGCCCAGGCCTGCCCTTGTGGTCCGGGCTCGCGATCGCGTTCGCCGCCCGCAGCACCGCAATCTATTTCACCAAATGGTATCCGGAGTACCGCAAAGTGAAGTATGGCGTTCCCCCGGCCCCTGCTAACGTACTGTCCGGGACCTGAGCGCGGCCGGATCAAAGGAGCACGACGATGAAGGACGTATTCGTCAGACTAGGCACCGACTTTCTCTCCGCCATCGTGTTCCTGACGCTGTATCTGACCACCGGCAACGTGGTGCTGGCGACATCGGTGGCGATCGCCGGCGCCGTGGCCCAGGTGGTCTACTCCAGGGTCAAGGGAGCGCCGCTCAACTTCATGACCTATGCCAGCCTGGCGCTGGTGATCGTGCTCGGCAGCGTCACACTCCTGACCAACGATCCGCGCTTTGTGCTGGCGAAACCCTCGATCGCGCATTTCGCGATCGGCGCCATCATGCTCAAGCGCGGCTGGATGCTGCGCTACGTGCCGCCGATCGTGAGCGAGACCATTCCGGAATACGTCACCATCGCCGGCTACGCCTGGGCGGCGCTGATGTTCGCGCTCGGCGCCGGCACCATCGCGGTGGCCTCGACCGGCGACCTCAAGCTGTGGGCGCTGTATGTTTCGGTGGTGTTGATCGGGGCGAAACTGACCGCCTTTGCCGTGCAATATGTCGCGTTTCGCGTCCTCGTCACCAACCGGATTCGCGCCGCCCGCGCCTGATCTGGTCCTGCCCACGATTGGGCATAACCGGCGAGATGCGCTATACCGCCGCCCGAGCCACCCAGATCCCAGAACCATTCCGGTTTTGCGAACAAGCGTTGAGGAGACACCGATGGCCGTGGACGGAAACTGGAACATCACCATGAGCACGCCGATGGGCGAGCGCAACGCGACGCTGACCCTGAAGAATGCAGGCGGCGCGCTGACGGGCACCCAGGGCGCCGACGGCAATTCGACCGAGATCTTCGAAGGCACCGCCAACGGCGATGACGTCGCCTGGAAAGTCTCGATCACCAACCCGATGCCGCTGACGCTGGCGTTCACCGGCAAGGTTTCGGGCGACAGCATCACCGGCGAAATGGGGATCGGCCCGATGGGAAGCTTTCCGTTCACGGGGACACGGGCGTAGCGGCGTTAAGCCTGAACTTACATAGTCACCGTCATTCCGGGATGCGCCATTTGGCGCAGGCCCGGAATGACGAGCTTCATTTCGGCACGCAGCAACGCCCCCTCATCCCAAATTCAATTCCTTGAAGAAGTCATTGCCCTTGTCGTCGATGATGATGAAGGCCGGGAAATCCTCGACCTCGATGCGCCAGATCGCTTCCATGCCGAGTTCGGGATATTCCACCACCTCGACCTTCTTGATGCAGTGCTCGGCGAGATTGGCCGCCGCACCGCCGATCGAGCCCAGGTAAAAGCCGCCGTGCTTCTTGCAGGCCTCGCGCACCGCGACCGCGCGGTTGCCCTTTGCCACCATCACCATCGATCCGCCCGCGGCCTGGAACTGGTCGACGAACGAATCCATCCGCCCCGCCGTGGTCGGGCCGAACGCGCCGGAGGCGTAACCGTCAGGCGTCTTGGCCGGACCCGCGTAATACACCGGATGATTCTTGAAATATTCCGGCAGCGGTTCGCCCTTCTCCAGCCGCTCGCGCAGTTTGGCATGGGCCGAATCGCGCGCGACGATCATGGTCCCCGTCAGCGACAGCCGCGTCTTGATCGGATGTTTTGAAAGTGTTTCTAAAATATCCTTCATTGGCTGGTTGAGATCGATCTTGACAACTTCGCCGCCGAGCGCCTGCTCCACCGCGGGGAGATATTGCGCGGGGTTGTGCTCGAGCTCTTCGAGATAGACGCCGTCTTTTGTGATTTTGCCGAGCACCTGGCGGTCCGCCGAGCACGACACGCCCAGGCCGATCGGCAGCGAGGCGCCATGGCGCGGCAAGCGGATCACCCGCACATCATGACAAAAGTATTTGCCGCCGAACTGCGCGCCGACGCCGAGCGACTGCGTCATCTTCAATATCTCCTGCTCCATCTCGAGATCACGGAAGGCATTGCCGTCCGCCGAGCCGTGGGTCGGCAGCGCGTCGAGATATCGCGCGGAGGCGAGTTTCACGGTTTTCATGCAGAGTTCGGCGGAAGTGCCGCCGATCACGATCGCCAGGTGATACGGCGGGCACGCCGCGGTGCCGAGCGTCAGCACCTTCTCCTTCAGGAACGCCAGCATGCGATCCCTGGTCAGCACCGAGGGCGTGGCCTGGAACAGAAAGCTCTTGTTGGCGGACCCGCCGCCCTTGGCCATGAACATGAACTTGTAAGCGTCATCGCCCTCGGCATAGATCTCGCACTGCGCCGGCATGTTGTTGGCGGTGTTTTTCTCCTCATACATCGACAGCGGCGCCACCTGCGAATAGCGCAGATTGCGGCGCAGATAGGCGTCGCGCGCCCCCTCGCTCAGCGCAGCCTCGTCGTCGCCATCGGTGAGCACGCGCGACCCCTTTTTGCCCATGATGATCGCGGTGCCGGTGTCCTGGCACATCGGCAACACGCCGCCGGCGGCGATGTTGGCGTTCTTGAGGAAATCGAACGCGACGAACTTGTCGTTGTCGCTAGCCTCCGCATCATCAAGGATGTTGCGCAACTGCTGCAGATGCCCCGGACGCAGGTAATGGTTGATGTCGCCGAACGCGGCCTCGGACAACGCCCGTAGCGCCTCGCGCGACACCACCAGCATATCCCTGCCCAGCACCTTCTCGACCCGAATGCCCTCGGCCGTGATCTTCTTGTAGGGCGTGGTGTCCGCACCCAACGGAAACAGCGGCGTGTGCTTGTAGGGCGGAACGGGCTTGGGATCGGGAAAAGCGGTGGGGGCGTTCATGGGCAACTCGCAGGGTTAGGAGCCGGGCGTCTGCTTCGAGCAGCCGCACCGGCGATTGAACCGTTCTAAGCACTTTTGGGACAAAAGGTAAGGCGCGTAGTTCATCCGCCGCGATCCCTCGCACCATGAACGATGGCGAGCACCGTAATCTCGTCCGCTGGCTCGTCCACCATGTAGATAATGATGTACGGCGCTTCCACGAGTTCGCGCGTTCCTTCGACCAGCCCCGGCCGACCGATGTGAGAGAGACCCGGAATAGCCAGCCGGTCGACGCGGGCCAGAATGCGCCGGACCAGTTCGGTCGCCGCGCGCGGGTTGTCTCTGGATCCCGTCGAGGATGTCATCGAGATCGCCGGCGGCGGCCTCGCGGACGACGACCTTCATTCGCCGAGGCGACGGCTCAGCCGCTCCTTGAATTCGTCGAGCGTCAGCTTCGGGGCATTTTTGTCGGCACGCCGTCGCCGGACTTCGTCGACCTGTTCGTCGGTGAGCCGGTAGGCGCTCTCGTCCTGCGATTCCATCAACATCACAGCTTCGCCGCGTCCTCCTGGCGCTCGCTCGGCCAGGTCAGCACGCGGTCCAGGACAGCCTTCACCTGCTCTTTGCTCATGTCGCGAATATATCACGATCCGATTGAAATGCGAGCGAGCATAGCCACCCTTTTCCACGGGGAAAAGCCAGCCCTTGCGCTAAGCGTTTGCGCAAGCTTCAATGGCGCAAAGGGGCATCCACCATGACATTGAAATTACAGTTTCGCAGATCGACCATGCTTGCCGCCGCGCTGACGCTGCTGGCCACAATTTCTCTGACCGTATCAGGCGCCTCGCCCGCGCGCGCCGACCGCTGCGACGACATCGCCGCCCAGCTCAAGGGCCAGATCGAGGGCCTCAAGGTCGGCATCACCGCCGCCAATGTGATCTATCTGTCGCACCCGCAGGCCAAGGAACTCACGCTTGGCTGTCGCGGCCGCAACTACAGCAACGAACTCTATGCCAAGGCGGACAGCCGCAAACCGAAGCCGGAATTTTTCGAGCTGGTCGCCACCGCGGCGGCCCTCGTCTTCACCATTCCGAAGCCCGACGCGCTCACGGGCTCGACCCGCTGCATCAAGCGGATGGGGCTGTTCCGCGGCGACAATGTCAAGATGCGCTATCGCCGCCTCGATATGGAATGCACCCGCACCAAGACCGAGGCGGCGATCGCCATCTCGCGCGGCAGGGATGAGTGAGCAAGCCCGTTTCGGTTAACGGAATGTGCTGCAATACCGGGAGAATTGATCGTTTTCCTTGAGCTTCCGGTTCACCGTGTGGCGGGAATAGCCCAGATCGCACGCGATCGGCAGGTCGGATTCATAAAGCCTTCGTCTGCGCCCCGTCACAGTTCGGGGGTAACGAAGCCCAAGGATCTGAAACAGGATCTGACAAAAGGATATTCCCATGAGTGTTTCGAGTGTCATACCAACGCTCGTCGTGAAAGCGCCTGAGCTCATTCAGTGGAAGGCGCCGGAGCCGAAGACCGCCGATGATGCCGACACACGCGGTGTCCAGCCGACGGTAAGGGCCCCCCTGCCCCCAGGCCAGGGAACGCGGATCGACCAACTCGCCTGAGGGCGGGCTTCGGCGCGTGACCCCGCGTGCGCGATCATCGCTGGAGATGCGAGCACTCGCGCGCCAAGGGTGATCAAGGGTGATGGTGTGAAGCACCATCCTTCGACGGCACTTATTCGACCGGATAGGGCCCGTCGGCAAACGCCCCGGCGTGATAACCCTTCGATCCAACCATCCGCGCCAGAGGACCTCTCAAATCGTCGCCTGCTCTCAGCCGGCCGATGAGGTCATTGAAGTTATATCGCGGTTGCCAGCCAAGCTCACGTTGCGCACGATCGTTGACGTAAACCCGTCCGATGCTCGGAAACATTTTCCAGCCCCGGCGCTCGTACTCGGCTTCATAATCCGGAACGCGCTGCCGCACGACGCGCGGTGCGTCGACACGCAGAGCCAACAGATCGTCAGGCTGGAACGGCGTGGTTGCGCTGACGATGTATTTGCGAAAGCCCAGCGCTGGCGCACGCTCGGAGGCCAGCAGATGTGCGGTCACGACATCTTCGATCGCGACGCGCCTGTGGAGATATTCATTCATCTTGACGTTATCGTCCGGGTAGGCCTCCCGCACATCCCTGTTATCGTCTTGTTCGGGGAAAAAGCGCGACGTGCGCAGCACGACGCAGGCAAGTGCCTGGTTTCGATGGAACAGCTGGCAGAGATCCTCCGCTGCAGCCTTGGTCACGCCGTAGATATTCTTCGGCACCGGCGTGACCTCCTCGGTCACCCACGCGGCCGCGGCGCCAGGTGGCGGCACAAGGGCATCGCCGAAGACGCTGGTCGTGCTGGTGTAGACAAAAGATTCTACGCCCGCCGCCACCGCTTCTTCCAGCAGATTGAGCGTGCCGGTGACATTGGTGTCGATGAAGTCCTGCCGGCGATGCGTGGCGACGTGAGGCTTGTGAAGGGTGGCAGCATGAAAGACGGCCCGCACGTCCTGCATGCATTGCCTCACGCAAGCGCGGTCTGTGATCGAGCCGATGTGCGTGGTAAAAGGTGACCTGAGAATATCGAGGCCGACGACCTCATGTTGCGAGCTTGTCAGCGCGCGGACCAGGGCCTCGCCAAGATGACCGGCACTTCCTGTAACCAAAACCCTCATGATCGCGTGACTTCGTATGCAGCTTGAATCGCGTCGAACGTTAACAGACGACTGTTGCATGGCAAACAGGACCGCAGTGCTCTCCCGGCGGGCGGGACCAAGTCAAGGACGGTCGTTTCGCTTTGACGTGTTCCCTCCGGCAACCGCCGCAAGTTCGCCGAAAACGGCGCGATCATGGTGCCCCCTCGGGGAACCGGAACTCGGCATGATCGCCAAATTGTTGCTGCAGAACCTGATCTGGGTCGTCGGCATGGGCGCGCTGTTGTTCGTGCCCGCAGGCACGCTGCACTGGCCGGCGGCGTGGGTGTTCCTGGGCACGATTGCGTTCCTCGGCGTCGCCTGCGGATTGTGGCTGGCCAGGACCGATCCGGCACTGCTCGCCGAGCGGATGCATCCGATGATGCAGCACGACCAGCCCGCCGCCGACAAGAAATTCATGCTGGTGTTCGGCTTTACCGCGCTGGTCTGGTTCCTCGCGATCGGGCTCGACGAGCGCTATCATGCATCCGATGTGCCGGTGGCGCTGCGAGCGCTGGGATGGGCGATGCTGATACTCTCCTCCGGCTTCATCATGTGGGTGATGCGCGAGAATTCGTTCGCGATACCCGTGGTCAAGCTGCAGACCGAGCGCGGCCATCGCGTGGTCTCTACCGGTCCCTACGCATGGGTGCGGCATCCGATGTACACCGCCACCATCCTGTTTTTCGTCGGCGCGCCGCTGCTGTTGGGCTCGTGGTGGGGCGTGGCGATGGCGCCGCTGTTCGCCGTGCTGTTCGCCATTCGCACCCGGATCGAGGAACGCGCGCTGATCGCGGGCCTGCCTGAATATGCCGACTACACCGCCCGGGTGCGCTATCGTCTGTTGCCCGGGCTGTGGTGAGGATCGAACGAACTCCCAAAATGGCT
>DATHHQ010000229.1:0-2120 GCA_035490095.1 Bradyrhizobium sp.
AGGCCATCAGGTTCACCGACTGGTCGAACGTGCTCCAGAACGACCGGAAATGGCCGGCCTTCTTCATGTCGATCATGATCTTGATGGTCTTGTCGATCTCGTCCTTGGTCATGTTGCCCTTGTCGGCGTACTTGAAGTCGCTGCGCGACTCGAGCGCCATGGCGACGTCCATGACTCCGACCGGCGCGTAGTCGACCAGGGCGGTCTTGCCCTTGTATTTCGGATCGAGCAGGTCCTTCCAGGCCGTCACCTTGTCGCGCCCGCCGACCAGGTCGGGACGGATGCCGAGCGTGTCGGCGTTGTAGATCGTGGGGAACATGGTCAGAAACTCGGTCGGCTTGTCGGCGAGCTTCTTGCCGTCCTTGTCGGCATAGAACATCGCCTCGATCGGCGACAGGCCCTGCGTCGAGGCCATCTTTCCGTTGGGATACGAGCCCTTGGTGAAGAGCGGCACCGTCTCGCTCCACAGCTTGTATTTGGCGACCGGGACCGGCGCCAGCACCCCCTTGCCCACGAGGTAGGGCAGCTTGGTGCTGTCGATGTTGTTGATGTCGATGCTGGCGGGCTGGGTCAGCGACCGGTTGAGCTGGACGTCGTCGGTGATGGCTTGCATCACGATCTTGAAGCCGAGGTCCTTGCTAGCCTGCTCGCCGATCTCCTTGATCGCCGCGTAGGATCCGCCGGCATGAACCAGCGTCACGTCCTTGGTGTTCTGCGCCCACACGGTGGGAAACCCGCCGATCGCCTCGGTCGCGACGACGGCGCCCCCGGCTGCAGCGCCCTTGAGAAGAAGGCGGCGGTTCAACTTGTTCGTGGTTTCAGAAGATTTCCGTGCCATCTGACACCCCCATCCGACCGGTTTATTGAAACGTTCCGCGCAAAAAGTTTCGCAAAAACTGTGCCAGCGGGGCTCGCGGTGGGGATGACGCCCCCGATGGCGTCGTGGCCGCGACCGCGCCGCGCATTCTGGTCCAATCTTGAGCGGCCTGACCGTTTGAGTGTCATCGGACTGGTTGAAGGTCCGGGTTTTGCATCTGGCCGGCCGAGCCAACCCTCACCGGAGATCGGAGCGCATGGAAATCGGTGTCTTCATCCCCATCGGCAGCAACGGCTGGCTGATCTCGACGACCTCACCGCAATACAAGCCGAGCTTCGCCCTCAACCGGCAGGTCACGCTGAACGCCGAGCGCTACGGCCTCGACTTCGTGCTGTCGATGATCAAGCTGCGCGGCTTCGGCGGCAAAAGCGAGTTCTGGGACCACAATCTCGATTCATTCACACTGATGGCGGGCCTGGCCGCCATCACCTCGCGCATCAGACTGTATGCAACGGTGCCGACGCTCGCCGTCCCGCCGGCGATCGCTGCGCGCATGAGTGCCACCATCGATTCGATCTCCAACGGGCGGTTTGGGCTGAACGTCATCACCGGCTGGCAGCGGCCGGAATATTCCCAGATGGGCCTGTGGCCCGGCGACGAGTACTTTGGGCACCGCTACCGCTACGCAGCGGAATATGTCCAGATCCTGCGCGACCTGTGGGAGAGGGGCGTGTCGGACCTCAAGGGCGATTTCTTCACCATGAACGACTGCAAGCTGAGCCCCCGCCCGCAGGCCGATATGAAGATCATCTGCGCCGGCCAGAGCGACGCCGGACTGGAGTTCACGGCCAAATATGCCGATTACAATTTCTGCTTCGCCAAGGGCATCAACACGCCGCTTGCCTGCAGCGATACGGTAGCGCGCATGCAGTCCTACGCCGCCAATACCGGCCGCAAGGTCGCGTCCTACGCCCTCACCATGGTGATCACCGGCGAGACCGACGCCGAGGCCGAGGCGAAGTGGGAGCTGTACAAGGAAGGCGCCGACCTCGAAGCTCTGGCCTGGCTGGTCGAGCAGGCGACAGCCGACAAGAATCCGACCGGCGACAGCAATGTGCGCCACGCCATCGATCCCAAGTCGATGGTCAACATCAATATTGGCCTGCTGCTGGGCTCGCATGCCAAGGTGGCGCGGATGCTGGACGAGATGGCGACCATACCCGGCCTGGCGGGCGTGCTGCTCACCTTCGACGAATTCATCAGCGGCACTGAAATCTTCGGCGAGCGCATCCAGCCGCTGATG